>CAZPBD010000068.1:3272-14230 GCA_964584655.1 uncultured Pseudobdellovibrionaceae bacterium | reverse complement strand
GAAAGTGGAATGCTAATATCGGAGCCGTGTCTGAATTTTTTGGTGGCGTGCTCGGTATATTCGTAATTTTATTTTTGATCGTTACATGGATTCCAAGAAATGCGGGACTGCTCAGTACAACGCCTGGAAATATTTATGCTGCCAGTTTATGCTTAGGTCTTTTTGGTTTTGGTCTTGGACTTATTTTCGCGAAATTGTTGAAACAATCAAACCGCAGAGCTTTAACAATCAGTTTAGAAACTGGAATTCAAAATGGTCCTTTGGCTATGGCGATTGTTTTGTTTAGTTTTCCTAAAGAGATTCAAGACTCGGTGTTATTGATCCCAGTGCTGTATTCACTTTTCATCGTGATCTCGTCATCGATTCTAACGGTTTATTTTAGTCGATGGATGACCCGCGAGGACAATGCGAAGTTGAAGACAGAGCTGTTGTAGTCGAAGCATGAAGAGCTAGCTTTCAAAAAAGCTGGCTCTTAATCCGCTTGAACCCAAATCATAAACTCCGCTTTCAAGCCTCGAAGTTTTAGCAGAAGCTGACTGGCAGGACCCACCAAAATATTTTCGGTCTCGAGTGAAACATCCAATACAATCACGCAAACGCTTTTTGGAAGATTGCGATCGATTTCTTCTAAAATCTTTGTCAGTCGGTAAGGCGTGTCCATCAAGACAAAGGATCGTTTTTCAGATACTAAAAGCTTCCATTTTTTCTCTCGAGCTTCTGTTTCAGCAGGGATGAAGCCAACAAATAAAAACTCAGAAGTTTTTGCACCGACCACACTCAAAAGGGCTGCAAGGGAAGAGGGCCCAGGAACAATTTTGATGGGATAATTCTTCTTTCGAGCCAGTCTGACCAGATCGGCTCCCGGATCACAAAATCCAGGTGTTCCACAATCGCTGACAAGAACGCAGTTTTGTTTTTCGATCATTTCTAGCAGTGGGACCAGGTCCTCGGCTTTTGAATGTTCATCGAGGACTTCATATTTTTTGCCGGCCACACCGTGAGCTCGCAAAAGCTTGGATGTTTCCTTCGTGCTTTCACAAATCACCACATCACATTCAGTTAAAAGTTTAAGTGCACGAAGGGATATATCCTGAGGGTTGCCTAAGGGAGTGGCTACGATATGAAGCATTTTATTTTATTCCTTCGTCATTTTAAAATTTTGAATGGTCAGCCATTGATCATGGGGATCGGCTTGCCCAGAGTGTGTGGTATCTAAAAAAACAATTTCAATTTCAGGATGATTTTTCTTCACGTGATGAAGAATCACAGGTTCATTTTCAAAAAATAAAATTCGTTTATACTGATGAGGCTTAATCGAATCAAACCAGCCGGATTTAAATTCAGAGTCATCGGCCCCTTTGACAGGTTTCATCGCGAGGCGAATGGTGGATTCATTGGGGATAGGAAAGTTCCACTTTTTTAGAACTTCCACAGTCCCATTTCCCATTCTTTGCCAGTCTCGTCCGGTTAAATAAGTGATCTGAGAACCTTTTTTTAAAAGGCGATTCACCAATTGGTCTGAGCCTTCAACTAGATGATCAAAGTGTAAATACTCGTTACTGAAGAAATGTTGAGTCCAAAAATCCCGAGCGATTCTATGGAAATCCATCGGTGGGGGGTTTGTGTGAAACACGCGAGACAGTGCAGATTTAATTCCCCAATCAGTTCTTTCGGTTTTAACCTGCTCTAAGAGTGGCGCATGATCGGGAAAGTTTTCTAGAACCTCAGGATGGGTTTTGAGTTCCTCGAGGATTCTTTGAATGCGAGGACTGACATCAAAAAGAGTCGAATCTAAATCAAAAACTGACAGAATCTTGTGACCTTGATCTAAATCGTTTTCCACGGAAGTGATGAGCTCACTTAAGGTTTTGTAGGGCTGCGTCATAGGGGCCCATTCAGCCATGAAAGGAATCTAAAATCAAAGACTTTCCTTGGCCCAGGCAGGTAATTTTGTTACTTTTCAGCCGCCTCAAATACCCATGTTTAAAGGAGTTCCCATGCAAACTGCACTTGCTCTTGGACTTGTGATGATCGTAATGGCTTTAACCGCATGCACGGGATCTCGTGGTGAATTAGGAACAGAAAAAAATCCTGTGAAACTTTATTTCGTCCCCTCTGTGGATGCAAAAGTCATTGAAGATAATTCAAAAAAGTTCCGCGAATTTCTAGAAAAAAACACACCTTATAAATTCCAAGTTTCAATTCCACAGTCCTTCGTTGCAGTTGTTGAAGCCTTCGGAACTAAGCGTGCCGACGTAGCAGCGATGAATACATTCGGATACGCTCTTGCAAATAAAAAATACGGAGCAGAAGCAAGACTCACAGTTCTTCGACATGGATCTGCGACTTATCAGTCTCAGTTCATCACTCGCACTGACAGCACAATTAAAAAAATTGAAGACCTAGAGGGCAAGAAATTGGCTTTCGTCGATCCTGCTTCCACATCTGGCTACTTGGTTCCACTCAAAACTATGAAAGATAAAAATATTAAAGCAAAAGAAACAGTTTTTGCGATGAAGCACGACTCTGTTGTTTCCATGGTCTACCAAGGTCAAGTGGATGCCGGCGCCACATTCTATTCTCCACCTTCTGAAGGTGGAAACATTGAAGATGCAAGACGTCTTGTGAAAACTCAGTACCCTGATGTGGAACAAAAAGTTCGTATCGTAGAACTTTCTCAGCCTGTTCCAAACGATCCCATCGTTTTCAGAAAAGAAATGCCTGAAGAAATGAAAGCTAAAATCACACAAGCTTTCAAAGACTTCATTAAAACAGCTGATGGTAAAACAGCATTCAATGAAATCTACGGAGTCACCGAGCTCAAAGATGCCACTGATGCTGATTACACAGCGACATTAAAGATGTACGAAGATCTTGGTGTTAATTTAAATGAAATGGCCACTGGTAAAAAGAACTAAGCAAAAAAAGGATTCATCCGATGAGTGCTCCGCTGTTATCAGTTAAGAATTTAAAAAAAACCTATGAAAATGGAACTCAAGCCCTTAAAGGCATTTCCTTTGATGTTCAAAAAGGTGAATTCCTCGTTGTCATAGGTCTAAGTGGCTCTGGGAAATCAACTCTCCTGAGATGCATCAACCGTCTTCATGATCCCACTTCTGGCGAAATTTTGTTTTACGGACAAGACATTGCCAAAGCGAAAGGTGATGAAGTTCGAGAAGTCAGAAAAAAAATCGGAATGATTTTTCAACATTTCAATTTAGTTCCCCGCTACTCTGTTTTGAAAAATGTATTGATGGGTCGCCTTGGCACCATGAAGCCCATCGCAAGTCTGCTTGGTTTATTCAGCCAGAAGGATCAAGAAAAAGCGCTCAGCTATTTGAAGCTTGTGGGCATTCAAGAAAAAGCAGCTCTTCGTGCTGACAATTTATCAGGTGGTCAGCAGCAACGTGTCGCCATTGCAAGGGCGTTAACTCAAGGGCCTGATCTATTGCTGGCGGATGAACCTGTGGCATCGCTTGATCCAGCCACCTGTCATGTGGTCATGGACTATCTGAAAAAAGTAAATCAAGAGCTCGGCATTACAATTATTTGTAATCTTCATTTTTTAAGTCTTGTTCGCCAGTATGCCACTCGGGTCATAGCCATGAAGAGCGGAGAAATCGTTTTTCAAGGCTCACCAAATGACATTTCAGAAGAATGGTTCGAAAAAATCTACGGCGAAGGCGCAAAAGAAGTTCACATCAATTAAAATCAGCATCTAAGTAAAGGGCCCGATCATGAAAAATTTCAATTTAAAGTCCATGGTGTTTGACGGAATCTGCGGTGCTTTTTTACTGCTCGTACTTCTTGTTGTCATTGTGAACCCAACCGAAGAGCAGCAACTGCAATTAGGTTTTAATGCCACTTTGGCGGGGCTATTTTTTGTAGGCTCATCTCTCCTCAGCTGGTTCTTAACCCACTCGGGAGTTCGCACTTGGGGTGAACAAATCTTTTTGCCGCCACAGAAAAAAGCCCACGACAAGGCCGAGGCTTTTTTAAAGACGGTGTGGGGTTGGCAAGCTCTTGTTGTTTTAGTTGTCACTTTCATCGTGGGATTGGCGAAGACCAAATTTTCTTTGGTTGAACTTTCAGATCCTGATGGTTTTGCTGGTGCCATGAGACTTTTCCAAGGTATTTTTAATCCGGATTGGTCTCTCTTGCCGAAAGCTGTTTTGAATATCATCGAGACAATTTTTATGGCCTTTATTGCAACGGCGTTGGCGATCCCTTTCGCATTTGTTCTTAGTTTTTTAGCTGCAAAAAATATTATGAAGGGTCCCATTCCCTTTGCGATCTATATGTTACTTCGAACACTCTTGAATGTGACTCGCTCTGTAGAAGCTCTGATTTGGGCGATTATTTTTTCAGTTTGGGTGGGTATTGGTCCTTTTGCCGGCATGATGGCTTTAATGATTCACTCCATCGCATCCTTGGCGAAACAATATTCTGAAATGGTGGAATCCGTAAATGACGGACCTATCGAAGGCATTCTTTCAACGGGCGCCACTCGGTTACAAATGGTTTGGTTTGCGATCGTTCCTCAAGTGATTTTGCCTTATATTTCATTCACAGTTTATCGCTGGGATATCAACGTCAGAATGGCAACTATCATCGGTCTTGTCGGTGGTGGTGGTATCGGAACATTACTGATTCAGTATCAAGGACAAGCGATGTGGCCTCAAGTGGGATGCATCATTGTTGTGATCGCAGTTGTGGTTTGGCTTCTTGACCAAGCCTCAGCCTACCTTCGAGAGGCTTTGAAGTAATGTCTGAGACACCCTTTGTTTATGAAATGACGATCAAAGAACATCATCTGGATTCATATGGTCACGTGAACAATGCGACCTATGTTCAAATTCTCGAAGAAGCCCGTTGGGAAAGCATTACTTTAAAAGATTACGGTTACGAAAAAGTTCAAAGCACTGGTCATGGTCCCGTGATTTTAGAAGTGACTGTAAAGTTTCGTAAAGAGCTCAAACTTCGTGAAAAAATTCGTGTCACTGTTCAAGCCGAGCCTATGAAGGGCAAGATCGGTAAAATCAATCAGCAGATTTTGAAAGCTGATGGTGCTGTTGCGCTTGAAGGTTATGTCGTTTATGGGATGTTTGATTTGAAGACTCGAAAACTTGTTGAGGCCAGTCCTGCTTGGCTGAAGGCGATCGAGTAGGTTTTGTTTTAGTCGTTAGGCTTCGTTCGAAGTTCTTTTTTTAGATTTCTGTTCTTAACACTATTTACTTCTGAGTCGAGGCGGCCCTTTGGGCCTTGCCAAGTGATTCGCTTTTAGCGAATCACTTGGGTTTTTCTTTTTGGGATTTGGGGCTTTTTTTAGTCGATGGAGATCTTTTTTGTTCTTTCTAACGGGCTTAGGAATTCGTAGATCATTGGGATTACGTACAATGTGAAAATTGTTGAGATGAATGTTCCGCCCAAAACTGTTAATGCCAGTGCGGAGCTGGTTTCTTTTCCGATGCCTTGTTTGAGCAACAATGGAAGTGCAGCTAGGATTGTTGCAATTGATGTCATCAGAATCGGTCGCAATCTGACTGGGCAACCTTCGATGATGGACTTTCGGATGTTGGGTTCATGCTCTCGGGTTTGATTGATAAATTCCACAAGCAGAATTGAATTCTTTTTTGCGATACCCATTAAAACGATCACACCAATCAAGCTGAACAGGTTCAATGATTGGCCTGTCACCCACAATGCTAAGAGTGCGCCTGTTAAACCGAATGGCAACGCCATAAGAACTGTCACCGGGTGCAGGAAGCTGTTGTACTGAACAGCTAAAATCATGTAGGCCACGATAATTCCAAGGATGAGTGCAAAGTAGATACTTTTGAACGCATCTTCAAAACCGGCTGATGCACCTTCAAGTTTGAAGCCGTATCCAGGCGGCAGAATTTCATTTGCGATGCTTCGGGCCTCGGCTAATACAACTCCTTGGGATTTATTAGGTGCCAGGCCGCCAAAGATGGCGATGGTTCGTTGGCGATCGACCCTTGAAATACTTTGAATGACAGGCTCGTCTCGGATGTCCACAAGGTCAGCGAGTGAAATTAAATTTCCAGTGATATTTCTAACGAAGATTTTTTTGATATCATTCTGTGAAAGAATAAATCCCTCTTCGAGTTTCACACGGATGTCGTAACGTCTGCCGTTTTGAGTGAACTGGCCTTCGCGTGATCCTGCAACAGCTGCATTGATTGTACGAGTCACTGTTTCCATGGAGACACCTTTAGCCGCGATAATATCTCGCCTTGGATAAATTCGGACTTCACGGGTTCCTTTTTTATAATCAGTGTCGAGATCAACGGCTAAGCCTTTGTCTTGGAGGCGTTTGATGATCTCTTGTCCTTTATCGTTCAGGACGTTGTAGTCAGGACCACGCAGATTGAATGAAACGGGAAATGCTCGTCCAGAGGTTAGATTTCGTGTCGAAATATCTCGAAGTTGAAATCTGACTCCTTTAATGACAGAAAGT
The DNA here is from genome assembly GCA_964584655.1 of uncultured Pseudobdellovibrionaceae bacterium. Taxonomy (GTDB): domain Bacteria; phylum Bdellovibrionota; class Bdellovibrionia; order Bdellovibrionales; family Bdellovibrionaceae. The sequence goes on along the minus strand of CAZPBD010000068.1, from coordinate 7,749 downwards.
TCTTTTCTGACTTTTTCCATGACTTCCAAATGATTTAAATCTCGATCCAAGCTGTCTTTGAGAATCAAAGGAATGAATCCCTGATTAGATCCACTGGAAGGTCCTCCGGACCCGACAGAGACAAAAAAGCCTTGAATTTCGGGAATCGTTTTGAGGATCTTTTCCACTTCTGCAGCTCGAGTCAGCGTGTAATCGATCGAGGCATCAAGTTTTGCTTGCATGGTCAGAATCACAAAATTTTGATCCTGAGGCGGAACAAATTCTTTTTTCACAAATTTAAAAAGAAATAATGAGACAGCAAATAGAATCATTCCCGTTGCTAAGTACCAATTTCGAAAATTGAAAACATGCACAAGAGATTTTTTATAACTCTCGGCCAAGGCTTCAAATTTATGATCCAGCCAGATCTCAAATTTTGAGGGGTTTGGATTCATGGCGAGAAACTGCGAGGCTCTCATGGGGGTGATGGTGATGGACTCAACGAGTGAAAGTAGAACTGCTGCGGACATCACGATACCGAATTGTAAGAAGAACTTACCGATAATTCCATCCATGAAAATAACAGGCGCAAATACGGCCACAACGGCCAAGGTGGCGGCAACTGCAGCGCCCAGAACTTCTCGAGTTCCGTCGTAGGCCGCTTTCGCAGGCGATTTTCCCATCCTAAAGTGTCGGATGATATTTTCTAACACCATGATGGCATCATCCACCACGATGGAAATCACAAGGGCTAACGCAAGCAAAGTGAAAAGATTCATCGTGAACCCGGCAAAGTACATGATCAAGAATGTTCCGATGATCGATGTGGGGATCGATAGGAAGACGTTAAAAACCGAAGCCCAATTTCCTAAAAATAAAAACACAACAAAAACTGTAACGAGACCTGCGTAAATTAATTTTGTTTGCGTGGAGCTGACCGTGGCTTCTGTGGATTTAGTAAAGTCCACATTCACACGAATATTAAACCCAGCCGGTAATCGAGTTTTTAAATTTTCGATTTCTTCCTTCAGCGCTTTCGCAACTGCCACCTCGTTGGATCCCCGCTGTTTTCTGACGGCAATTGTAATGGCATATTTACCGTCAACAAGAGCAAGTCTACGAACATCGCTCAAGCCATCTTCGACCCGTGCGAAATCCTTCAATTTATATTGTTGATTGAGGATCACACTGCCACCACGTCTGAGAATTGGAAGATTTCCGAATTCCTCGACGCTTTGAGCTTCACCAAACTGTCGCGCATTGAGCTCTTGCGTTTTATTACTAATGTAACCAGCAGCTCGGTCGATGTGTTGCTGTTGGATGGAATCCAAAATATCAGTGACTGTCAGATCAAAGTTTTTCAGCTTTTCGTGATTGATCCAGACTCGTAAGTTTTTAGCACTAAAGCCAGCAATTGAAATTTCGCCGATGCCAGAAACAGTTTGCATCTGCGAAACTAAGAATTGATCTGCGTAATCAATTGTTTCCTTAAAAGACTTATCACTCCACACGCCGATGAACATGATGGGTTCTTCTTCGGGATTTTGTTTTCGAATGACGGGATTGTCCACAACACCAGGAGGCAGGCGGATCTGAGAAACGGCAGCTTGAACTTCCTGAAGAGCAACGTCCACATTTCGATTGATATCAAACTCTAGAGAAATATTAGCAGAGCCCTGTCTGGCGGTAGCTTTGATTTCTTTGAGTCCTTCGAGTGAAAGAAGTTGTTGCTCAAAAATATCAACGATTTCTGATTCAACGATTTCCGGAGAGGCTCCTTCATAATTGACACTGACTGAGACAATCGGAAAATCCACATCTGGCATTTGGCTGATGCCGATTCTAAAAAAGGCGAGACCTCCAAATACGATAAGGGCCGACATCAAGATCCAAGCGAAAACGGGGCGGGTGATCGAAATTTTTATTAAATCCATAGTTTTCGATTTTGCCTATTCAGCATCAGACTTAACAATCTCTATTTAGAAACATTGTTATGTGTCATACTCAGTGCAAATAACACGGCGTCAAAATGTAAAAATCATTGTTGCGGTTTGATGTCAGTTGTTATGTTTTTGAAGTGAAAAAATTAATTTTATCTTCCATTTTCATTTCAGTTTCATCTCAAGCGATTACTTACAAAGAGTTCTTCAAACTCGCGAAGACAGAATCTCCAGAAGTTCAGTCACTTCGCTTGCAGTACGAAGTTAGTGATTTGCAAAAAAGAATTCTCGAGTCAAATTTTGATTGGGTCGCTACAGTTGAAATCGGCAAAGATCGTGACCGTAGATTGTCACTAGCAAATCGTGCCAACGATTTAGAAGAATCGGACTTGTTTTCAACCAACGTGACGAAGTACTTTCAAACAGGCACATTGGTGACGGCAGAAATTCTGTCTGAAAAATTAGAATCCACGACTACTTTTTTAGCAGGCCCCAGAGACGGACAGTTCAATTCCTATTTATTTACTGTCGAGCAGAATTTGTGGCGAGATTCTTTCGGGATTGGTTCTCGGGCGACTTTAGAATCTGCAAAAGCTCAAGGGTCGGTTGCACAGATGGAAGGTTACGAGCTGATCGAAGAAGTTTTACTCAAGGGTTCTGATTTGTACTGGAAAGCCACTGTGGCCTATCGAAGACTGATAGAATCTGAATCAGCATTAAAGCGATACGAAGGCCTGGTTAAAAATATCGAAAACAAATCCCGAAATAAGTATGCAGCTCCAGGTGAGTTTTCCCAGGTGAAAGCAGAATATTTCAACCGACAAAGACTGGCTCAGGTCAATCGATTAGAATTTGATAAAGCACTTCTCGAGCTGAAAATTTTTTTGCCTTCGATGTCAGCAGATGAGTGGATCTTACCAAGAGAACTTCCCCAATACGCAGCAGAAGTGAAGTCTACAAAAAAAGAACTCGAGCAAACCAGAAGCTTTAAGATTTCAAATCTAAAAAATGAAATTGCTAAAAATACGGCCATCAGCACTAAGCAAGAAAATCGATCGCAGGTGGCTCTCGTGGGTGAAGTTGGAGCCACAGGGGTTGATGTTTCTACTTCTGTCGCCGAAGAGCAATTGTTAGATGGTTCAAGACCTCATTGGTATGTGGGTGTGAAGTGGAGTCACTCGTTTGGTAGTGATGTGCAATCGGCAAGATCGCGGCAAGCCGCTGCTTTAGCAAGATCTCAAGAGATCCTGACGATGACTGAAGTGGAAAGACTTAAAAAACAAAAAGTTCAATTGGAACTTGCCATTCTTTCTTTAGAAGGAAACCTAAAAATTCAGTCTCAATTACTCGAGTCTCGAAGGGATGCTGTCAAAGAACTCACTCGCACCTATAATCAAGGGCGAATTGATATCAGTGTTTTGATCGAAGCTATCAATCGTGCTGAGCTGGCCGAAGTGGAACAGGTCCAGGTTCGTGCCGATTTGGAATTGGCTTATATCGAATGGCAAGCTCTCCTTGATATTTTAGAATTTTGAGTCATCTCTGACTGTCAAAATGTTAAACACATTATCCTAACTTTTATTTCAGCTAAAGCGACTCCCGACCTAGGCCGATAGGAAATCGTTGGTTATAATTTCGGGAGTCAACGATGTTAAAAAGATATTTCCTTGCCAAGCAAGGGCAGCAGGTAGGCCCCTATACTGTAAATGAAATTCTTGAAAAATTAGAGGCCACTGAACACGCTTGGAATGATTACATCTATGAAGATTCAAAAGAGGATTGGGTTCTTTTGTTAGACCACCCTTTGTTTGCCTCAAAGTATCATGAAGGTTGGGCTCGCCAACCACTCGCACAAAAATCAGAGCATCCTTACCATGAAAAAAAATGGCTTGTTCTTAAAGATGATAAAAAATTTGGACCCTTTTCGTACTTAGAAGTTGTTCAAATGTTGCAGGAAAAAACGCTGATGGACCAAGACTGTTTAAGTACCACTTTGTTTCCAGGTTGGAGAAAAGTGAAGGAACACGAAGAATTTGTAACTTCAAAAGTTAAACAATTACTCGCTGAAGGAGACCGCCACGTGCAAGAAGTATTTAATCGCCGAAGATACCCAAGAGCTGAATTTGAAGGAACACTGATTGTTCATGACAATAAAACTGTTTTCCGTGGCCAGTCTTTTCAGATCAGTGCCGGAGGCGCAGGACTCTTTATTCCTAGCCAGGCCTTGCAGCCCGGACAAACTTTATTGTTGCACTTTCATCCCTCGATTGATGTTCCCGCATTTAATGCTGTGGCCTCTGTGGTCAGCAAATTTAATCCATTCAAAGACCAAGAGACCACGCCTCATCGGTACGGCGTGAAGTTCACAAGCATTTCACAGAATATCAAAGAGCAAATCTATTCTTATACAAGTCGAAAGAAGGAGGCAGCTTGAAGCTTAATTCAAGACTGTTTTTTACTTTAATATGTGCAAGCTTTATAGGTTGTTCAAACGGGACAAGCTTTGGCGTTGGAGAGAAGCAAGACAATTTTGGTTCTTCCATCATCTACAACAACAA
>CAZPBD010000068.1:0-3172 GCA_964584655.1 uncultured Pseudobdellovibrionaceae bacterium | reverse complement strand
TTAATCAATGTATTAAGTGATGAAGATGATCAATCTCCTGGATCGCAAGCCAGTGTGGTTCAAGCACTCAGGAATCGGTTGAACACATTGAAGCGTCCGTTCAAACCCAACGTGGGTGGATGGCTCATGAATTTCATTGGCGTTGTGGACACCACTTGCCAAAATGGCTTCGGACAATCACTGGTCGGATTTCGCTACCTTGAGTTGGTGGCGGACTCCAAGGGAAAGAGCTATCCCATCTGTTCAACGGCTTTGAGTGAAGCTGTCAAAGGCTTACAAGCCAGAGTCTTAGAGATTATCACTGATTACCCGCTTTCTGCTGTGCCGGATATATCAACGATCAGAGTTTTCAAAAATGGAATACTGATGCCACGATCGCAAATGAATGGATGGGATTATATTCCCGCCGCACAAGTGATTCGGTTTTTTGGAACTGAAATTCCAGCTGTGGACTCTTCTATTCGTATCGATTTTTTACCAGCCTCTGCAGGCTAGGACTCGAGCTCTTCAAGAACTTCTTTTCGCCTTAAAAGTTCTTGAGGGGTTCCTTGCTTCGAAATCTCTCCACGACTTAAAATCACCATGTGATCACACTTTTCGATTGTACTGAGTCGGTGAGCGATGATCAGGCATGTCTTATTTTTCATAATTTCCAGAGTGGCTTTTTGAATGAGACTTTCGGTTTCACTGTCTACGTTTGCAGTGGCTTCGTCTAAAATGACTATGTCTGGGTCCCGAGCAAGGACTCGTAAAAAAGCAATCAGCTGTCTTTCACCCAATGAAAGATTGCTGCCCTTTTCTAACACGACAAACCCAAGATCACGGCCTGTTCGTCTGAGGTAATCATGGAACCCAACCAATCCAAAAGCGCGATTTAAATGGACGTCTGTGATGGTTTCGTCGCCTAAAATGATATTTTCCTTCAGTGTGCCCTTGAACAGATAGGGATCCTGCTGAATCAGGGCAATTCGCTTACGCAGTTCAAGTTGAGAAACATCATTGACGTTTTGATTATCGATCAAGATTTGGCCGTCTGTGACGTCATAAAATCGAAGCATCAAAGAAACAAAAGTGGTTTTCCCTGAACCTGTTCGACCGGTCAGAGCTAAGCTTTTTCCTTGGGGAACAGATAGAGAAATATTTTTAAGTACCCAAGGCAAACTGGGTTGGTAGCGGAAAGAAACATTTTTGAAATCCACATTTCCATGAAAGCGTTTTGTGACTTCGATGTTTTCATCGAAGGATTCAGCTTTTTGGTTAAACAATGTTTTCAATCGATCCGCGCTGGTCAAAGAATTCTGGAACTGCTGATACTTTTCTAAAATTTCTCGAATGGGGTGAATGATATCTTGAGAATTCAGAACAAACGCGATCAGCGCAGCCATGGCCATTTCCCCGCTCAGTGCCGAGGATCCTGCCAAGTACAAGGCACTGATGACAACAGAGGCATTTAATAAATTCATTGAAGGCTGCATCAGTGCATAGGCTTTGACTGATTTCATGCTCAGATTCCAATACTCATGGGATAAAGACTTCATTTGTTTTTTTGAAGCATTTTGTTGATTCAAAATTTGGATGATTTTCATGCCATTAAAATTTTCAGCCAAAAATCCATTAATTTCAGCTAGCTTCTTTTTTTGTGACATCAAAATAATTTTAATTTTTTCTGTTAACCAGTAGGCGATGTAGGTAAAGACAGGAACCAAGATCAAGCTGAGTAAAGTCAATTTCACTGAGATAATCATCAGTGCGACTAAAATCGAAACTAATATGACCGATTGGACAAAAGCTGTGACCACACCGTCTGTGAAAAGCTCAGCTAAAGTATTCGGATCATTAGTCAGTCGAGTAACGATTCGACCTGTGGAGTTCTGGTTAAAGAAATCCAGTGGAAGTTTTTGCACATGCTTCACTAGATCAACTCGTACTTCATGAATGATCCGATTGCCTAAGAAACTAAAAAGACTAAATTGTCCGAATTCAAAAATTGTCTTCGATATTTCTAGGCCCAGGTAAATCAAAGCTGCCGTTGCTAAAAACGCCACATCTTTATTTTGAAACCCTCGCTCTGCGGCCAGACCGATCAAAAAAGGAACGGCACGAGAAAGGGCTGCCAGAATAAAAATGAGGATCACGAGCAGGGCAACGGTGCCCCAGTGCCTTTTTAAGTAGGGCTTCATAAAGATAAAAAGATCACCGTAGCCCATGATGGATCGGGTTTCGTTTTGATTTTCTTGATCGAGCTTCATGATGACAGCCCTTCGTTTTGAATCTTTTGAAAAATTTGAAGAGTCGGGCTGTTTTTTAAAGCCTCAGACCAGGGACCTTGATACTCAACGTGACCTTCACGTAAGACCAAAACGTTTTGCGTTGTTTTCACAGTGGAAAGCCTGTGGGCAATGACGATGTAAGTTCGTGAAGGATCCGCAAACAACTGTTTGCTAATTTGGTGTTCTGTTTCGGTATCAACAGCCGAAAGCACGTCATCGAGAATCATAAGCTGGGGGTTCAATGCATAAGCCCTAGCTAGGGTCAGTCTTTGCTTTTGGCCGCCTGAAAGATTCACGCCTTTTTCACCAAGTAATGATTTTTCTTTTTCAGGAAGTTTGCCGACCTCTTCATCCATCTGAAATTTTGCAAGCTCAGACCACAACCTTCGATCCAAACTTTCGTGATCAAATTCAGTGCTAGAGTATCCCATCAAAACGTTATCAGCCACCGAGCGACCAAATAGAAAAGGTTCTTGAGGAACAAGTTGCATATTTTTTCTTAAGGATTCCAAAGTGTAATTGGTGTGAGGAACACCGTTAATTAGAATTTGGCCTTTTTCTAAATTGTACAATCGAAGAACTAAATTGATCAGTGTGCTTTTACCTGAGCCGATGGGACCAAGAACAGCCCACTTTTCACCCGCCACAATTTTAAAATTGATATTTTGAAGAGTCCATTGAGGTGAGGATTCGTAGCGGAAAAAAACATCTCGAAATTCTAAGCTTTCGAAGCGGTCCAGCTGTAAAGTTCCAGAGTCCGGCGTATCAGTTTGTGTTTTCAAAACATCTTTCACACGAATAAAAGAAGCCATGCCCTTTTGCCAGTAGGAAAGTCCAAGTCCCAAAGCAGTCATGGGCCAAACCATTTTTTGAATGTAGCGATGAAAGGCAATGAAGGTTCC
>CAZPBD010000067.1:0-14571 GCA_964584655.1 uncultured Pseudobdellovibrionaceae bacterium | reverse complement strand
CAGGCTTAGTGGTAAAAAAGGGATCAAATATTTTAGCTTCCACTTCCGGTGAAATTCCTGATCCAGAATCAATCACTCGTAAAAGTGCTGACTGATCTGACTTCTTCAATTCGATGTGGATCCATTTTTCTGAAGTAGAAGATGAGGCATCTGCTGCATTGTTCACTAAATTAATCAATACCTGTTCAATTTCCAAAGGATCACAATTAATCACAAGGCCTGACTCAATTTCGGTTTTGATTTTAACACCCTTGAATTTTGAATTCACCTCGACGATAGAAAGTGCTTCTTTCAAAACCTCGCTTAAATCACAAGGTTTCTTCTCGCTACTATGCTTCACTCTCGAGAAATTTTGTAGTCCACTGACAATTTTTATAATCCGAGAGCAGGCCTTTAACACTTTTTCTATCTTTTGAAAAATCTTAGGATGTTCGACGGTCATATCCTGAAGAAGTTGTGCGTTGGCCTTGATGATTGCAAGTGGATTGTTGATCTCATGGGCCACTCCGGCAGCCATTTCTCCAAGTGAGGCAAGTTTTGCCGATTGGGCCATTACTGCTTGCGTTTCTAACAGCTTTTTCTGTTGAATCACTTTTTCGGTCACATCCTGAAACGTGCCGATGATGGTGGTAATTTTGTTTTCGGAATTTCGCACAGGAAATCCGGATACATCCACCCACTTTTTGACTTGATTTGCATCAATAAATTCAAAGGTTTGATGAAAACTAATTCCCTCAATGCAATTCCTGACGAGTTTCGTTACCTTGTCTCTCTCATGCAATGGATAAAATTCAATTCCCATAATCTTATCTGTGGGAACGGACTCAGGAAGAGCATGAATTTGATAGGTTTGGGAGGTCCACTTAGTTTTCAGGGTTACAACATCCAGTTCCCAGCCCCCAATTTTTGCAATTTTCTGAATTTCAGTCGAAAGGAATTCTTTCTTTTTATAATCTGAAATATCAAAATGAATGCCAGTGAACCGGATTGGCTTTCCACTTTTATCTTTTTCACTGATACGACCACGATCCAGAATCCATCTCCAATCACCGTTTACGTGCTTGAGACGATGCATATTTTCATAAACTTCAGTTTTTCCGCTCAGGTGAGCCTGGATATCATCGTAGGCTCTTTGTTTATCTTCGGGATGCACCAACGCATCCCAAGTTGAAAGCTCATGAGCTACTTTTGTGTGATCAAGTCCAAGCATTTCACACCAGCGCTTATCAAATCTAACTTTACTAGTTTCCAACCACCAGTCCCAAGATCCTAGCCCAGCACCATCCAAAACATACTCTTGTCTTTCAATGACTTCATTTACTTTCTGTTCATTTTCAATCTTATTATGAAGTTCTGTTCTTAAAGCTAAAAGATGCTCGACTTGTCTTCTTAAAACTTGAATCGCATTTTTTTGAAAATCATTGAGCTCTCTTGGCTTGTGATCGATAACACAAAGTGTTCCGATGGGGAGCTTCTGAGTTGGATCTAGTATAGGAAGTCCGGCATAGAAAACAACGTGCGGGTCTTCAGTCACTAAAGGATTATCGCTGAATCTTTCGTCCACTTTGGCATTAGGAATATAAAATAGTTTATCTTCATCCAAAATCGCATGGGCACAGAAGGCAACATCCCGTGGTGTTTCATTGGCTTCAAGACCAAACTTAGATTTAAACCACTGCCGCTTTTGATCCACTAACGATATTAGTGCAATCGGACATTCGCAAATTTCTGCAGCTAATTTGACCAGGTCATCGAAATGAGCCTCTTGAGACGTATCTAACAAATTAAGTTTTTGAAGAGCAGCTAATCTTTCGGCTTCTCGACTGTGAACGCTTGCAGATTTCATTTCTCTAGGATGACAGATGTAATGAGTAGTTAAAAGTCCTTTTGAGAAGAACTAGATATGATTAAAAAGAATTGAACCCGAGCCTACAAAACCTCATCTTCAGATCAGACCATGATGCTGTAAGAACGGCTTATACTGAGAATCGAGTAATTTGCCGGCTTGCTCCAAGGACAAATTTTCCACAGTGTCTAAGTCCTTACAAAGCTCTGAAAAAATTTGATCCTGAACGTGCCCAGCCTTTTGAACTAAGTGATAGGGAATCAATGTATAAGTGACCATTCCGTATCTAGACTTAAAAATTTCTGGAAACTGTTTCTCGACCATTCCCTCTGCCTTTTTTCGCATTAAAAATTTTGGATCTGCGACCTTTTCACTCATCTCAACCCAATTCTCTAAGGCCATATCAGCGATGGCGTTAGCATTTTGTGGCTGAGTCTGATTGAAAACTTTTAATGTCTTTTCAAAGTTGCCTAAGCTTTGATCCAATATTTTCAAAAACTGCGTGCAGTCTTCAAAACCTGAATTCATGCCCTGACCGAAAAAGGGAACAATGGCATGGGCAGCATCACCCATCAAGCACACAGAATCCTGATAGACCCAATTGTTACACCGTATGGTCCCCAAAGCGCCTTGAGGATTCATTTCGAAATCTTTCAAATAGTCTGGCATCAATTCGATGGAGTCTGGAAATTCTGTTCGGAATAAATTTTCGATGTCCGATTTGGTTTTGATTTGCTGAAATGCTTTCTTTTGCAAATACACCGTTATCGTAAAACTGCCATCCAGGTTAGCCAAGGCCATCATCATATGATCACCTCGAGGCCAAATGTGCAGGGACTTTTTATCTAAAACATTTGGTTGAGGCAGATAAAGCTCTTTGTAATCCGCACTCAGCCATTCAGAACTTTCGATATATTGATCTGGCATCTGTTGAACCAAATTCTTTCGAACTAAGCTACCAGCGCCGTCTGTTCCAAACAAAAGTTCATAGTCTTTTGAAAGACCCGAATTCATTTTGAACTTTTTATTTTTAAAATCGATATGATCCAAAGATTCATTGAAATGAATTTTAGCTCCTGCTTTTTCAGCTTCATTGAGCAAAAACAAATTCAAGTCCCGACGAGAAACAGAAAAATTATGCTCACCATTTGCGCCGTAAGCTTGGTAAGTCAGCTCAGAAGTTTTTGAGTGCATCATACGTCCATAAACAGGAACACAAAGCTCAAGGGCCTGGGTCTTCAAGCCTGCAATCTCGAGGGCATTTAATCCCCTAGATGTCAGAATTAAATTGATGGACCGACCTGAGGTTTTTTGATCCAGCCTGATGTCACTTCGCTTTTCAAAGACTTCAACTTGATAATTTCGTTTTCGAAGTAGGACTGCCCACAATGACCCGACAAGTCCTGCGCCAATGATTGTGATTTTTGGGTTCATATTTTGACAACCTCTTTGAGCTTCATCACAAGCCTGTAAACATCTTCAAAGGAATTATACATGGGAACAGGTGTTGCTCTGATGATATCCGGTTCCCTAAAATCAACAAAGACACCTTGCTCGCGCAAATTGTGTATCCAAGTCTTGGGAGATGTTTTAAATCTGAGGCAAAGCATAGACCCACGCTGTGGAAGTTCGGGAGTGACAACTTCAGCAAGTCCTTCCAATTCACTGCGAATTAAATTTTCAAAATAGGTGGTCAGCTGATCACCTTTAGCTCGAAGTTTTGCCATCGTCGCCTGATCAAAAAGTTCCATGGAAGCCCGAAGCGAAGCCAATTGAAAAATCGGAGGATTGCTGAGCTGCCAGGCTTCGACAGTGGGAATGGCATCAAAGTCAGGTCCCATTTTAAATCTGGTTTTTTTATTTTGACCCCACCAACCTTCAAAACGATGAAGTTTGGATGTGTGATGCTTTTCATGAACAAAGGCTCCTGCAATTCCACCAGGGCCGGAATTGAGATACTTGTAAGAACACCAAACCGCAAAATCCACATTCCACTTATTCAATTCTAAAAATAAATTACCAGCCCCGTGTGCAAGATTAAAACCCGCATAGGATCCCACGCTGTGAGCAGCATGAGTGATCTTTTGAAAATTAAAATTTTGACCGGAGAGGTAGTTACAATTTCCCATCAAGACTAAACTTAATGATTCACCCAAATCTTTGATCTGCTGCAAAAGATCTTCTTCGCGAACATGTATCTCACCTGGACGGGGTTTAAGTTCCACAATTGCATCTTGGGGATTAAAGCCATGAAACCTAGCTTGGGAATCTACGGCATATTTGTCAGATGGAAAAGTGTTGTTCTCGATTAATATTTTAAATCGAGTTTTTGTGGGTCTATAAAAGCTGACCATCAGCAGATGCAAATTGACAGTCAAAGTGTTCATGGCCACCACTTCAGAATCTTTTGCGCCAACAAGTCTTGCAAAAGACGCCGTGATATTTTCATGATAGGGCAGCCATGGATGATCACCTTCAAAGTGACCTTCGACTCCGAATTTCCCCCAAGCTTTGAGTTCATCATTGATATAGACCGAGGCCTTTTTTGGCATTAATCCAAGAGAGTGACCCGCAAAATAAAGTGGTCCCTTTGAATCTTTCACCTCTGGAAATACGAATTCCTGTCTGAAATTTCTGAGTGGATCTTCTTGATCCAATTTTTGAGCTTGATCTAAACTCATTCTTCGCCCCCGAGCACCGTCACAGCTACTTTCGATAAATGATCGACGATCAGCTCAATTTTCATTCCCGGTTTCAATGATTCAGCCACTGTTGCAGCACCCGCCAGCACCACACTGCCCGCTTTTAAGTACTGATCCCGATGAGACAGCAATTCACAAAGCTGAATGATCGAAACAACAGGATCACCAGAAATATCTTTTGATATTCCCATTTGAACAAGTTCACCGTTCACAAGCATTTTCAAATTGAGGTTTGCTAAATCCAAGTTGGCAAAGTTCTTTTCCCAACTTCCTAAAACAAAATGAGAGGACGACGAATTATCTGCAATCACATCTTCCATGGAAAAATATTTAAATTGCTCATACCTGGAATCCAAGATTTCAAGCGCAGCACAAACTCCACCACAAGCTTTTAAAACCTGTTCTCGGGTCACTTTTCCTTTGAGATCCTGGGTGATCAGAAAGGCCACTTCCGGTTCAATTTTTGGATGAATACTTCCCTGAAGTTTAAAGAAGCCATTATTTGAGATTTGCATTTTGTCCGTTAAATAACCGTACAAAGGTGATTCCAAGTTCATTTGCAAGCGTTTGGCTTCAGATGTGAGTCCCATTTTCCATCCAATTTGAATTTCATTTTTTTTAAAACGAAGTTCGCTTTGGGTTTCTTGGATTTTGTAGGCATCTGACCGCGAAAATCCTGTCAGTTCTTTGCTGATTTGAGGAATGGGTTGGGCTTTGATACGAGCCTGATGTAACACGTCTGCCCAATAATCGAAATTTACTTTCTCCAATGGAACCTGCCTTGTAGAGTCTTGAAACTAGCTGAGGCCAGTGAAAGAGGCAAGATATTGGACATCATTGACATCACTCCTTTGATCAATTCAAAAATCGCAGTTTTCCCTGGGGACACTCCTTTTTCTCAAGAATTTCTGATGAGCACAGACTCAGGCCAGCATCTCACATTATCACGAATGACAACTACAGTTCATCTTGGGGCTCACACAGATGCTCCTAATCATTACGGTGCCAAATCAGAGTCCATGGAATCCAGATCTTTGGATTATTACATCGGACCTTGCCAAGTCATTCAGGTCAAAATTCCCCGGGGAGAACGTATTCAGCTCAAAGAAATAAGAAACGTAGAAATCAAGGCCCCTCGAATTTTGTTTAAAACTCTCTCCTACCCTAACCCCTATCAGTGGAACGATGATTTCAATTCACTGTCTGGCGAACTCATTCAGTATTTGTTTAATTCAGGCGTTCAACTTGTCGGCATTGACACACCCTCAATTGATCCAGCCACTGATAAAACTTTGGAAAGCCATTTGTGTGTACATAAAAACAACATGGCCATTCTCGAGGGCATTGTGCTTGATCATGTTCCAGAGGGTGTCTACGAACTGATTGCCTTGCCACTTAAAATTGAAGGTGCCGATGCCACTCCAGTTCGTGCGATATTAAGAACGATAAAGGAATTCTAAATGATGCAAATTTTAAATTACATCAACGGCGAGCTCAAAAAGCCCTCAAGCGGAAAATTTCTTGATAACTTGAATCCTGCCACTGGAAAAAAATATTCAGAAGTTCCAAATTCAAATGAAGCTGATGTGCAATTGGCTCTCCGAGCTGCAGAATTAGCATTTAATCATTGGTCTAAAACATCTGTTGAGGCCAGAGCGACCTACCTGCGTGCCATCGCTCGAAAGATTCATGAAAAGCTTGACGAGCTGGCATTGGCCGAATCCATCGATAGTGGGAAACCCTTAAGTGTGGCTAAATCTGTGGACATCCCTCGAAGCCAAACCAATTTCGAGTTCTTTGCAGACAGCATCACACAATTTCATGGCGACACTTTTAAAACAAACAATCAAGCTATCAATCATGTCACCTACTCTCCACTTGGAATTGTGGCCTGTATCTCACCGTGGAATTTACCTCTGTATTTGTTCACTTGGAAAATTGCACCTGCATTGGCTGCTGGTAATACTGTGATAGCAAAACCCTCAGAGCTCACTCCCATGACAGCATTTCTATTAAGCCAAATCTGCATTGAAGTCGGCTTGCCAAAAGGAGTGCTGAATATCATCCATGGCTTAGGCCCCAGTGTCGGCGCTCCTTTAGTTGCCCACCCGAATGTTAAGGCTGTCTCTTTCACAGGAAGCACGGCGACGGGTCGTTCCATCGCTCTTGCAACCGCTGGCAACTTTAAAAAATTATCGCTCGAAATGGGGGGCAAAAATGCCAACATTATTTTTGCGGACTGTGATTTTGAAAAAGCCCTCAACACCACCTTAAGATCGAGTTTTTCGAATCAGGGACAAATTTGTTTGTGTGGCTCTCGGATTTTTATCGAGAGACCTATTTATGAAAAATTTAAAAAAGCTTTGGTGCAAAAAACCCTCGAATTGAAACAGGCCGACCCACTGAAAATTGAAACCGAACAAGGGGCCTTGGTTTCTGAAGATCACATGAAAAAAGTTTTAGGTTTTATTGAATTAGCTAAAAAAGAGGGCGCCCAAATCCTTTGCGGAGGCGAGCGAAACTTTTTAGCAAATGAAAACGCAGGCGGATTTTTTGTGAAACCCACTTTGATCGAAGGCCTGCCGCCAGAATCTGCAGTGAACCAAGAAGAGATCTTCGGTCCCGTGGCAACTCTGATTCCCTTTGATTCCGAAGAGCAAGTCTTACAAATGGCCAATGGCACTCGCTATGGTTTGGCTTTCAGTGTCTGGACAGAAAATATCAAAAAAGCCAATCGTGTCGCCAATCGACTAGAATGCGGAATTGTTTGGATCAACACTTGGATGCTCAGAGATTTAAGAACTCCCTTTGGTGGAGTTAAAGAATCAGGCCTTGGCCGCGAAGGCGGAAAACATGCGCTTGAATTTATGAGTGAAGTTAAAAATATTTGTACAGCTTTAGAATAAAAAGGATTTTACAATGAGTGATCAAATTAATTCATCCCGAGCTCCAGAACCAGTTGGCGCCTACCCGCACGCGCGAGCTGTGGGAAATCTTCTTTTTTTATCAGGGGTGGGCCCCCGAGAGCGCGGAACTAAAAAAATTCCTGGTGTTGAACTTAACTCTGATGGAACCATTCAATCCTACGACATCGAAACCCAATGCCACAGCGTTTTCAAAAATGTGAAATCCATCCTCGAGGATGCAGGTGCCTCTTGGGAAGATTTAGTGGATGTAACGGTTTATTTAACCAATATGAAAGCTGATTTTCCCACCTATAATCGACTCTGGGCTCAGTATTTCGCAAACAATCCCCCTTGCAGGACAACTTTAGAAATTAATTGCCTGCCAACTCCAATTGCCATTGAACTGAAATGTGTCGCAGTCCTGCCTGAAAAAGGAAAAGTCTAATGTTGAAAGCTTTTAACTTCAAAACTTGGATCGATGAAAACAGACATCTCTTGAAGCCACCCGTCGGCAATAAAGTTGTCTGGAAAGACACCGAATTTATTGTCATGACTGTTGGTGGTCCCAACGCTCGAACTGATTTTCACGTGAATCAAAGTGAAGAGTTTTTTTACCAGCTTGAAGGCCAAATGGTTTTAAAGATCATGGACAACGGAAAGATTTACGATCTTCCAATGAAAACTGGAGATATCTTTTTACTTCCACCCAACACTCCCCATTCTCCTCAGCGAGAAGCAGGCTCCATCGGTTTAGTCATCGAGCGAAGGCGAAGAGACGGTGAAATGGATGGCTTGCAATGGTACTGCGAAAAATGTCATTCCAAACTTTATGAAGAGTTTTTTAAACTCACAAATATCGAAACACAATTTCCTGAAGTTTTTGAGCGCTACTATAACAGCCCGCATGTAAACTGCAAAAAATGTCATCATGTGAATGGTCGAAAGTGGCAAAATGCTTAAAATCGATATTCACACTCATATTCTTCCACCCGAGCTTCCCGACTTTAAGAAAATTTTCGGCTATGGTGGATTTATGCAGCTGAAGAAATGCCCTGGCTGCACGGATCTGGATATGGTGGATGACTCCGGCAAATTTTTCCGCAGGATCCAAGAAAATTGTGTGGATCCCGATGTAAGGATCAAAGAGTGCGATGAACATCAAACCCATGTGCAAGTCCTCAGCACATTACCAGCTATGTTTTCCTATCACATTCCAGCTCAAGACGGCCTGACCGTTTCAAAACTTCTCAATGATCACATCGCAAGTGTGGTTCAAAAAAATCCCAAACGCTTTGTCGGTCTGGGAACTGTGCCATTGCAAGATCCCAAGCTTGCCGCCCAAGAAGCCAGGCGCTGCATCGATCAATTGGGACTTAAAGGTTTCCAAATTGGATCTCATGTGAACGATTGGAATTTATCTGATGAAGCTTTGTTTCCCTTCTATGAAGCCTGTGAAGCCATGGATGCTGCTCTTTTTGTTCACCCATGGGACATGAGGGGCCAAGATAAAATGCAAAAGTACTGGCTTCCTTGGCTTGTCGGAATGCCCATGGAATCTGCTTTGGCGATCAGCTCCATGATCTTTGGTGGAGTGTTCAAACGATTTCCAAAACTACGAGTGGCATTCGCTCATGGGGGTGGCGCATTCCCCTTCACCTTGGGAAGAATCCAACATGGTTTTGATTCCAGACCTGATTTATGTGCCGTCGACAATTCAACCCCGCCTAAGGATTATGTGGGCCACTTCTATTTAGACAGCCTGGTTCACGACGAAAAGGCATTAAAGTATTTAGTCGATATGTTTGGTCATGAAAAAGTTTGTTTAGGCAGTGATTACCCATTTCCACTGGGTGAGAAAATTCCAGGCACATTAATCGCTCAAACTTTCAAAGATGAAAATATTAAAAAGTGGCTTTATTCCAAATCTGCAATGAACTGGCTCAATCTAAAAGAAGAAGACTTCATCTAAAGGAATTAAAAAATGGATTTAAAATTAAAGAATAAAAAAGTTCTCGTCATGGGCGCTTCCCAAGGATTAGGAAAAGCCGTGGCAGAAAGCCTTGTCCAAGAAGGTGCCATCGTCACGATCTGCTCAAGAACTGAAGAAAAATTGATTGCAACAAAAAAAGAAATTGGATGTCAGCATCACCTCACTTGTGATTTGTCCCAAGTTGGTGAATCCGAATTAGTCACGGCTAAAGCCATCAGACTGATGGGTGGTTTAGATATTTTGGTGACCAACACAGGTGGCCCCAAAAAAGGCCAATTCGCCGAGGTCACTTCACAACAATGGATGGAAGATTATCAAAGCCTTTGGATGAGCGCAGTAGAGTCCTTCAAAGTTGCATTGCCAGAAATGAAAAAAAATAACTACGGCCGCATTTTAATGATCACATCCATCGCAGCCAAAGAACCACTCAGTGGACTGACAACTTCAAACGGACTTCGCGCAGGCCTTGCAGGACTTTGCAAATCCATCGCTAACGAATATGCAAAAGACGGCATCACAGTCAATTTACTGCTACCTGGTTACACCAACACCGACCGATTAAAAGAATTAAAGTTATCCGACGAAAAAGTACAAAGCATGGTTCCAGCAGGCAGATTGGGTGAACCCCAAGAACTCGCAAATCTAGCCGCGTTCCTAGCATCCCCACTAGCAGGCTACATCACAGGCCAAAGCATAGCCGTCGACGGTGGAGTATTAAAGGGCCACTAAGACCAGTGAACTTCCTCGTCGACCAGTCAGAAAAAAAAGAAGCTCAAAGGCTCCTCGGACCCCAGCAATTAGAGTACTAATAGCTGGGCTTTTTTAAGAGAAAAATTCAAACCCCAAGAAATTAGCAAAGCTAATTTCTTGGCAAGGCCGAACAAAAAGAAGTGATTGAAAAATAAGACAACAAGAGGCCGCCTCAACAGATCAAGCTCTCAACAGGCCTCATCCCAGCACGCCTCAACAAGACTCCTCCGAACGAAACTAATAATTAATTATAATACCAGCAATTCGGTCGAGAGCCCGAACCCTCGCGAACTCGTCCCGCCATGCAGTTCGGCGTATTTCGACCATTGGTCATTTCATTCTCGCTAACAGGACACAAAGCCCCCGCGCGATGAGTGTCAAATCGACATTGTGGCTGTGGGTGACGCTCCATCGTTGCCCCCACTTTTGTGTAATCTTTTTGAGTTAAATAATCCCGGCGGTTCGGAAAAAATCGAAGTCGTAAATTCATTGCGGCCATAATAGATCGCATACACAAATAAGATTCCTTTGTGTTTGTTCCCCACACACGGTTGCAATCGATTCTAACTGAATAATGAGCTCCGTGACGTTTGATGTGGGCTTCATTGTCTTGATTTTTGAGAACCCGTCGCATGCATTTACTTGTCGCAAAGTAATCGGATTGCCCTTCAACACTCATCGTAGATCCTGAATAATAAGGTGCCCCGGCTAAGTGGTGGCCTGTTTCATGGCAAGCGACCAGCAAAAAAGCATCTTCAGTCATCACTCGAGCATAACCACCCAAAAGGTGAATCATCGCCGTGTTCCCGTCATTGCTGGCGAAAGCATTTTCTTCCGTCGTGAGCCAGTCTTGAACAACTTTGAGATTTTTTCCACGACGTCTAAAATCAGTCGAGAATTCGCGAGTGATCATGGAGGCTACGTTCTTGAAGTCTCTTTCACTGTTGGCGTTCGGAGTTGCCGAATATCGGCCCATCCGCAGGTCATCTCTTAATTCCCCCCTCATGTCACAACGGATGTTCGTGGCATTTGAGAATTGTGAGCTAACTAAAACCAACAGCAAAAGTGTAAGTGACTTCATTTGACCCCCTCAGATCAGCTGTGGGGTGTAGCAATCGGATGTAACTGATTCAATCAAATCGGTTTAAATATAAAAACGCGTCAAAAGAATCTTCGATGGAGATCATTACAATAACGCGCAGTTGCTAATTCCGTAAAAAGCCCGTCTGAAGGGCTTTTTAGACCCAAGAGCCGCGTTTGATTTTTTCTAAGATGATTTTTTCAGTCTTAATAGGATCATTTGGATCCACTGAGAAGTAACTTTGCTGCTCACAACGAATCTTTTCGGCCAGCAACCAACGGCAAATGTCCGCAACACCCTTATTTTTTTTATCTAAAAAGAAGGGGTCATTATCCAAGGCATCTTTAGCTTTTTTCAAAGCTCTGGCTTCCGCTGGATCGGATTCTTTTACTTTGTAATAAGGAAGATCATAGCGTTTCACATCATCAGGAAGCACACCTAGAAACTTCACTTCCGGTGCCGAGAAATCGGCATTTCGAACAAGTGATGCTGCAGATCCTGCCTTCAATGTTCTGAAGATATTTTGCATGGTGTACGCATCCAAATCTCCGAAGAAGTACAATGGAACTTCAAGCTCTTCAGAAATCAGTTTACACCAACCGCGAACCGCATTTGAAGGAACCCCTCCGGCTCCCATCAAAATACAGTTGTTTCGCTTCGTAAATCCCATGGTCACAAGGGTATTTGCCGTACCTTCAGATTCTACGATCAAACAAAAATCGATTTTCTTTTTGGCTTTCAACTTCAAAGCTTGCGGCTTATTTTTCGGTACAAAAGGAGCTGTTCCCAAAGTTGATAAATCCACAGTGGCCTTATCTCCATCAGGCAAAGTTTCAGTCACAACAAGTTGCTGAGAATAAGTCGATCCACCCTTATCATTGGCAAAACAGTTCAATTCTTCCCGGTAAACTCGAAGCATGTCACAGACGAAATCGATAATTGAATCAGACTCGTCTTGGCTTTCAAAATCCAAAGGTTTATAGCGGGTATTGCCCTTAATTAAACCTTTGCACATGTAATAGAGCTCTCTCTTTGAGTTCACGGCTCCAATGTCTAAATTTCGAAGTAAGATTTCCAGAATAAAAACCACTCGAGCTAGTTTTTGAACAGAGGAAACATTCAGCTCTGTGCGAACAACTTTATCTCCGGGAGTTAAATAACCCACCTTTGAGTTATAAAAGGAGTTATCCAAAGTTGTTTTAACGGCTTCCAAATAAGGACGCTTTGAATTTTCTAAATCCTTAAGCATCTTTTCAGCTAAGATTTTTGCTTCTTTTGGAATATCAATTTTGAGATCTCGAACGCTTAACAGTCCGCTGCCTTTAGTTGCCATACATCCCTACTTTTTCTTTGTGGTACCCTGTGGTTTCTTGCTGGATTTTTCAGTTGTTTGACCTTCATCTTCAACAACTTCGACCACTTCATCTTCTTCTTCACCAGAGCTTGCTTTTTGTTTTGCTTTTAAAGCTGATAATTTCAAATTGGCTTCTGCGAGTTCACTGATGGCTTCTTTTGAATCACGACCTAAAATTTTCATCAGGCCTTCTTCAGCCCGCTTTTTTCTTGCATCACTGGCACCCACAAGTTGAGCTAGCTTTTCGACCAAAATAGGTCCGAACTGCTCGATGTGAGCCAATTTTCTTTCTAGATCTGCTTCTTTGTTTTCTTTTTTAATGTGTCGAGACAACTTTTGTCCTGCTTGAATCAGAGCCAGTCTGATTTCGCCGACCAACTCATCTGAAGCATCAATTGTTTCTTTGGAAGCATTTTTAAATTTAATAAATGGGGAAACCACAGAAACTGCGAAAACGTAAGGACCAATCGGTAGCGAGTCCTTAGGTTGACCGATGCCGTAGGATTTCCAGTTCACAGATTCAATGGCCCAGGTAATCGCACAACCTGATTTATCGAATTGCAAAGGCACTCGATTTGCAAATCTGAGCAATTGAACCGGAGAATCGAGCTCTTGATTTCGATTTTTAAATCGAGCTAAAGCCACTTCAACGACCACAGGTTTAAAGTCACAAATTCTAGGTTTTCTTGTGACAACTGCAAAGAAATCCACTTCACCCAATCGCCCAATGGATTTAGAAAGTGAATCTTCGCCCACCGTCAAAACGGACTTTGTGGAAGGTGCCATGAGTTCTGAATTTTGCACAGACGAGAAAACTTTTTTAAATTCTTCTTGGTTTAAAGTCGCAATGGATTTTTCCACCAAATTTTTTGGCATTCCATTTTTAATGAAATCTTTGATGGAAGCATCAGAAACCCGTGAAAAACCAGTCTTTAAGAATTTACTAACACTAATTTTACCAAACAAAGTCGCATGAGTAATGAACTCACCTAATTTAAAAGTATGAGGATGCGGCAGAGTGGCCTCTGGAATTTCGGGAACTTCATTCGACACACGCTCGGTTTTGACTTTGTCATTTTCAGCCAGCTTATATGTCACAGTCAGATGAGGATTTAATAAAATCGTGCCTTCCATGTAGGTCACAAGTCCGCCGTCACCGTTCAATTGAATTCTTCCATCGATGGAAAATTCAACGCGAGTTCCGTGGGGTCGATTCCAATCGATGGACTCTTTATTTCGCAAAGTTCCCGTATTGGATTTAATATCAACATCCACTTGAGCGCTGATCGCTTTTCGCATGGCTTTAGTTTTAGAGATGACTTGCACGCCTTTGGCGTTGGTCATTTGAGCCCAAGTTGTGGCAGCACTGATTCCAATTCCCTGTTGTCCACGAGAACATTGACCACGACCAAACTTGGAAGAGGCCAAATATTCACCGAAAACTTTTGCAAGATCGTCGGCATCGATGCCAGGACCGTTGTCTTCAACAATAATTTTGATGAGATCTGTGTTTTTGGACGAACCCGTCCCTATTTTTTTAATTTCGACAAAAAGTTCAGGAAGGATCTCGGCTTGCTCGCAAGCATCGAGGGAATTATCAACGGCTTCTTTGAGCGTTGTTAAAACAGCCTTTGTTGGAGATGAGAATCCAACTTGCTGAAGATTCTTGGCAAAATACTCTGCTGTACTACTTTTGGTGATTTCTTGACGTGCCATAAATTACGATTAAGGGGAAAAACTCGGGCTTCGGCAAGAACTTTGGCTTAATTCATTGCGTTAGTCAGTTGTGTCATCTGCGGAATTTTTAAGCTCTAAATCTTCAATGGCGAGCTCTGCGCGGGTCTTATAGCCTTTTTTTGAATTACAATCTTTGCATGACGGCACACAATTTTTTTTATCACTTTTGCCTCCACGAACGATTGCGACCAGATGATCCATGGTT
>CAZPBD010000066.1:7759-14577 GCA_964584655.1 uncultured Pseudobdellovibrionaceae bacterium | reverse complement strand
GGTAGCTATGTTCGGAAGAGATAACCGCTGAAAGCATCTAAGCGGGAAGCTAACTGCAAGATTAGATTTCTCTGGGGCTTCGGCCCCCTAAAGACTCCTCGGAGACTACGAGGTTGATAGGCACAAGGTGTTCGCATAGTAATGTGTTTAGCTTATATGTACTAATAGGTCGTGAGGCTTTTTTAAAAATTTTATATTTCAAGAATTTCCGAAAAAACATTTTAAATGTATATGGATTCTTAAAGTTTCTAATTCATGCGCTAAAAATCAATTAAAACAATTTTCCTGGTGTCTATAGCAGAGAGGTCACACCTGATCCCATTCCGAACTCAGAAGTTAAGCTCTCTTGCGGCGATGGTATTGCACATGCAAGTGTGTGGGAGAGTAGCACGGTGCCAGCTCTTATTTTGAAACCCGATTAGGTAATCCCTAGTCGGGTTTTTTTTTGCCTTGTTGATACATGCGGCTGAACTCATGGACTTTATTTCCATTGGAAATATCAGTGTAACTGAGTTGGACGATGGTGAGCTTTTCGCTTTTTTCATTTTGGCTAAAGACTTCTATTTCGAGTGTCACAGGTGACTTTTTATCGATGGTTATAGATAAGGAATTTTCTAAATTTTGTTTGGAAATTTCACTGTCTCTAATTTGCCAGCTGATGGATTGAACATTGAATAAGCGTCTATCTGAAGTTTTCTTTAAATTACTGAAGTCTTTGCTAGCCATTTCATAGATCAAACTCTGATTCGAATTTATAGATGCAACAGCTGAAGCTTCATCGGGAGTTGAAGAATGAGAGATGCTTCCATTTGGTTTTTTTTGAGTGCTATTCCCGATTAGACTCTCAAAAAAATGCAGGAATTTTTGAGTTTCAAGTGAATGTATTTTTACTACACCGGTTTGGCTTGAAACAAAAAGAGCTAGCCCTGAAATGAAGGTTGCAGCTAATAGTGTGTGGACAGTTAGTTTTTTAAAATTCACGCAGGTTTTAGAATGCTTAGGTCTCAAGCTACTGTCAGGCCAAAAACGTAAGCCTGCTTATAACTTATACATGAGTCTAGTCATGTCTCATTGTGGTATTCACTAAAATCCAGTGGAATCAATGCTTTAGAGTAGTGGTCTTGATCGGCCGTTCTTGTTAGTTCTGGTACGAGACTTGGAGTAGTTACCTTCGAGGTGTTTATGGGAAATTACAAATTTCTCAAGATAGGTTTAAATCTCGCGAAGGTGTTGAGCGTCAGTCTACTAGCAGTAGGGTGCTCAGCCGTTAAATTTTCAACAAAGTCAAACTGCGGCACTGACTCAAACTGTGTTAGCCAGCAAGGCTTTGATGTTTACGAGGGCACTGAAGTGATCGGTGGCGGAAAAGTTGACATTCTTTTCGTAAATGATAATTCGGCCTCTATGTCCTTTGAGCAATCCAGACTTTCTCAGAGACTCAGTCAGTTCGTAAGCCAATTTGATCAAAGATATATTGATTATAGAATGGCTGTTACAACTTCTGATATCTCTTCTGCTCAAAATTCTCCTCGCGGAATCAATCAAAATGGCGCATTGCAAAATGGTCGACTAATTAAATTTAGCAATGGAGCAGCCTATTTAACGAAGGATTCTGGCAGCGCGTCACAACGGGAAGCAATGTTTAATCAAGTCATAAACAGACCTGAGACTGCAACTTGTGAAAATTTTATATCCACTTGGATTCGAGACGGAAAAAGCAGGGACACGAGCGCTTACTCGCAAGCGTACACAGCGAATTGCCCTTCAACTGATGAACGTGGAATTTATGCAGCCAACCTAGTGATCAAAAACAACAGCGATTTGTTTATACGTCCTGAATCTGACTTGCACATTGTTTTCTTAGCTGATGAAGACGTGAGAAGTCAGCTGTACTGGAATAATACTCCAGGTTACGCACTAGAGGATTATGACAAAGGTGATCGTCTGCTTCCAAATATTAGATCTATCTACGCTCAGAAAACTGTTGGGTTACATGCGATCATTATTAAAGATGCAAACTGCTTAGCTCAACAAGGAAACCAGTTGAGTGGTGTTGTAAGTGGAAGTTACGGTTGGGAGTATTTCAAAGCAACTCAATCAACAAGCCCTCAGGGTGTTGCTGGAGATATCTGTGCATCTGATTACTCGGGCCAGCTTCAATCCATTTTCAACAATATCCAAGGGCAGATCGTGGATAAGATAGCTTTAAAATGCGAAGGGTCGAGACTACAAATTGAAAATGTAACGATATCTTCTTCTGATCCTTCGATCTCATACTCAGTGGTGGGATCGGAGATTCGATTCAGTAGAAAACTGCCTGTCGGATCGTCGGTCTATTATAAGTACAAATGTGGAGTTAGCGCACAATAGTTGGATTTTCCAACATCCTCAGCTGAGGCTAAGGATCTGTTAAAAAAAGCAAGTGCTGTTTCTTATAGTAAGATTGTGTAGCCGGCAGTTTCTATAAAATCGTCAGATTAACAAAGAGTCCATGAAGCCTTACTCGAGTATTTTGTCTCAAAATGACTCATGAGTTTCTTCTATAAGAACGAAAAATCCAGCCCTCAATTTTGACTCAATGATTGCCGATAAATGAGTATGGCAATGCTAGACAGATATAAAAAAAAGGGTGGATTCGTTCAGCTTTTGCAGCTGATCGAAACTTCAAATAAAACTAAGCAAGAACAGTTTTTAGCACTGATCGCACAGGAAAGTCCGATCTGGGAAGAGACCCTTCGGAAAAAATGGATTACAATTGATAAAATATTAAATTGGAATCCTGTTTACCTTTCAGAAATTTTTTCGAGAATTCAAATCTTAACATTAGCCTCTGCGTTTCAAGGATTCTCCGATGATAAGTTAGCGATTGTGCTAAAAGCTATTTCAGCAACTGATCTCAGAAAATTTCAAATGACACTTCAAGAAATTAATCCGAACCCTGCTGAAAAAGTAACGAGTCAGATGAAAATTTTGTCTGAAACCCGTGCGTTGATTTCCAAAGGCATTATTAAATTAGAAAAATTAGATCAAGAACTCATGATCCCTGAAAATATTGAGGAAAAGTTAGCGGAGAGTGGATATTCCGCGACTGTTAACGCACCACCTGTTCAAGTGGAAAAAGAGCTCAACTTTGAAGGTAAGTCAGATTCGAAGATTGATACTTCGAAGGAAGAAATTGATTTCCTTCGAAAAAAAGTAAATCAGCTTGTCAACGAGAACAATTTGTTGAAGCATGAGCTCAGTGTTTTTCGTAATAAAATCGAACAAATTAAAAAGATCGCTTAGATTATATTTAGTCTTAATTCTCTTTTCGTCGCACTTCACTTCACTAGCTTTTGCAGTAAGTGAAGTTGCTAGCTCAAAGCGTGATGTTAGTGCAGAGCAAGTCACAAGCTTGAATTACGCGGCTGGTTCGAGTGAAGTCAAAAGCTTGAAGTACGCGGCTGGCTCGAGTGAAGTCTCTAATTCAAAGAGCGTTGTTGTTTCGGATGAAATCTCTAGTTCGAGTAGCTTAGTTGTTTCGGATGATATCTTTAGCTCTAAGAGCATATCTATATCAAAAGCAAAAGTAGCAAAGAAATCAAAAACTGTAAAAAAGTATGAGGCTATAGAAGGTAGAAATTCGTCTGAAGTTCCACCGGGGAAAGTGGAAAATGATGTTGAAACTGATTTGCGTTGGGATGAGATCGAACCAGTTAGTGAATACTTCGTACTGGCCCCTGAAAATAGAGTTCAATGGAAGAAATATGAACTCATCGGTCTTCGAAATCAAAAGAATGAAATTGTTGGAATCTTTGAGCCTGAAAGTTCAAATTTAAGACAACTCAATCTTGTTTATTTGCTTGGAAAAAGACTCATTCAAAATACTGACACTTTAGTTGTGCTCAAGTTGGATGCTGAACAAGGTGGACTTCAGGGAACGACTCGACTTTGGAAGTACAAGGAATTCAAAAAGAGTATTTCAAGTCAATTCAAACCGCTTGTGACTCAAGGTTCGATTATTGGAGAAACAGCTCAAACATTGCTAAAAGGAGAGTCTCTGATTTCGACTGTCGGTAGCTTTGCTTATGGGATCAACAATTCATTTTCTCTGTCAACAAACCTACCTGGTATAGCAATTGGATCACCAAATTTGAAGATGAAGGCTCGAGCGTTCCATGGTGATTTTCAAACCTGGTCTTTCGGAGTTAACATGGCTCAGGATCGATCCAGCGATGAGAAACTCATGAATATAGATATTATGTGGGACTCGGTCCTTTCTGATACTCTGATAGCCCACTCAATTGTCTCAGCTGCAGTCATTAGCTTTGATGATGCGCGTGATGTAGCAGCTCTGAAGTCTTACGGTTCGAGTTCAATTCAGTCTGGATATGAATACATCATGGCAGACTGGGGCCGCCTGCTTGCTGGTCCCAGTTACAACATCGAACAAAAAGCCATTGGTGGATATATTTCGTATGTTAAAATTTACGACAATACCCACATACAGCTATCATTAACTTCAAATAATATTCGTAAGCTCAACTTTTCAGCTGAAGAGGGATACTTAGCTTTCATTGAGGCTTACTGGAGATGGTAGTTGTTCGCTTTTTTCGTATTGTAGGTCTTAAGCTTTTTGGAAATGAAATCGTATTTAATTTTTAGGAGAATTTATGAAAATTTACTCTGATATAACTCAAACAATTGGTCGAACTCCCTTAGTGAAAATGAAAAAGACGGGTCAAGGATTGCCAGGTGAAGTCTATTTGAAGCTCGAGTTTTTTAATCCGCTAGGATCTGTGAAAGACCGAATTGGTTTGAACATGATTGAGCAATCGGAAGCTTCGGGTTTGCTGAAGCCAGGAATGGAAGTTCTCGAGCCTACGAGCGGGAATACAGGCATATCCTTAGCCTTTGTGTGCGCCTCAAAAGGTTACCCGCTCACTTTGGTGATGCCGGAAACTATGTCCTTTGAGCGTCGCACATTGCTACTCCTATTAGGTGCAAAAATTATTTTGACTCCTGGTCCCCTTGGAATGCGAGGGGCTGTGGGTAAGGCTATGCAGATGATGAGTGAAAATCCTGGGCAGTATTTTTATACCAAGCAATTTGAAAATGAATTTAATCCACAAATTCATTTGAAGACCACCGGGCCGGAAATTTGGCAAGATACTGATGGCTCAGTAGACATCGTCATTAGTGGTGTTGGAACTGGCGGCACCATCATGGGTTGCTCACAATTTTTGAAGAGCAAAAATTCGAATATCAAAATGATTGCTGTTGAGCCCATCGAGTCACCTGTGTTGTCAGGTGGTAAGCCAGGTCCTCATAAAATCCAAGGCATTGGCGCTGGATTTGTACCTAAGATTGTCGATAAAAAGTGGATTGATGAAATTGTTCAAGTGAACTCAGATGAATCGTTAAAAATGGCAAGACAAGTGATTAAGACCGAAGGAATCCCTGTTGGAATTTCGTCAGGTGCGGCAATTGCGGCTGCTTTGAAAGTGGCGGCAAGGCCAGATAGCAAGAACAAAAAGATTGTTGTCATCATTGCAAGCTATACCGAGAGATATCTCTCGACTTTGCTTGCAGAAGAAGAACGAGTTTTGGCACAGAAATTACAAGTAGAGCCAGTCGATCAAATTTGGATTGATAAAGTCGATGCTTATTTTAGTGGAGTTTAGACAATGAGCCACCCCCTATTTTCTCTACTCGAGATGAAGGATCTCAGTTTTGCAACTTTAGATGAGTTTAAAAACAGAGCTGGTCTGAAAGGTCTATTCTTGTGGGGATATAATTGTCCCAATTGTGAAATTGCAAAATCAGCCTTGAGCCAGGAAATAGAGCTCGTGAAGGCATTCGAGATTGAGTGGTACCATTGCAATGTTTATGAAGACTTTGATGTATCGACACATTTTGGTCTGCATGGTATTCCCGTTTTCTTGTTTTACAAAGACTCAAAAAGCTTGGGAAGAGTGACGAGCTTTCCTGGGATGGACCCTTTTATCGAAGTCTTGCAAAAATTGACTTTGAGCAATTAACGCTGGGGGATTGGGTCAGTTACCTTCTGGTCATTTAATAGTGGGCTCACATCAATCTTGTTTTTGCAATTCGCGTGTCCTTTTAAAAATTCAGAGAGTTCCTTTGAGTTTTTAAATTTAAGATGAGCCTGCTCAGCTTCCTTTTTGTAGTCGAAGATTTCAGAGTTTCGAACCTCGCAAGAGTTTCCAGAGCTGTCTCGAATCTGTGACTTTCGTGCAGGATCTAAAGCTGGATCATTGGTTCGTTTAAATCCAGTATCGATAATGATCGATTGAGGACAGCTTTGAAGAAAAAAACCTCCTGGATTTCCATTTTCAGTTGAATCGCCAGAGTTCGAAATTTCGATTTTAATTTTTAGTTTGCACTTTTCTTCTGTAGAAATATGACCCTGTGGGTCCACGTTCCAATGTAGACCGGAAGAGTCTTT
Source organism: uncultured Pseudobdellovibrionaceae bacterium (assembly GCA_964584655.1). Lineage (GTDB taxonomy): Bacteria > Bdellovibrionota > Bdellovibrionia > Bdellovibrionales > Bdellovibrionaceae. The sequence continues at coordinate 8,129 of CAZPBD010000066.1, read as the reverse complement.
AAGTTGAATGGCAATTCCACCAAGGGATTTCATTTCCATTTTTGACCTAGCGGGTAATACAAAGATTGTTCGAGCACCAACGGCATGGTCTGTCGCTACCAAGGTGTTTACCATAATGCGGCCATTTTTAAAAAAACGAAGGCTTCTTCTTTTTTTAACATCGGCATTTGGAATAATTGTTCCGACACAGCCGAGCTTTGTTCCGAAATCCCTGAGGCTGACCGAAGTTAATCCAATGCGATCACTTTGCTCTGGGCAATTATTTGCGGAAGCATTAACAGTCACGAGGATTAGAATTATTGAAATCAGCAAAATTTGGGTCATTGAACAATGGTAGCATATATTTAACTTTCAAATCTCTTTTTCTCGG
>CAZPBD010000066.1:0-7659 GCA_964584655.1 uncultured Pseudobdellovibrionaceae bacterium | reverse complement strand
TTGGGTCATTGAACAATGGTAGCATATATTTAACTTTCAAATCTCTTTTTCTCGGGGAACACCACGACGGATGAAGCACTACTTTTGTAGGATACGGCTGAGTCCGTAAGCCCCTCTGTGATGCAAATACTAATGGCTTGAATCAAGGTTTTGCGCGCATAGGATTTATTGTAAACTAAGCTCACTTTTCTTTCGGGCGTGGGATTCACTATTTTCCTCACTCCACTTTTGGGATGTTTGAAATGCAAATACTCTGCTGCCATGGCAGGGATCAAAGAATAGGATTGGGTTTCATCCACAATAGAGATGAGTGTTTGCAAGCTGCCTGAAATGAGTCGGGACTGATTGATTTTTTTATTTTTACTTCGAATTCTGCAGGCCGCCAGCACCTGATCGCGCATGCAATGTGTTTCGTCTAGCATTGAAACTTCAAACTTGGCCAAATCAAAAGAGGAAACTTTTTCCTTTTCTAGCAGTGGATGATCAGAAGAGGCATAGAGAACGAAAGGTTCAAAGTAGAGAAATTTTTCGATTAAATTTTTAGGTGTTTTATTGGGAGTTGATAGAATTCCGCAATCGAGCTGTCCTGTATTAATAAGCCTTAATAAATTATCAGTGGTATCTTCGTTAATTTCGAGACTTAAGTTTGGGTAGTGCTTCTTTGAGTGCTTGAGCAGGTGAGGCATTAAATACGGACAAATCGTGGGTATAATGCCAACTTTCAATGTTCCAGTGGGTGATGATTGATAGGATTTGGCTTGATCAATAATTTGTTGAAAGTCAGACAGAGTTGTCCGAAGCTTATCTAATAAGATTTGGCCTGCAGGAGTCAGATGAACCTGTGAGCTTCTCGAGCGATCAAAAATTAAAACGCCAATTTCGTCTTCTAAATTTTTAATCTGCACGCTGAGGCTGGGTTGTGAGACATTGCACTTTTCTGCAGCCCTAACGAAGCTGAGCTCATCTTGGACGGCAAGAGCGTATCGGATTTGCTGTAACGTCATAAAAGAAGTTTAATAGTTTAAAACTATTAAACAATAGTTTTTTAATATTTTTATTTTATTTATAATCGTGACAGGATCTAGACATTAACCAAGCAGATGTTGACGCAAACACCACCTGTGTTGACAAGTTTTAACATTCGATATGTTATTGTCGCATATCGAAATTATTGATTAAGGAGAAAACCATGGTACGTCGTTTTTTTATTCATACAGCGCTAATAGCAGCTGCTGTATTTCAACTGAGTTGCGCAAGCAATAGCTCTCAAGAGACGAAAATCTCGAAGGGCGCTAAAGTCAGTAATGTTTCAAATCAGTTTTGGTGGCCGGAGCGTCTCGACTTGGGACCACTTCGCCAGCACTCCATTGAGTCTAATCCTATGGGCAAGAGCTTCAATTACGCTGCAGAATTTAAAAAACTTGATGTGAATGCATTGAAAAAAGACATCGAAAAAATGATGAAAACATCTCAAGATTGGTGGCCGGCCGATTACGGTCATTACGGACCTTTCTTTATTCGTATGGCTTGGCATAGTGCCGGAACATACAGAGTGGCTGATGGACGGGGTGGAGCTGCGGGTGGACAACTCAGATTTGAGCCTCTCAATAGCTGGCCCGATAATACAAATTTAGATAAAGCGCGTCGCTTGCTTTGGCCAATCAAGAAAAAGTATGGAAGCAAAATTTCATGGGCAGATCTCATGGTTCTCACGGGCAATGTAGCTATGGAGTCCATGGGTTTTAAGACTTATGGTTTTGCTGGCGGAAGAACCGATGACTGGGAAGCAGATCTTGTTTACTGGGGACCTGAAGCCACTTTCCTCGCTTCTGAAAGATACAAAGGCAAACGTGAGCTTGATAAACCTTTGGCCGCGGTTCAAATGGGACTTATCTATGTAAATCCCGAAGGACCTAACGGAAATCATGACCCACTTTCTGCAGCTCAAGATATCCGTGAAACATTCGGTCGAATGGCTATGAATGATGAGGAAACTCTCGCGTTGATCGCTGGTGGTCACACATTCGGTAAAGCTCATGGTGCCAGATCTGCAAAATGTGTCGGTGTAGAACCAGCAGGAGCAGCTGTTGAGGAGCAAGGTTTTGGCTGGAAAAATAAATGTGGAACTGGCAAAGGTGCAGACACAGTAACAAGCGGACTTGAGGGTGCTTGGACGGCAGCTCCCACACAGTGGACGATGCAATACTTAGCAAATCTTTATGCCTTTGAATGGGAAAAAACAAAAAGCCCAGCGGGTGCAGTTCAGTGGGTACCAAAAGGTGGTGCTGCGGCCAGCATGGTTCCTGATGCTCATGACAAGAACAAACGACATGCTCCAATCATGTTTACGACGGATATCGCTTTAAAAGTGGATCCTGAGTACGGGAAAATTTCTAAAAGATTTTTAGAAAATCCAAAAGAATTTGAAATGGCTTTTGCAAAAGCATGGTTTAAACTTACTCACAGAGACATGGGGCCTCGAGTTCGATACATCGGACAAGATGCGCCGAAAGATACTTTGATCTGGCAAGATCCTGTACCAGCAGTGAATCACAAGCTGGTTGATGCTGCAGACATTGCAAACTTAAAAGGAAAAATTCTGAATTCAGGTCTTACGACTTCTGAGTTGGTGCGAACTGCTTGGGCAGCTGCTTCTTCATTTAGAGGCACGGACTTGCGTGGTGGTGCGAATGGTGCGCGCTTAAGACTTGCTCCACAAAAAGACTGGGCAGTGAATAACCCAGCTGAAGTTTCGAAGGTCATTAGCGCTCTTGAAAAAGTGCAAAAGGATTTCGGAAAAAAAGTATCACTCGCTGATCTGATTGTTTTAGGTGGTGTTGCTGCAATTGAAAAAGCAGCAAAGGATGCTGGAAATCCAGTGAAGGTTCCTTTTGTGCCTGGTCGTACCGATGCAACTCAAGCTCAAACAGATGCAAGTTCTTTTGCAGCACTTGAGCCAAGAGCAGACGGATTTAGAAATTATTACGGCGACAACAATTACCTATCGCCTGCAGAGAGCCTTATTGATAAAGCGAATTTACTAACTTTGACTGTTCCAGAAATGACAGTTTTGGTAGGTGGATTGCGCGCTCTTAATGCAAATGTTGGTCAAGGTAAGCATGGTGTTTTTACCGACAAGCCAGGAACTTTGAATAACGCCTTTTTTGTGAACTTACTCGACATGTCGACTCAGTGGAAAAAGTCTTCCACTGACGGAGTTTACGAAGGATTTGATCGCAAATCTGGTCAGTTGAAATGGACTGCGACACCTGTGGATCTTATTTTCGGCTCTCACTCTGAACTTCGTGCGATTTCAGAAGTTTATGCAGCTGATGATGGAAAACAAAAGTTTCTACAAGACTTTGTGAGCGCGTGGAACAAAGTCATGATGTTGGATCGTTTCGAAGTAAAAATGTAAACTATAAAATTATCAAAATAAAAAAGGCCCCACGCTTCAAGCGTGGGGCCTTTTTGTTTTTTAAAATTATGATTACTTCACTCTATTCATGACTCGCACGATGCTCTGATGAGCTTCTGCCAAAGTCCCAACCGAAAGATAAACAACAAAGCCACGAGTGTTGTTTTTCAAGCAGCTCGATTTAGCAGATTCGTTGACTGCTAAATTCCACTTACTGGTACCAGAGGCATTTGGTCCATTTCCACCGAGTGCAAAGTGATACATTCCGTATCCATGAAAATTTGTCTTGCAGTTAATAAGTTGAGAGCGAGGCACGTACACTCCCATTGCATGGGATCCACTAGCATTGGTTAAAATAATCGGATCGTAGTGACCTTTTCCAGCAGGTTTTGCATAGAAAGAACCGGGAGGAAATCCGTTGCCTGAAATGTTGACGTAAGAATTGGAGTTAATCATCACAAGCCCACCGTTTGGCTGAACGTAGGCATATTGATTAAAATCTGGAGTTAAATAACCAGTTAAGAATTCGTAAGTTAAAGCCTCTTTATAACTTCCAGCGGGGTGTCTGAATTGAACATCGTATTTTATTAAGCGAGGGTCCTCGAATTCTCCGATTTGAATTCGCTTATTCAGAAGATGATTTGATAACGGCTGATTCACTCGAGGATCTTTTCCTTTTACGCATGCACCAGTCGTTGTCTTGTAATTCCAGTAAGCCATGTTTGCTTCTGTTAGTAAGATATTGGGAGCTTGTTTATTGATAGCAGTCATGACTGAAGAGCTGCGTGAGCCTGTTCCATCATGTTCAGAACCAGCTTCTGTGGGATTGTTACATTCCGCAAATCCATCAACTTGCATTGCACTTTGAAGTTGACGTCCGTGATCGTGAATATTGATAAATTCTTTATTATTCCATCGTAAGCTAGAGACAGCTCCACCAAATCGTGGGCCATCAACTGAAATAGATATTGGAACTGCTCCGCCGCCAACAATTGTTGAATTGCCAACTGCGACAGGTGCTGGGGGAGGAGTTGGTGTCGGAGCTGGTGCTGCTGGAGGTGTTCCACCTGCGATAGGTTGAATGCCGCCGCCACATCCCGGAATGCGATTTTCACGCTGACCATTTTGAGTCCAATGATCGATAGCTCGACCCTTCCAATTCAAACGAACATCTGGATATCTTTGTAAATAGCAACTTTCATTGAATGTACCAGTTGTTGAAGGGGCTGGGATTTCTCTAATGCCACCACCGCAACCAGGAATTCGGTTTTCACGTTGACCATTCAGGGTCCAATGTTCAAGTGCAGACGCTTTCCAGTTCAGTCGAACATCGGGATAACGTTGTAGGTAGCAACTCTCGTTAAAAGTTTGAGCCCAGACAGAGGAACTTAAAAGTAAAAATGAGACAAGTATTTGAATTCGCATAACTAGAGCTCCCACAGACTAAGAATGTTTCGAGAATTTGAGGCCATTTTGCTTCGCGCTCTCGGTTAAATGATTTATCCGACCTATCGGATGAATCGAGGCAATTATTTAACTCGATTCATAACTCGCACGATACTTTGGTGGGCTTCAGCGAGAGTGCCTACCGAAAGATAAACAACAAAACTTCTCGAGTTATTGCGAATGCAGCTTGATCCAGCTTTGTCATCAACGGCTAAGCTCCACTTGCTTGTGCCAGAAGCATTTGGTCCACTTCCGCCAAGTGCAAAGTGATACATGCCGTAGCCATGAAAATCACTTTTACAATTGATGAGTTGAGAGCGTGGAACGTACACGCCCATGGCATGTGAGCCGCTCGCGTTCGTGAGAATGATCGGATCATATTTCCCTTTTCCTGCCGGAAGAGCATGAAAAGATCCAGGTGGAAATCCGTTGCCTGCAATGTTCACGTAGGAAGACTGGTTGATCATTACCAATCCACCATTGGGTTGGATGTATGCATATTGATTAAAATCGGGAGTTAAATAGCCAGTTAAAAATTCATAGGTCAGAGATTGAGTGTAACTTCCAGCAGGATGGCGGAACTGGACGTCATATTTAATCAATCTCTGATCATCAAATTCTCCAATTTGAATTCTTTTATTTAATAGATGATTTGATAGTGGTTGATTCACTCGAGGATCTTTACCTTTAACACATGCGCCGGTAATAGTTTTGTAATTCCAGTAGGCCATATTTGCTTCTGTTAATAGAATATTGGAAGCTTGTTTATTAATCGCAGTCATTACGGATGAGCTGCGAGCGCCCGTGCCATCATGCTCGGAGCCAGCTTCTGTAGGGTTGTTACACTCTTTAAACCCATCCACTTGCATAGCACTTTGAAGTTGCCGGCCGTGATCATGGATATTGATAAACTCTTTATTGTTCCAATTTAAACTAGAAACGGAACCGCCAAATCGTGGGCCATCAACTGAGATAGAGATTGGATTTGCTCCGCCACCAACAATCGTTGAATTTCCACCAGCAACTGGAGCGGGTGTTGGCGCAGGAGTTGGAGTGGGTGCGGGAGCAGCCGGTGCCCCTGCGATAGGTTGAATGCCGCCACCACAACCAGGAATTCGATTTTCGCGCTGACCATTTTGTGTCCAATGATTGATGGCAGGGCCTTTCCAGTTCAGTCGAACATCGGGATAACGTTGCAAGTAACAACTTTCATTAAATGTTCCAGAGGGTGTTGGTGCAGGAGTCACGGGGGAACCTGCAACAGGTTGAATTCCGCCACCGCAACCTGGGATTCGATTTTCAAGTTGACCTTTTTGTGTCCAGTGTTCGAGGGCAGAAGCTTTCCAATTTAGTCGGACATCAGGATAGCGTTGTAAGTAACAACTTTCGTTAAACGTTCCAGTGTTTGATGGAGCTGGTGCAGCTTGAATTCCACCACCACAGCCGGGTATTCGATTTTCGCGCTGACCATTTTGTGTCCAGTGCTCGAGGGCCGAGGCCTTCCAATTCAATCGGACATCGGGATAACGTTGCAAGTAACAACTTTCATTGAAGGTTTGTGCCCAAACAGAGGAGCTTAATAATAAGAAAATACCGAGGATTAATTTCTGCATCACATGGTCTCCTAGTGCCGTAAATGAATTTCGAGGATTTTTACAAGTGACGTGAGCTTCCCCTGGTTAATCGATCTTAATCGACGTATCGGAGGAACAGAATGGACATTGAAATCGATTCTCGAATTGGTACAAACAATTTTTTAGAGTTTTAAAAGTGACTAAGATTTTTTCAGATAAAAGTTAATCAGTGTTGTCTGTAGTTTAGAATTGATTGAGACAAAGTGAAATTGGTCGGTTCGTCGTGAACCGACTGTTTTCAGTAAGTTAGATCCCTGTTTACACCACGATTACACCCGATCATCGAACGAGCTCTACAATGCGCCCCATCACCTCCATATCTGGAAGAAGTTTAATGTGACCCGTTGAGCCCTGAACATCGACACCCGAGAGCCTGACATACCGACCCATGGTCTTAAGATCCTTCCAGCCGCAGATTTTCATCACGATGACTGGAGCTATCTGATCCCTTAGCAACATGGTTGCAAACGTCGCTCGCAGGGCATGGAAGTTAACGGAGGGAATGCCTATGCTTTCGCAAAATTTGCGTAAAACCTGGGCTTGGTTTCCTAGCCGCCATTCTGGGTGACGAGGTAAAACAAACTGTTCCTTTCCACGCTGAAGTTTGAGCTCTTTTAAAAGCCCAAGAACTTCTTCGCTTTCAATTGGAACTGTTCGCCAGTACCTTCCCTTAGTTGGCCCTATGCCTGTCTTAGAAGTCCAATTTCGATGAACGCACATCGTGCGCTTTTCAAAATCAACACTCGACCAATCCAGGGCGTAAAGCTCACCACTTCTCATGCCTGAAAAGAGCGCCAGTGACCAGACAGAATACCATGGGTGCTCCATGGCTTTTGCGTGCTTCAGAAGTTTTCTAGCTTCTTCTTTAGAAAGCACTCCTGGTACTTTTTCGTTTTCCTTTTTGTTGGATTTGTAACCAACAATCGGAATTTGCGAAATCCCCAAAATGCGTCCCGAAGAAATACCCCAATCAAACACTGCCGTGATAGCTGATTTTAACTTTTTCACTCGTGCTTTTGAACTGGTGGCTTCTTGTTCCCGCAACAATCCCCACGCTTCGGCTTTATCAATTTCATTCACCGCTTTGTACTGCCAGTGGTTCGTACTGGTGCGAAGAAGAGAAATATAATCTAACGCTGTACCTTTTGTAAGAGTACGTAC
>CAZPBD010000065.1:0-14884 GCA_964584655.1 uncultured Pseudobdellovibrionaceae bacterium | reverse complement strand
TATTAATCCTCCATCTTTCGTTGAACAGCAAAAGCAAAAAGTCCAAGACAAGTTCATGGCCACTCAGAAGTTTCCAGTGAACGCAGAAAAAGACATTCTGAATTTTTTGATTCACTATGCCCCTTTAGAAGAATGGCAACAGGATATCTTATCTATCATTCGTGATGAAGCTTATTACTACTCTCCTCAAGGTATGACAAAAACAATGAATGAGGGTTGGGCTTCTTACTGGCACTCAAAAATCATGACTGAAAAGATCTTAGATGATTCAGAGATTATTGATTTTGCTGATCACCATGCAGGTGTGATGACCATGGCTCCAGGGGGCTACAACCCTTACAAAGTCGGTATCGAACTGATGCGAGATATTGAAGATCGTTGGAACAAAGGACGATTCGGCCGTGAGTGGGAAGATTGTGATGATGTTCGCGAGCGTAAAAATTGGGATAAAAAATTAAATATTGGCAGGGAAAAAATCTTCGAAGTCAGGCGTGTTCACAATGATGTGACTTTCATTGATCAGTTTTTAACTGAAGATTTTTGCATCCGAAATAAGATGTTTGTTTATAAGCACGATAAAAAAACAAATCGTTGGGTCATTGATGCGAAAGACTTTAAGGCCATTAAAGCTAAGCTTCTATTTATGATGACGAATTTCGGGCAACCCATCATTAAGATTGAAGATGCTAATTTTGAAAATCGTGGAGAGCTTTTAATGACCCATGCCCACGAGGGCATTGATATGCAGCCTGATTTTTTGAATGAGACCCTTAAAAATGTTTATAAAATGTGGTCCAGACCTGTGAATCTGGTGACAGTGATGGAAGGTGATGGACATCTTTACCGTTATGATGGACAAGAGCTTGTGCAGAAAAAAATTAGCTCTGGCCCTCAACCTGAACCACAAAAAAAGTAAATATGTCTGATAAAAAAATAGTCTATTCCACTGATCCCAAAGACATTGCAGCAATGCAAAAAGCCAATGAAAAGAAAGTCCATCAAGAGCAAGTAATGTTTGCAAAACTTGAGGTCATCTTCAAACTTGAAAAATCAGGGCGCGGCGGAAAAACTGTGACCATCATGGAGCGACTTCCTAAAAATGAAGAGTGGCTGAAGACTTTTGCAAAAGAGCTCAAAGCCAAGTGTGGTGTTGGTGGAACCCACATCATTAAAGATGATTTTGGTGTGATCGAAATCCAAGGTGACAAACGAGATCAGCTGAAGAAGATCTTGGAGTCTAAGGGGATCAAGTTCCGCGGGATGTGAAATAGAATCTTTAGCTTTGGAAAAAGTGAAGTTGAACTAAAGAAACCATGAGCGAAACGTCTGATATGGAAGCAAGATAAATGCGGCAAAGCTAGTCATGAGAAGTATCAAAATATTCACAACAACCACACCTACAAAACGACCAGGCTCTTCGTTTTGGTGAACAAAGTGACGAAAACTTCTTCCTCTAATGATTCCAGATTTAAAGGCATTTCGAAGGTTGGCGAAACTATAGAAGCTCATGCAGGCTATGAAAAACCATCCAAAATACATAACAAAATCATGTGACATGCTTTAAGCTTGCTTGAAGGAAACTCAATTCTCAAACTAAATTTAAGCCAAAAAATATTTCTTCAATTGATCAAATTCAGGATACTTACTCATCAAGTTAAAAGTACCTTCAGTGGATTCGATTCCAAAAAATTGAAGTTTGAAATCCAAATTATCTTTTAACATGGGCAGTTCTAAAGCGATTTGATCGATCATCTGGTGCTCTTCGGGGCGCACAAATTCCATTTTCATTCTTTCAGCGATAGCCATGGACATGCGCTTAGGACTTGAAAAGCTTTCGAGCACTTTTCCAAAAATGTAAGCTGTAATTTTGCGATTAAGATCAGAAGCGCCAGTGTACATTTTTTCGATAAAGTATTTGTCCAATTGAACGTGTCTGGCTTCTTCAATCATATGGAGGTGATGAACCTTACTGTAAACGCTAGAAACTTGACCCTTAGCTTTGAGGTACTCTTTTGAGTACATCAAAGTGCGCTCTTCAAAAAAGATCAGAATCCAACACCAAGTGGACATAGTTTGTGGAAATTTCAGTGAAGTTTCCATGAGCCATCTGCTGATGCTAAAGCGTGAATTGAAAAAGTAGAAATCTGTGTTTTTATAAAGCTCAGGAGCAGAGGATTTAGAAAGTCTTCTGAACATTTCAGAGTGTTTCACTTCTTCTTTATAAAAGATCTGACAGGCCATTTTAAATTCAGGATCTTGATCAGATTGAGCTATCAGTCTTGATAAAATAGGAAGAAGAAGCTTTTGCTCAAACCAAATAAAAAGCTCATTAACAGTCAGGGCATGAAGCTGATTATATCTGAGCTTCATATCATCAGTTAAATTCTGGTAAGCAGGCAAGTAAGTCCAAGGGGCGATTGAATCAGGAGACCATTTTTCAAAACGAGAGGCTTTCAAGGCCTCAGGTTGAGGAATCTCAAAACTTTTAGAGTTAGATACTTGATTGAGTTGGCCGAGCTCCATCATCATTCCTTCTTTTTAAAATTCGAATTAGCCCCGTTTGACCGTTGATTTCGACTTCGTCTCCATCAAAGATTCTGTCTGTCACACGGTCTACACCTACTACCACGGGTAGCCCCATTTCGCGAGCGATGACTGCAGAATGTGACAAAGCTGAACCTCGTTCGATAATAGCACCCTTTATAAGTGAAAACAGGGGTGTCCATCCCGGATCTGTTCTTTCTGCCAGTAAAATCTTATCATTCAGACCAGTCGCTTCATTTGGAGATGATATTTTTTTCACGATTCCCCGAATGATTCCATTCGAACATCCAAGGCCTTGAAGCTCCATCAGGTGGGCATCTTGAATTGCTTGTTGATTCACAAGAAATTGGTTCCAGTAGGAGTTAGGGACAGAAACTTCCACTTGCTGGGGCAGTTTACGGTTCTCAAATTTTGCCCAGTCTTTTTTGCGAAGCTCGACAAGCTCCTGAAGACTAGTTGTGATTGAATGAGCCCAAAAATAATCAAAGATTTCCTGACGGGTCAGGAAAAAAACATCGCGATAATGTTTTAAAACATTCAAATGAGTCAGTCTTCTGCCGATCTCAAGATAGTACTCCCGGTTCATGCCGAAAACTCGCGTGCGGTGAAGTCTCATGAGTTCTCTGGAGGCGACAGCAAATTTGAGTTTCTTCAAACGGCCTTTGATGAACAAATTTTTGATGATACCAGCTTTTGATTTGTACCTAGCTAAGAAGTCCTGCTCGCAATCTTTACTATCGTGAACCTGAGGTGGCCGAGTGGATTGGCTGAGCTCACGTAGCAGAAGATACAAGCCTTGTTGATTTTGCCTGTAGGTCACAGTCTCTAACTTTAGTTCGGCAAATGATCGATCCCCGAAGAGCTTTAAATGTTGCTCAATTTTTTGAGAAATTTCGGGGTATTTGATTTTCAAGACTAAGTTAATAAACTCTGGATCTTGAGAAGCTCCAATTTCTTGCCAAACTTGATTCTGGATCATCATTTGAGCAATTGATTGTAAATCTTCGCTGGGCTTAAGACTTTCAACATCTGAGCCTTGCATGGCCTGGTGAAGTTCTGCTTCGAGCCCCATTTTTTCAGCTTCTTTTTTCATTGAGCCGTGGGTCATCATGACTAAAAAGTCATTGAGGATGGGAACTCCCCAGTGCTCGAGTGTTTCTTTCTGAAAATCGTAAAGCCTGCGAATCAATTGATCATTATCAAAAAATTGATTCTGATTGGGATCAAACTTCACTTCGAGCTCTTCAAACCAATTTTGGAACGTTTGAACATGGCCTTTGATTTTAGAGAATTGGTAAAAAAGTCTGACGACTAATGCAATCATGCCCGGAAGTCGTTGTAGTTTTTCAAGTGCAGACAAATTGACGTCTTGAACGAACTCCACAGGTTTTTCTAAACCCATCATTTTTTCCATGGCTTCTTTTTGTCTTCCGAAGTGAGGAAGACAAAGAAGGCCTTCGTACCAAGAATTAATATTATAATAGACTCGGCCCTCGATAAGACCCAACATGTGGCTGTGTCGATATTGAGCCTGCTGAAAATCAGCTTCGGGCATATTCATCAATTTCATAATTTGATTATAAACTTGTTTGTAAGCTTCGACAGCATAGCTATAAGTCAAAGGAGTCGTGACACCGTTATAACTTTCTTGAATATTTGAATTATCAAAAACTGTTTTTTTAGGTGTTCCTGTGTGACCAAGTGGACTTGTCACCGGTCTGGCTTGCAGGACATAGAGCTCTTCACCCACTGATGCCCATTCTAAATCTACGGGTTGCTTCAGTAGCAAAGCTGCATTTTTAGTCGCTTTAATAAGTTGAGTTAGAATTGTTCGAGGCAATTCTAATTGACCTGATTTTTTAATCTGCTTCCCGTAAGAATCAACTGTGTAGGAAGTTCCGGTGGTATCACCAGAAACAATTTGATCACCTAGGCCATCAATAAAAGAGATCAGCATCTGAGTCCTGAGGCCTGAAACTGGATCAGCGCTAAAAGAAACACCTGCAAAATCAGGAGTGATCATTTTTTGTATAACGATGGAAAACTGAAAATCACTTTCACTTAAACCAGAAGTTTTTAAATAGTTTTGAACAAGAGCTGAATTCTTTGAGTTCCAAACTTCTTGAATGGCAAATTTAAGTTGATCTGCACCTTTGATATTTAGAAGAGTCGTGAAAACACCTGCAAATGAATTTTTAATTCCATCCTCTAAAGATCCTGAGGATCTAACAGCAACATTTTCTAAACTTAAACATTTTGTAAAATCGGGCCACTTTGACAAATCACTTTGATATTTTTCAAAATCGGTCTGAGTCAGGATGTAAAATTCAGGCACATTGAAGCCAAAGGATTTGAGTCTTTGAAGCTCGAAACCCTTGCCCCCAGCCTGTTGACGGTTCAAAATTTTCATTTCAACATTTTCCCTAATGTTCCTAAGTTAAGAACGACTCGGTCCAAGTACTCACACTTTGAAAACTGGGAAATGATCACATAGAAAGGCAGTCTTGCCACCAAAAAATCCTCAAAAGCGATTTGCATGCCGCTTTGCCATTGTTCCAGTGTGATTGGCACTGACGTTTTACTTTTTAGTAGCCAATAATACTGCTGAGAATATTCTTCGAAAGATTCTGGTGAAGCAGTTATGTCTGTTGCAAAAACCAGGAACTCTAAAATGTCTCTTTGAGGAAGTCCCCAGGAAATGAATTCCCAATCAAAGAACAAAACATCGGTTTCTGACTTTAAAGCCATGTTTCTTGTATTGAAATCATTGTGAATTAAAGTCTTTGGTAATTCTGCAGCCAAAACTTCATGACTGAGATAACGAGCCAAACTTCGCTCCCAAATTTGATCCAGGGGATTCATAATTTCAGGGGGTAAAAGCGTAAAAGAAATATTTTTAAGTTGCTTCCATAGGTGCAGAAGAGAACTTCTAGCTTCGTCATTTGAGATAAACAGATCAGGTATCTGCTTTTTTACAGTCAAAATATCTGTGTTCAAATAATGTGAATGGAGATCTGATATTTTGTTAAAGACTAAATTGATATTTGGCTTTGTCCAAACAGACAAGTTGTCCACTGGTGACATCAAGTAATCAGAATTAATTAATTTTTGTAAAATAATGTAGGCTTCGCTTTTTTGATCTTCAAATGATCCTAAAAACTCTGGCATCAAAGGTGTTTTGAAGTTTTTTAAGAACTGAGTGGCTTGAATTTCCCGTCTGTGACAATTTTTGAATGGAAGGTACAAACTTTGAGTCATCATCGTTTGTGAGACCAAAGGATCAATCACAGATAAAACCCGAGCTGCGCCTTGAATCACTTCCTTGTCCTGAGGCTTAATTTTTAAAAAAACTTGAGTGGATTTTTCTTTTTGTGGGCCTTCCAATGTCAGATCAAAAGCAAAAAGACCGCAGAACTTTTTACTGACCTGAAAAGCAAGATCTGAAACGTGACCTTGTTCGGTTTCGATATTTTGAATGGCAGTTACTGACGTCACTTCTGTTTTGGCATCTTTAATTAAATGAAGATTAAAGAAATCAACATCGATATCTGATCTTTTTAACCAATGACTCGTGCTAGTCCTTGCAGATTTTTCGTGGGCCTCTACGAATTGACCTCCTGATATTGCACTGACAGTCGAGAGCTCAAGGGCCAATGCAAATCCTGCTATAATTTCGCTCAAGCGATCAGCGGAATCATTTTCCGTGCAACCTAAAATTTTGAGTGAATCCCGAGGGCCAGGTAAATAGGTTCCGCCACCCACTGTCCCGACCACGATGCAGGGCATGTACAAAGTGGCGTAAAGGTCTTCGCCTTGTGCTTCTAAGTGGAGTTCCGCCACGCTACATTCATGAACGCAGGCCATATCTTGACCTGTCGACAGAAATAATCCTGCTACTGCGTTGGCCACGTTGATATTGAATCCCACTTGTCCGCTGTAGATTCTTGAGGACTTACATACATTAAACTGCTGAACAAGTTGTGAAGCTGTGGTTTTCAATATTCGTCGAAGTGCTGAGCTTTTAATGACACATTCTGCGACGACAGACCTGCCTCGACCTTCACTGGCAGTCAGGAAAGAAACTTTTTTATCAGAAGACAAATTACCTTCGATAATAAAATCTTTGCACTCAAATTTGAGCTGTTCAGGGATTTGTTTCAAAATCCAATCACAAATTTGTGAGGTACAAAAGGTTGTCATGTTTTGGCCAGCGGCATTGCCAGTGGTGTAAATAAAACGTAACTGAACTGTACGACCTAAAATCTTGGGATCAATTTCTATTAAATTTGCAAAGCGGGATTTCTTTTTAACAAGAGCTTGAAAGTTTTCAAGATTGTTCTTTGTCCACTCAGCAAAAATCAGAGACTCATCTAAAGATTCAAATTGAAAAACTGGAGAGCGGCTCATGCGATTACTTAAGAGTCGTGTTGTGACTCCACCAGAAGTTGAAATCGCAATGGATCCTCGAGTGATCGAAGACACAAGCGCAGCTTCAGTGGTTGCGATGGGTGCGTAGATTTTTTCTTTGCCATTTTTAAAATTAAAATTCAACGGACCAGCGAGTCCCATGGGAACTTGTATGGTGCCAATATAATTTTCTAAATTGCCGACAGTTGATTGAGATTCAATACCCGAAAACGAAAGAGACAGGAGGGGATCTCCTGTCTGCTTTCTTAGATTCTCAACTCTTTTTTGTCTAGAATCTTCACTGGAAAGAAAGCGACCCACGGGGGGTCGCGGTTTCACTGTGTCTGACATTTAAACTAGAAAACCATTCCTGAAATAATAGCACCGAAACCAGCACCACCCCAAGTTTGACTTAGGATTCGAGCGTAGGAAGATACATCAGTTGTACACTCTTCAACCATTCCAACAGTGTCTGTTGGGCAAGAAGACTTTTTGAGCTCAGGGAAATACTTTTCGTAAGCATTTGCAGACCAAGCGACAGGAGATCCCTGCTTGTAGTTTCTGAAAGTCACAGCTTTGCCATCAACAGTTTTAGGAAGAGTTTCTGCTCCGCCTTTGAAAGCAACAGGGTAAAGCGATGATAACGAACGTGGCGGATTTTTGTAAAATTCGCTGATGTTTACTTTCACGAGCTCACCTTGAATCATCGTGCTACGAGCACCTTTATCGCTGATCAAAGCCTCAACTGTATCAAAGTTTGTTCCAAGTATTCTATTGAACGGAAGAACTGCACGAGGATCAAATAAGAAATCTTGGCGGTCTTTACCTTCAAGAGCTTTCATGCCCTGCCAAGAAATTTTTGCGTATCTGACTGACCCTACAAGTGCTGAGTAGCTTGCTTGCATCATTTTTTCACCGTTCGGCAAAAGAATGAAAAGCTTTGGGAATTTTCTTAATGTCTCAAATCGCTTTGAAGCTTTAAGACCCATAACTTTATCATTTCGATCGCTCGTTAAAATGCTGCGAGTTTCTTCGATACCAAAGAATTTACCAGTTTCGCGAATTGAATCACTGAGACCTGTAAATGAGTAAGCAGCAGTTGCAGTTAATCCACTATAGCCAGAAAGTGTACCCGCTAAAATGGATTCCATTTCAGGCTTACCGAGTTTGATATAACGATCTTTTTCAGACGTGAAGTTTGCAAAAGACATGTAAAGCTTATTGTCCCACCAGATTTGATCAGCAGACTTGTAGATGGCAACCATGTCAGTGATTAATTTTGCATTTACAGAGATGATTTGAAGTACAAAGTTATGTAAATCTTCATCAGTCGTAATTGCGGGTCCCATACCAGACATGGGCTGAGTCATATAATCAAAAACAACTTCCCACTGGTTTGTTGCCACTGTTCCGTTCACTGGAAAGAACGTTTGAATGGCAGTTGATGAATTTCTAAGCATAGTTACGATCATGCTTCGAATCGCAGTCCCTTTTCCAAAGTAGGCTTGTGCTCTGTAGAAAAAGCTTTTGTAAGGAGCTAGAGCTTTTAATTGCAGAGCAACCATTTTAGCTTGTGGGCTAAGGGCATTGTAAGTGGCAGAATCTGAGTACTTTTTGATGATAGCATCAAGTTCTTCAGGTGTTTTAACTCCGAGAACCGTGTCAACTGTGGATTGTGTCGTTACATTTCCACCGATCAATTCATTTCTGAGGGCTATGAAATCAGGTGAAAAAGTAGCTTCAATAGCTGGAACGTCCATCACAGATTGAGAAACTTTTCGGTTTCCCTTTTTTAGAGCTTCACCATAAGTCTTTTGGTAAAACTCATCGTTCATAATTTCTAGGTTGAATTCAAAGTTTGGGTCCACTTGAACTTTTGCAGCTTTGGGTGCCTTTTTTGGTTCTGCATTTGCAACAGTAAAAACCGTTGAAAGTGCAACGAATGTCGAGATTAACAAGCGATTCATTTCTTCTCCTATAAATGGGTTTTGCTTCTTCCTAAACACGATGCTAGTTTATAAATTTCAAGACATTCAACATAAAAACTTGTTCTAGACCACAGGCGAAAATCTATGCGTAAATTTCATCTCTATTTGTTCAAGTTTCACCGTATGGGATTACGTTATCCAAGACTAACTGCCTGCGTTGCGGCGGCTCTGGTTTTGATAGGTCTTGTGGGAGCCTCAAACTATCGATTTCTCTTAAGTGTTGATGACCTTGTGGACCCTGATTTTAAGTCCTACCAAGCCCTCATGGACTATAAACAAAATTTTCCTGATTTTAATTCTGTTATAATTTCAATTGAACCTCACAAAAGACCCACGAAGGCTTTTTTATGTGACGTACAAAGATGGGCCATTCGGTTAAATGATAAGCGATCTGATTTACTCAGAATCTCTTCCTCCTTTGGAGTTCGGCAGGCCTATGTTAACAACAGGCAATTGCAATTTAAGCCGTTGTTTAACCTGGATTGTTTCTCGGCTGATCCCCAAACTGAGGTCATTGATGAAGCCTATCAAAAATTAAGGGCTTCTCCATGGAGCAGTCTTCTGACAGACCAAAACTACGCCCTGACCCTTTCTATTTCATTTGAGGGCCATGGTGCCGGAAATCGCTTCGGTGATTTCAATGCTGATTCAGCAGAAGAGATACGGCAGGACTTTGATCGAGTCCTTGAACCCTGGAAGAACGAATTCGAAGTCTTCTGGGCCGGCGTGGGATCCTACCAGTACGAGCTCAGAAAGTCGTTTTATATATCTCAAGTATTAAACGTTATCATGTTTGGTTTCGTGCTGTTATTTTTTAAATTCTTTTTTAAGACCTGGTCCCTGGGTTGGCTGTTTATTTTGACAGTTGATGGGGCCCTGATCATCACATACGGGATCATGGGTTTCCTTGATTTGCCCGTGGATGTATTAACGAACTCTACCGGAATGATGCTGATCGTGTCCACATTAGAAGATTTCATTTTTATAGTTTACGGAACTGTTTACATGGGAATGAGCTGGCGAAAATCCATGCGATATTTTTTGATCCCTGCGTTTTACACAACTATAACAACAGCTGTTGGTTTTGCATCTTTAGCTGCTAGTGATCTGTCGATTATTCAAAGATTTGGAATTCTATCAGCTGTCTCAGGAATCATCGAATGGGCATTTGTATTCTGTGTTTTGCCTGCGATTTTGATCTTAGTTAAATCAAAGTGGTGGATTGCTCCAGGTTTTTTGAGTCAGCAAAATTCTCGGCTTCAAAAGTGGCTTGTTCAAGTTTCGGAAATTAAATTTCCAAAAGCTGTTTCATTGGCTTTGCTTCTCATTTTTCCACTGGCTATTTGGGGAGCCTTTAAACTTAATGTCGAGGACTCACCAGAAAAGTTCTTCGCACCGGGACATATCATTTCTGAAGCTAGCAACCATTTATCAAAAAATCGAGGCTGGCGATCTGACGTGACACTCCTTTTTCCAGAAGATGCGACAGATGAAAGTAAAAATAAAATCTTAGCATTGGCTCGTCAGTGGCCCAATGTTTCGGCGGTCGAAGATCTTCCTACCACTGAAAAATATCTAACTTCGCAGGTCGAATCTGAAGATCACCGTCAGGCCATCATTCAATTCTGGAGAGAATCACCGTTTATTACCCGACTCAAAAATGAATCCTCCGAGCGGGCTATATTATACTTGAAAAGTTTAGAGCGAGTGGATTTAGAGGCATTGGTCGTAGCAGTTGAAAAGTCTTGCCCAAATAAAGAATGTGCATTGGCCAGCGGATTGACTTCGTATGTTGAATTTGGAGACCGAGTTCTTAGAACACTCTTTGAAAGTCTTTTTATATCTTTAGCCTTGGTTCTGCTGATTATTTTTACTTTGGCTAAATACAAAGGCTCTAAAAATATTTTTGCTTTATGTATAAGTTCAATCTGGGGCCCCTTTGCTTTAGTTGTGGTTTTTTATGTCTTTCAAGTTCCTGTGTTTTTCATTACGACCATTTGTGCAGCGGTGTTGGTCGGTCTATCCGGTGATAATTCAATTCAATTTATTTTTAATGAAAAGGGAAACGACATTAACAAGTCAGTCAGTCAACTGGGTGTAGCATCTCTACTTGTTATGATCGCCATGGTTTTTGTGACGGTTATCTTTTTCTTCTCTCCCATGTGGCCCTTGCAAAAATTGGGCGGTTTGATGATTTTAGGTTTTTGGCTAGGTTGGATAGGTGATGTCATCATCTTGCGCGGACTAACGAAGTGAAACAGAATTTAGCTTTTGAATTTTATCAAAGGGTTCAAGAGCATCCCAATCAAATCGCTCTGCATCTTTATCCTGAAAATCAAAAGTGGACTTTTTTAGAGATTCAAAAAGAAGTGGATCAATACCGAGCCGGTTTAAGAGCCCATTTTAAATTTCAGGATAAAGTCTTCATTTTATTAAGGCCTTCGTCTGATCTGTTTTTCTTGCTACTTGCATGTTTTGCTGAAGGCATTATCCCATTTTTGGTAGATCCAAGACTCAATAGAAATTCATGGTTAAGTGTTTTAAAGAGATCCAATTTAAGTGGGATCATTTCAGAGGCCGAAGTTTTAAAATGGAAGTGGCTTGCCCCCTCTTTCTGGTTCACTCCCTCGTTTTCAAAAAATAAGACGGTCATATTTTCGAAGAATTTAAATGTTTTGAAACCCGAGGCAACCATCAATCAGGCTTTGGTCAATCATACGGATACTCACACAAGTCTCATTTCGTTGACGTCGGGTTCAAGCGGAGAGCCAAAATTGATTCACAGAAATTTCAAAGCTCTTCATGAACAACAAAGACTAGCAAAAAAATATTTGCCACAAGTCAGTCGTGATTTGCATTTGCCAGGTTACATCGTCAGCCTTCTTCAAAGTCTTTGTGAAAATTCTGAAAACTTCTTTTCGACACAGATCTCTATTGCTGATTCCATTTCTTTAGTCGAAAAGAATAAGATTACTCGACTGTCGGGGCCACCTGGATTCATCATGAAAATAGTCAACGAACTGACTTCTCAAAATAGAAAATTAGAGTCCATTGAAAATGTCCTGGTAGGCGGTGCACCTATTAGTTGTTTCTTTTACAAAAAATGCAAAGATGTTTTCCCTAATTCGAAAGTCACGATTATTTACGGCGCAACAGAAGCAGAGCCAATTTCGTTTATAGAAGACCCCAATCCTGATGATTTTAAAGTCGGTTACCCCGTGGGGAAAATTATTCCAGAAGTGGAATTACTTACGAAGCCCTACGCAGTAAAAAATGTAAAAGATGTTTTTGAGATAGGTCTGAAGGGTCCCCATGTTGTGGGGGGTGGACCCCACTGGACAGGTGATTTGGCAGTGATGGTGGGTGATCAAATTTCTTTGGTGGGTCGAATTTCTGAACTCGTTGAGTTGAATGGTGAAAGTTATAGCGTTGCTGTTTGGGAATCAGAATTAGAAGGGCAGTTCGGTATTCAGCGGATTGCCTGTATTCAAATGGATCTCTCGGTGACTGTTTTCTACGAGGCAAAAGATCACGTTGATATTCAACTGAAGGATTATTTTGCCGAAAAGTGGTCGGGCCCGATTTCATTTAAAAAAGTTGATAAAATTCCTGTGGATCCTAGGCATGAGTGGAAAATTCAAAGGCGTGAACTTAAAAACCTGTGAATGTCTGCAACAGTTTTAAATTCATAAAAAGTAATAAGACTGATGGGTCCTGTTGTTTTCTCGATTTCAGTTATTAATTCTAAAGTTTGGACTGAATCTAAGCCTAACTCTTCGATTGTTTGATCAATGTGTACACTCAGATTCGGTTTCAATTTTTGAATCTGAGTTGTAATCAAATCCATGACGGGGTCAAAATCAGAAGGATTCTTGAATTTTAAAGTTTTTATAAGCTTGAGGATCAAAAGTTTTTTTACCTTTGATTGAAATTTAAATTTAAACAAAGAAACAACAGACACCTTGAGTTTCCTTGACTTATAAAGTTCTAAAATTTGGTGACGTTTAAGTTTGCCAGAAGAGGTTCGAGGAAGAAATCCTTTTGGTAAGTAGTAAAATTCTATCTTCAAATTAGAATCAATGGATTGAATATAATTTTGAACCAAGCGCTCGCTTGAAGCGTCCGGAATTAGATCCGTTTCCGCAGCAACGATAATTCGATTTTCAAATTCAACCACACCAACTCGGCTATTTAATGACAGTAGACTTTGAATCTTATTTTCTAAATCCAAATTGTGAATTTTTCTACCACGAATAATAATGACGTCTTTCAGACGACCTGTAATATACAAATCACCGTCAGCAAAGTAGCCCAGATCCCCAGTGGCTAAATATTCACTTGGTGACCGAGTCAGATGACCTTTTATCTCTTGAGTAATATGAGGGCCATTTAAATAAATTTGGCCCTCTTGGAAATCTGCTTGAAGCCTTCCTTGTTCGTCTCTAATTTCAATTTGTGTTCCAGAAAGTGGTCGCCCACAACTGACGTGGTTCAATCGAGAAATTCGGATGGGTGTTGAGGTCTGTGGAAATGTAACTCCCAAAACAGCCTCAGCCATTCCGTAAACTGGCAACATCACATCGGGTTTGATTTTATTCTTTTTAAAAGTCGAGATAAAGCTTTCACAGGTCTCTTTCAGAACAGGCTCGGAGCCCGACATACAAACTCTTAACGATTCCAATGATCCTTTCAAGGCAGATCTAGAATTAGCTTGAGCCAGCTTTCGGTACATAAAATCAGGACCAATCAGAATCGTCGTTTTGGTTTCACTGACTGATTCCAGCCACCTCATAGGACTTGTTACGAAGTCCAATGGACTTGTTAAATGGGCTTCGACTTGATTGTAAATCGGAGCCATCAGACCTCCGATTAGCCCCATATCATGAAATAGTGGGAGCCAACTTGAAAGTCGGTCGGCTTGAGTCACTTCCAAAGCCAAACTCATTTGTTCTAAATTTTTCATGACTGCTGAATGGGTTAGAACCACACCCTTTGGTTCAGAGGTACTTCCAGACGAATATTGAATCGAAAACTGTTCACTCATTTGATCAAAATTTAGATTCTCGATCGAGCTTTTTGAGGTCAAAACTTCTTCGGTCAAAATGAATTCAAATTCACTGGAGTTTTGAAGAAAATCTTTGTGACTCGTTATGATTTTTTCAATCTTCGATTTCCTTAAAAACTCCTGCAGGTCATTCTTTGTTCTTTGCATCAGCAAAGTTTCAGGGGACAGAAATGGCACGGGAATTAATCCAGCTAATTGGCACCCAAAAAACGCGCCCAAAAAATCAGGACCAGTGGAAACAGTAATTGCGACAGGTTTTTGTTTTTCCCAATTCGACATAGCATCAGAATAATCGAGGGCGAGTTTTAGAATTTGCGAATAAGTCCAAGAGCTCACGAGCTCATTTTGTGAATAAAAAAAGATTTTTTTATCTTTTTGAAACCTGAGGTTCCAGAGAATATGTAAAATCGAACTTGCCATCGACGTATTGCACCTTAAAATAACCTCAGAGGCAAATTTGAAAATTCACGTCGTCAGTGCTGGTCACTTTTCACCTTTATTGTCGAACCGACTGTGGTCTCGGAAGTCACTGTCTTGTAATTGCTTGGTCATAGAAGACCAGGGACATGTGGTACTTGTCGACACTGGACTCCATCCACAAATGCTAAAATCAAACATTGGTTCCCAGGTTTATAATAAAACGTTGGGTCTTAAAACCTCTGCTGATACCACTCTCAAAGTTCAGATTGAAAAATTAGACCTTAACCTTGAAGAAGTCAGTGATGTCATTTTAACTCACTTACATCCTGACCATACGGCGGGATTAGTAGAATTTCCTGGTGCTCACGTTCATCTGTCAAAAGCCGAATGGGAATACGTCAATCAACTGCCTCAGGATAGCTACTATAAAAAGCATTTTGATAAGACTCACTGGGAACAC
>CAZPBD010000064.1:0-15140 GCA_964584655.1 uncultured Pseudobdellovibrionaceae bacterium | reverse complement strand
CAGGTTCCATTACTTTGGGAGCAAACACAGCTGTGTTGCAAGCCCGAGTCACTGGCACTTGTGTCGCTGGTTCTTCGATTCGAGAAATTGCAGCTGATGGAACAGTGACGTGCGAGGCCGATGATAATAGTTCAACTCCTGGAGATGCTTCCTATGCAGCAAAAGGAATTGTACAATTTGATACAAACGCGGCCACAAGTGGAATCACTGTGGCTGCAGGAATCGCAAGACTTGCAAACTCTGGAGTAACGGCTGCGACTTATGGTTCTGGATCAACAGTTTCTGAAATTACAGTGGATGCATTTGGAAGAATCACAGCAGCTGCCTCAACTGCAATCGCAATTAATGCCAACCAAGTGACAGCGGGCACTTTACCTGTGACTCGCGGTGGTACTGGCGCTGCAACTTTAACTGGCGAAGGTATTTTAGTGATGAATACGACAGGGACCGCTGCCACCAGCATGACTTGTGGAGTGAATCAGATTTTAAAATGGAATGGCACGGCTTGGGCCTGTGCAGCGGACGACAATGCAAATCCTGGTGATGCTTCTTACGCCGCAAAAGGAATTGTGCAATTTGATACGAATGCTGCAACAAGTGGAATTACTGTTGCTGCGGGTGTCGCTCGCTTAGCAAACTCAGGTGTGACTGCTGCAACCTACGGTTCAGCAACACAAGTTCCTGCAATTACAGTTGATGCATTTGGAAGAATCACTTCTGTGACAAACACGACAATAGCCTTAAGTGCCTCTGATGTGACATCTGGTACTTTGCCAATTGCTCGTGGTGGTACGAACTCAGCGACAGCATTGAATAATGATCGAATGATGGTTTCCTCTGGTGGATCCATTGTTGAGGCTGCAGCTTTAACAAACGGTCAATTGTTTGTAGGTGTGACTGGAGCTGCTCCATCAGCAGTAACTATGTCAGGTGATGCAACTCTATCAAGCACGGGTGTTTTGGCGTTAGCTGGAAACTCTGTGGCTTCTGCAGAAATTACAGCAGATACAATCGTTGATAGTGATATCAATTCTGCAGCCAATATCACGGCAACTAAACTTGGCACTGGTGTGGTTGATAATACTGAATTCAATTATTTAAACGGAGTTACAAGCGCCATTCAAACGCAGCTGGGTGCAAGATTACCGCTCGCTGGTGGAACAATGACTGGTACTTTAAATGCGGCTTCAAATGGTTTAGTTGTTGGAACGAGTCAATTAGTTGTTGTGGGTGGTTCTGTGGGCGTAAACACTGCAACACCAAGTGCAACTTACAAATTAGATGTTGTTGGAGATATCCGAGCCACAGCTTTCTTCTACTCTTCAGATCGTCGTTTGAAATATAACATCCAAGAGATGAAGGGTTTAGAGACGATCTTAAGATTACGTGGTGTCAAATTTCAGTGGAAAGATGATGGCAGACCTGAAATTGGTTTGATCGCCCAGGAAGTTGAGCAAGTGGCTCCTGAATTGGTGCAAACAGACGCTGTCACTGGACTAAAAGCCGTAAAATACGGAAACCTTGTGGCTCCATTAATTGAGTCAGTTCAAGAGCTTTACGGCATGTGTGAAAGCAACACAAAATCCATTCAAAAAATGGATCGATCCATCGCTTCTCATGATGACAAGATTAAAGTTCTTGAATCAACAGTCGAGAACTTGAAAAACGAGAACTTGCAAATGCGCAAAGAGCTCGACGAAATCAAAAAATTACTTCATAAGAAGTAATTTCCACACGATCATAAGTCCAAATTCCCTAGCCCTTTCCCTAGTCCCGAGGCTTACGTCTATAAACAAATTCGCGTTGAGTCAAAAAAGACTTCGAGTGAAGCCTCTGAACGTTGGTCTAAATCATTAATTTCTTTAAAGAATATCTCAATTGCCGATAAGGAATAGGAGATACTGTTAGAAGGTATGGAAGTAATCAATTATGAAAAATTTTGATAAGTCATCTTTTGCATTAGGTCTTATTTTGAGCGCTGTTCTGATTTTTATTTTTCAGAACTTTTTTTCAAAAAATGAAATGTTACCTAAGTCCGAGCCAACCGCAGAAGTAAAAGAAAAAATTGTGTATCAGTGTCCGCCAGATCCTGAAGCCGAAGTTTTAGTAGCTCCTCGATTTTCAGCAGATCTGCCTGATCCCTTGGTCTCGAATGTGGAAGGTGAAGTCAGAATTAAATGGGAGCCCGTAGAGCACGCAAGAGAATATGAAGTCAAAATGTACAACATCGAAGGAAGAGTGATCAGAAAGTGGATTTCTTCAAATACGACTCTGTATTTAAAGGAACTGCCTTTCCGTGAAAAGTTAGAGTTCACGCCCTATCAAATTACAATCGCGAGCATTAACAAAAATAAAATCATGGGTCCTGAGTCTGAACAAAGACTTCTAAATTCCAGAAGGATTCAGAACTTGGTGGCCCCCGTCATAAGGGCAATAACCGTTGAGGACTAGATTATAAAACGAGTAGCTCTTCTCTTCTTATTCATTTTCACATGGCAGCTGGCTGCAGAGCCAACTGATGTGAAGACCTATGAAGAGCTTCCTATTTCTGCCATCCAAGAAAAAACTAAGGTGATTTCAGAGAATGAGATTTTAGCAAATGAAAGTGGCAACCCAGAAGAGATCCAGTCCTCTGAATCAGACATCCCGGCTAGAACAGTTCGAATTGATTTAGGTAAAGTTGATGAGGCGGTGGAGTACGACGTCTTAGTTAAACCGACTAAAAAAATCTGGTCTGAGCCCTTCAGGTTTCGAGTTCCCTCAGGAGATCCCAAGGTCAGAGTTCGTTTGTCACCGGGTGAGTACACAGTGCAAACACGATCTATCAACGCGGTGAAGTCCCCTGGTAAGTGGAGCAAACCTCAAATCTTTTGGATCAACTTCCGATCTATTGCAAATGCTTATCCATCCGAAGGCGCAGAAATAGTTCCCAAAGGGTCAACTGCAGAAAATATTGTCTTTGAGTGGCCTACAGTGGAAAAAGCGAAGTATTACTTTTTCAGACTCAAAAATGAAAAGGGTGAGTTGATTCGCACAGCAATCACCCAACAAACCTGGATTTCATCCATTGTGTCGATTAATTCTAAATACTCATGGCAAGTCAATCCCATGACCTCAAAAACCGAGTGGAAGGTTTTAGCTCGCAAAGATGCAAAAACAAATTATACAAATTTTAAAATCACAACTCCCGATGATGATGCCAGGGGAACTTTAGTTAAAATCAACAAACATCCTAAAGCCATCAAGTATCAATTTGAAGTTGTCAGTGTCGCAGATAATGATGTGACGGGCGAGCCTTCAATCGTGGACTCTTATGAGCCCACCGTTCGACTGCGTTTCCCTCCGGGTGAGTACGAGATGCGAGCTCGAAACATTTATTCAGATAATTCAATTTCTCAGTGGAGCGCTCCAAGTCGATTTTTTATCAAACAATTTATGCCTCGAAAAATTTATCCTGAAATCGCAACCGAAATCGATCCAACAGATAATGACAATGCAAAAGTTCCCCTGAAATGGACAACTGATAGCAAAAATGCTTTCTTCAGAGTTTTTGTCTTCGATCTCGAAGGCAACCTTGTGTTTTCGAAACGAACAAAAGAAACAGAGATCATCGCAGAAGTGCCCCATAACCGAAAGTATCGATGGACGGTCAGAGCCTATTCAAGTCGAGAGCCAGCTTCTGGAGTTGTAGATCCCAACGATTCTGATTTCAATGGCTTTTCTGTGGCTGAATACATTCCACTCTCTTTAGCAAGTGGTGAAGAGGGTTCTCAGTTGTACGGCTGGGCAAAACACATTTCATCCATCGAAGATTATTCAAGTAACAATTTCGAAGAAAATGCACGCGTGAAACAAACCATTTTTGGTGGTGAAGGTGAAGGAGCCATTGGCTACTGGTCAAGAAAGCTTCGAGTGGGACTGCTGGCTCACGCTTCACTTGCGGGATTGATTTACGAGGGCCAAAATTATAACTACGCCAATTACGGAGTGCACGTAGGAAAAAGATTCTTACTTGATAATGGTGATCGCTTGCGTGTGTGGCTTGGCGTGACCTACAGAGAAATGCCTGAGGTCATCACGAATCCGTTTACTTCAAAAGTTGTTTACTCACGAATTAATAGCTTAGGTCCTCAATTACAAACTCAGTACATCAGGCCCCTAACTGATAAGTGGGGTTTGAATTTTATGGGCTCTGTTTATTTGAGCCAACAAGATCAGGGAACACCCAATGGTGCAGATCAGTTGCAAAGAACTTCTTTTCGATTTTCTGCGCTAGCATCATATAATAAATCAAAAGAGCTGAGGTATCTTGCGGGATACACGTACCGATTAGAAGAATCTGCTTACAAATCAATTGATGTTCCAACGGAGTTGAATTCAGCACGAATTTCGGGGCATTATTTGAGTTTTATGATCGAGTGGTCACTGGCAGACAAACAGAAATAATTTAGATTCCCATGAATCTTTTTCGATGCCTTGGATCCATACTTTCTAAGTCTAAGACCACTAAAAAATCGATACATTTAAAATCTGCATCCCAAGCAGGATGAGAACTTAATTTTGCACCCGCATTCATATAACTTCTCATTAAAGGTGGAACCAATTCCATCAGCTCAGCATCTTTTGATTCATCAAAAGAAGAATCGGCAAGTGCCAACTTCAAACCCGGAAGCTCATGATCTTGTCTGGGCATTGCACGAGCTGAATCAACAATTAAATTCTTTCGAGCAAAAAGTTTCACCAAATCAGCAGCAATTTTTGGGTTTTCAGTTTTGATTGTTCCGCAACCCATCATCAAATCGCTTTTTGTGGTCACCATATATTCTGCGATACCACGCCACAAAAGTCCTAAAACGATGCGATTTCGAAAGTCCGGGTGAACACAAGCGCGGCCGACCTCTAAAATTCGCTGTCCAGGTCTAGCCAGACCGTCCAGGACAAATTCAGTTTTTGAATAAAAATCTCCGTTTAGAAAATCACTGTGCATTCTGTAAGTGGCCACCACGTCCAAAGTCGAGTTTTCAATGACGATCAAATGCTCAAAGAATACATCGTATCGATCTTGATCTAGACCACTTGATAGAGTTTCTCCTCGAAATTCTTGAAAGAAGACCTGATGACGAAGTTTGTAAGCTTTTGTTTTTTCTTCATCATTAAGAGCGAGCCTAACAGAGTAAGTCGGCAAGGTGGATTCAGTTTGATGACTCATGACGAGCTTTCCAATTCTTTTTTTTGTGTCAGCATATTGTACCAAGCCTTTCCTAGCTTCAATACAGAGTTATTTAAAACATTCATTTTGTTCTTTCGAACTAAGTACCCAATTTCAAATAAATGATCCCATTGTATAAAAAGGGTTCTATAAGCTTCAAGCAGTGTCGTCTGTGGGTCCCAAATGTGAGTGGCCTCGGATCCTGCACCGTTCACTTCGATAATTTTAATTCCCTGACCTTTTTTCAATTTTTCAACCGATTCATAACGAATATCAAATCTGCCAAAATGGAAATCAGGAATCATTAAAGCCACTTTTTCGATGCTTTCAGTTAGTTCTGCAGTGATTAAATTTTTTCCGTTAAAAAATAAAGCACCTTGGCAATGGTTTCCACACTCTGAAAGATAAAATTTTTCTCCGCTCCCCAAAATTTCATCTACACGATCTGCGGCACGCTCAATATAAGTGCCAGCCATAACTCTGGCTCTCGGATCATCTAGAATCAGATCTCCAATTTTTTTCGAGCCATCACCCACAACAAATGGAAATTTTTTATCTGTAATCGAAAAAAGAAATCCCTTTTTTTCTAAGGGCTTACGAATATAAAAAATTCCGGCTTCGTTTTGCCAATCACAAAAATCCTGGGCGATCAGATCGAAAGTAGCATCTGTTAGATATTTTTCTAATTGAGCTGCTTCACGGATGATTCGAACGGCAAAGCCCCGCTGGCCGACATCAGGTTTTAATATAAATGGAAACTTGATACGTCCTGAAGTTAAGAGCTCCTGAACTTCCTGGTGCCTTCGGCTTTCTGAAATCTTGAAAGTGGGAAGGGAAAATGGATGATCTAAAAAGTGCTGATAGTAATCCCATTTTGATTCCCCAAGAAGGCCACCAAATAAAATTCGAGGATTGGCATCTAAAAGCAAAGTCAGACTTCGGTAGCGAATCATGAGATAGATTAAATAAGCAATTACAGGGGGATAAAACAGCCAAGGTGGCCAAAACTCAAAATCTAAATACTTTCGAAACGAATTGAAATAAATTTTTCTTTTCCAAGGGTTTAAGCTTAAGAAAAATATTTTTCTGAGGATCAGTAGGAAAATCAAAGCCGCAATTAAGGATTTCCAAAAATGCTCAGCTAAAAAGCTCTGTGCTAGTTTCCCTCCAACTAAAGCGAGCCCAACCCATAGACCCACACTGAGAATCGTTAATGCTAAGAAACGAACTTGAGAAAATCCAGATAGTCCCGCTGCTAAATATGTGACAACTCGTGTGCCAGGAATAAAACGACATCCAAAAACAGCCCATCCCATTGATGGAACATTGAGTTTTTGTACTTTAGCTTTCACTCGACCCACCCAGGCCCATTTTCTTTCGATAGGAAAACGGGAGATTAAAAGGCCTATATAGTAAAGACCCAAATCCCCGACGGCGATTCCCGAAAAACAGGCAGCAAAACCGTTCAAATAAGAGATTTGTCCTTGAGCTACAAGGGCCAACATCGTTGCCAGTGCCACATCCTCTAAAATAAAGGTGGCGATAAAAAGAGACCAAAAATATTCATTGATCATAAAAACAATGTAATAAAACTGAGTTCACACGCTCTGACAACAATAATAACAGAAGGTGAGCCCCACAATGAATAACGTCTCAAAATTTTTGCTCCTTATCACTCTTGCAGCTTCCACCGTTGGTTTTTCGAAAGAAACTGACTCTGCTCCTAAAACTTTTAATTTAGAAGAGGGAGTTGTGATTAAAGGCTATGATCCCGTGAGTTATTTTCAAGCTTCAGGTCCACTCAAAGGGGATAAAAAAATCACTGTTAGCCATGAGGGTGTTAGCTATTTATTTGCAACTGAAGAAAATAAAACCAAGTTCTTGGCAAATCCTAGTGCGTTTATTCCACAATATGGTGGCTGGTGCGCAACAGCGGTTGCGGGTGGTTATAAGTACGATATCGATCCTAAGCATTATAAAATCACAGATAACAAACTCTATTTATTTTATAAGGGATTTTTGGGGGATGCCAAAAAAGACTGGGTTAAAAACGAACCTCAGCAAATCACTCAGGCAGATAAAAATTGGCCTGAAGTGAGCAAGAAAGATAAATAGTTATGAAACAACTTAATCTTGCGGCCAGAATGATTGCGGCTGTTATTCTTCTGCAAACCTTATTCTTTAAATTCACAGCTGCCCCAGAGTCCGTGTTTATTTTCACACAAGTGGGAGTCGAGCCCTGGGGGCGAATTGCAAGCGGTGTATTCGAACTCATTGCTGCTCTCTTGATCCTATGGCCTGCAACTCAAGTTCTAGGCGCACTATTAGCTGCAGGCATCATGTTTGGGGCTATAGCAAGCCATCTTTTGATCCTGGGCGTAGTGGTTCAAAATGACGGAGGCCTCCTTTTTGGATTGGCTTTAGTCGTGTTTTGTTGTTCATTGTTTGTGGTTTACCAAAATCGAAACGAACTTATCCTGATGTTAAAGAAGTTCCAAAAGGCCTGACCATGATTGAGCTCACAAAATCTCCAAGATACACACGACACGTCCTTTTCGAAACTGAACATTTCGAAATTGTAAAGTGTGAGTGGGATCAAGATTCTTGTTCAGCTCTGCATAGTCATGGACCCAGTCAGTGTTCTGTTCTTATCGAAGAGGGCATATTTGAAAATAAAACGGTGTTGGGTTTCAAAACAGAAATTGAAACATTGAAAGCGGGTGAAGTTTTCACCACTCCTTTGGGCGCAGAGCATGAAATTCGCTGCGTGTCTGGTAAAGGAAAAACTCTTCATGTTTATTCTCCAAAGATCACAAAAGAAATCGTCAATGAAGACCCACATTTTAAAACGAACCAAGAAAATCTGGATTTATCATTAGGTCAGTCTATGACATGGACTGAAGTGCAAAAACTGCTCAATCAAATTGAGCAAGCCTCTGTCACTACAAAGTCTCCTTATTTTATGAACCAACTTTTTTCGGGCATTCATCCACAAACTTTAGCTGCGGAAGGTGTGATGAATCGAACGCGAACAACACTTGCAACCACCGAAGCCAGCCCCATTTATTCTAAAATCGAATCTGAAGTTGTGAAAATGCTTGCTAAAAAATTAGGTTGGAATCCACAAACTTCTGAAGGTCTGACAGTGGCCGGTGGAAGTGCTGCTAATATGATGGCGGTTCACTGTGCCAGACAAAGACTTCACCCCGAAACTAAAACTTTGGGTAATCAAAGCCAAAATTATCGAATCTACGTCTCTGATCAGGCCCATTACTCGTTTTTGAAGTCTGCAAATGCACTGGGACTCGGGACAAACGCAATCGTGTCGATTCCTTCAGATGAAAGCGGTCGCATGATTCCAAGAAAGCTCAGACATCAAATCGGAAACGATCTGCAATTAAAATTGCAACCCTTGATGATTGCTGCCACCGCAGGAACCACAGTGGCGGGGGCTTTTGATCCCATCGATGAGCTTTATGAAGTTGCAAAGGATTTTAAAATTTGGCTTCACATCGATGCTGCTTGGGGGGCGCCTGCCTACTTTTCCAAGTCAAAATCTGATTTAGTTAAAGGATCAAACTTAGCAGATTCATTGACCTTTGATGCTCATAAATTTTTCGGATCTCAGCTCACTTCAACTTTGTTTATCACTCCCCATCAGTCCATTTTGTTTGAAGCCAATGATGTCAAAGGTGGAGAATATCTTTTTCATGAATCAGAAGAACTGGATCGCGGAAGAATTTCCTGGCAATGCGGTCGGGGACCAGATGTGCTTAGTTTTTGGACCTTGTGGAAAAATCTAGGCGACGAGGGATTGCAAAAATCCATTGATGAAAAATTTGAGTTAGTTCAAAAAACTGTACAATTGATTCAAAAATCAAACCGTTTGAAATTAATTTATACACCTGAATTCTTGAATATTTGCTTTCAGGTGTTACCACCGCAAGGGTCAACTCATGATCCGAAAACATGGTCAGTGAAAGTCAGGGAACAACTGATCGCAAATCAACAAGTCATGGTGAACTATTCACACAATCAAACGGATGGTTATTTCATCAGAATGATTTTGGCTCATCCACAGATTCAAATTCACCACGTGAATAAAATCATGAATCAAATTTTAGAAATTAATTAGAATATTTATTTTGTTATCTTGCTTATCAATCGTTGGTTAATCTTATTCATTTCTTCAGATGTGGGTGAGCGGTGATGATGAATCTCTTGGACTTTTTTCTGTAAACCTTCAGAAAATTCAGAGTAGTTGTGACAGGCCTGACAAAGGCTAATATGAAGAGCGATCTGAAATCTTTCAGTCAAACTTCGTTTAGAACCTTTCAAATCAACAGCTTCAGCCACTTGACGGCAGCGAAGGGCAAAACGCACCCCCCATTGACCCGTGAGTCGGTAATAAAGATCATGCCAAACTTTTCGCATTTGAGCTTTCAAATTTATCCACCACTTGCCGAGAGCTTACCTTCAACACATTGCCGAAGTTTTTGTTTCGCACGAAACAAGAGCACTCCTAGATGAGTGCTTGAGACCTCTAAAATCTTACAGATATTCTCTGTTTGATCCTGGTCCACTTCTTTCATGAAAAAAGCTTCTCTTTGATTCTCTGTTAAACCATCCATGCATTCCTGGATAAAGTTCATTGTCTGTTGAGACTGAAGAAGCTTTTCAGGGCTAACGGGATCTTGCTTCCACCAACCCTCAGGTGTGAAAGACTGACCCATGATTGTTTCGTGGTCTTCTTCTGGAATCATCTTTTTTTGAAATCTTTGAGACTCACGAATTTTATTGATCAAGATCCCAGCCAAAAACGTCTTCACTTGAGAACGTCCCTCAAATTTGTCTAAGTTTTCTAAAAATGTTTGCCAGGTCGCCTGCAAAAGATCATAGGCATGTTCATTATAAATGCGTCTTGAACCTAAAATCTTGTAAAGGTAAGGGTTCACCTCGCTAAACAATTGTCCCAAGACAGCAGGATTGCGCTTCTTTAATTGCTCAAGAACTTCAGGGCTTAAAATTACCATGTCAGAGATGTGCCAGATCCCCAGATGATAATCAATAACTTCGCACTGACCTTGGTCGAGTCGGGACGTGTCCATCATCAAGTCCTATTTTCTCAGACCGATAAGGAGAAGAATGAAAAGTAAAAAATCTGCCGTATTAAAAACGAGCACAAACCATAAAGTTAAAATTGATGCTGAAGACCTTCGCTTAGTTGAAAAGTACACTTGGAGGGTCACCGTCGGTACGACTGGCCGTAAACGGGTTGTTGCAAGCCTACCAACAAAAAATGGTTATGTGACAACAACTTTAGGCAAGTTTCTGATGAAGCCACCCAAGGGAAAACAAGTCTACCCCAGAAGGTTTAATCAAGAATTAGACTATCGAAAGAGCAATCTAGTTGTTTGTACGTTAAAAGAACGACAAAGACTTTTACCGAAGAAAAAAACTTTGCACTCTTCCAGTTATCGGGGCGTGTCTTTTTCAAAATCATCGAAAAAGTGGCGTGCAGGAATTCAAGTGAATGGAAAATCGATTAATCTTGGTGAGTTTAAAAAAGAGAAAGAAGCGGCCAGAGCCTATAATGCAGCTGCAAAAGATCACTTCGGAAAAATGGCCTACCAAAACCCAGTGGATTCTGCAGGCCAAAAGCTAAGAAAAAATTAAAGAGTGATGATCTCGAGAGCTCTTTCGCGATCAAAGAAGCTGATTTCACTTAGAACCATGGATTTTAATCCGTCTCGGTCCGTCACTGTTCGGTGAAGTTGGCGAAGAGCTTCGAGTCGATCTTTATCGGTATTAAAATCTCGCATCACTTCTGTTAACTCTTTTACGCTCAAAGCGGCTTGCAGATCAGTCCCCACGTAGGAATTTAAAAAATCCTCGATGGCTAAAAACTTTTCTTTCTTGTTGAAAGACTGTTTCATTAATTGAAAAAATTCTTGGTTAGAAAGAGGAAAGAACTTTTTCGATTTGAGCTGACCCACGTTATAAACTTCGACTTTTGCATCTACAGGCAAGTGGATTTGAGCTCGAACGTAACAGCCACCCTTTAATGAAGTGATCTGTCCATTCCTCACGTTAATGCTACAATTGTAAGTTCCATTTGCTCGAAGTTCTAAGGTTTTTCCGTTTCTTCGAGGAGTCAAATCTCCCCAAGAAGAGGACTGGCTCCAAACCCGAAAGAGTCTTAAAAATCCCTGTCCAGGAGTGAGCGTTCTTGTGTACACAATTTCGAAATCACGATCGAAATTGAAAACATTAATATTTAACTTTTCAATTTGAGTTGTTTGAAATTGAACGTCTTCGACACGAGGATTGAATTCTTGAGGGACACTATCCCAAATGACTCGGCTTTGCGCTTGAGGGTTGTTGATGTCATCTGAATTCGATTTTTCTGCTTTACCACTACATCCTATAGAACTTAAAGCCAAAGCCAAAAATAAAGTCGAAATTAAAGTCATGCGCATTTCAGCTCCTCTATTGTGAATGATCAACTCGCTTTAGGATTTCTTAAAACTACCAGTGCTGGCAATTAAAAAAGAAATACTACCTCGAAAAATCAATGGCAGTGACTTGTCTGACAAAACAAGACTGATCAAAAGCCGACTGAGTTGTCACAACGTTGTAGGGAACAGCCTGCTTCACGTTTGGAAAACTGGGTGTGTTGACCAGAACTCGATGTTGAACTCGACCGCCGCCAATGGCCGCAGAGCCTTTGATGTCAGCAGTTAAAAATTGCATAGCGATTCCAGAGTTAACTGACCAAAGGCTTCTTGCGGACGTCTTAATTTGAGTGTCGCAAGGTTTTGTATTGATTTGAGCCTGAGCAGTAATAAAAATTGAAAAACAGATCATTAGGAATGACTTCATGAGACACCTCTTGTATTTGAAGCTTATAGCATAAAACTCAACAGTCAGTTGTTTGACTTTATTCATGTTGAAGTCTTTTTAAAAAAATGACGTTTTTTGGTTAAGTTGAATGGTTTTAGGCGCTTAAGGAGGACTTTGGACTTTCACGATTTAGCATTAGTCTTCAGCGCCTTCGTTTCCGAGATTTTAGGGACCCTAAGCGGATTTGGCTCATCCACCTTTTTTGTCCCCATAGCACTCCAATTTGAAAGCTTTCAGCTTGTCTTAGCTTTAACCGCACTTCTTCATTGCTTCGGTAATCTGTTTAAAATGTTTCTTTTTCGTAAGGACTTTCTTTGGGCCCATTTTTTTCAACTCGCCATTCCTTCGGTTTTGATGACTGGAGTTGGAGCTTTGATGACCGTGACATTCAATACGGATCTGATGACTCAAATTTTAGGAGCTTTTTTAATTCTATTTTCAATTTATTCTCTTTTTATCAAAAAAAGAGCCCTTCTTCTTCCGAAATGGTTGGCCATTTTTTTCTCTGCACTTTCAGGGTTTTTGACTGGATTTGTTGGCACTGGCGGAGCTCTTCGTGGTCTTGCTCTTTCTGCGATGCAATTACCAAAAAATAGTTTCGTAGCGCTCTCATCGTCCATTGATATCGGAGGAGATTTCTTACGAGCTTTCATCTATGTCAAGAATGGCTTTATGGATTGGAATCAATGGTACTACCTTCCACTCTTAGCATTGGCCGCATTTGCAGGCGCGAGCCTGGGTAAAAAAATTCTCAATAAAATCAACCAAAACCTGTTTGAAAAGATTGTCGCAATTTTTATTCTCCTCAGCGGAATTTCCATGTTTTTTTGATGCTGTTTTTACTTTGTTTCAAATCACTGAACAAACTTTAGACAAAAACTCGCTTCAAACCCAAATAACAAGCTTTGAGCATGCTGATCATTTTGCAGGGGTTCGGGTGACCTTGGAGGTCTTATGATTAAACCATTCTTATTAATTCTTTTGTCATCAAGCTTTGCTTTTGCAAACCTTCTTCCCCATGAAATCCGCAGCTACATTGGAAAATCAGGGAAACTGATTTCAACCATCGACGGGCAAATCGTTCGCGGTGAGCATGGAAATAACTGTACGATTGAGCTGAGCCCCTACAATTCTGATGGGGATTCTGTTCAAATTTCAGCGGGCACCTATTTCACACCGATTGCCCATCTCGAGGGTGCAAGAAAAGATCGAGTCCAGGGTGGATGGGTATTTACGACGACAAGTGATGGCCGCAGACCTGGTGGCTCTGTTTGCGGAGACATGGTCCCATTGACGTCATACAAAAAAACATTGGAACTTCAAGGCAACACTTTAACTATCCGTCAGGTTTTTCGATGTTTCTTCGAAAAAACGACGATCGTTCAAGCTTGCGTAACTC
The DNA here is from genome assembly GCA_964584655.1 of uncultured Pseudobdellovibrionaceae bacterium. Classification (GTDB taxonomy): domain Bacteria; phylum Bdellovibrionota; class Bdellovibrionia; order Bdellovibrionales; family Bdellovibrionaceae. The sequence continues at coordinate 1,629 of CAZPBD010000064.1, read as the reverse complement.
GGTAAAGATTAAAGCTTTCGTAAGTAGGCCAAGTAATCATTGACCTGCTGACGGCAATCAGGGCTTGAGAAGTGAAGTGGTAACGATGGCCGGTTTTCCATCAACTGACTAAAGGGGGGAACATCTTCACCCCCACCGTGCTTAGAGTAAAGAGCATATCCAACCGAGTATTCGATGGGCACCCACTCCATTTCATTAAATATTTTTGCATTCAGGCCATCATAGACCAGCTGACTTGCGATATCTTCTGCATACTCAGGATGCGCATCAATCAACTTTCGAATGGTCAGAAAATTGGGGATGGGTGCATTTGACCAAACACCTGTTGCTGCTAAAATTTCAGATGGACCACCCACATTGTTTAAACTGAGTTCTTTCACCAATTCCTTCAAATATGAATTAAATTGCATACCTGGCGCCGCTGCTTTTTTTAACAGCTCTTCACTGAGAGCCTGTTGATCTTGTCTTCTGTAAATTTCAGCTAAGAATAACAACGGAAAGGAATTTTTAGGATCATCATAAGAGAGTTGCTGAAGAAGCTCAGTGGCTTCGGTCAGATTTTGTTCAACTTCTCGGCCAGAAAGCAGACCCGCTCTCCCTAAAGCGTAAAGGGATTGCCCCAATGTTGTTCTTTGATTGGGTTGAAGAGTTTGGGATTTATCTTTCCAGCCATCCTCAAAAAAATCGGAGGCCCAACTTTGCTTCCGCTTTAAATTTTCAAAAACACATTCAGATTTTGGACATTCTTTTTGCAATTGGTCATCTAAATCACTCCAGCACCGAGGCTCTTTTTCGATGTCCAATAGTTCTTCTTCTAATTTTTTATCGTTGGATTGCTCAACAACCAAAGCCGCGATGCTTTGAAAACTTGAGTTGTTTTGCACCAGTGATCGGACGGACGATTGCGATTTTTGGCTTTGATTCTGACTGGATCTATTTTTATAAAATAAAGAGCTCGCAACCAAAATCAGGGCCAAAATAATCAGGGTCACCCATCGCTTTTTCATGATTTTAAGATTTTATTCTGTAATCCGAAATTCTTGAATTTCCATATCAACAGTTGAGTTCGAGCCATTTGCTTCAAGAAAATAAGGTGAGCGAACTTTTAAATTACCGTTCAATTCTGAATTGATGGGAATTTCCAGATTAAAACCGTTGAAAAACATGTCCTTGTTAGCAAAATAGCCGGCAGCAAATACCATGTTCACGACAGTTTCACCGGCCAGTCGATTTCCAACCACATCAAGTTGAAAAGATTGATCAAGGGGAACTGCAAAAGTTCGATAGGTTCCATATAAAAACTCAGGAAGGTTGTGCATGGGATTCAGTTGGAACTCGACATTTCTGATGGTTTCTTTAAAGGCAGGCGTGGATTGGCTATTATAAGATGTCATCTTTAATTTGAATTGGACAGTTTGTGCTTGGCTCACTGTGAAGTTCAAAAGTACGAAGGCAAAAAGTAAACGAATCATAAATTCCCCTTTTTTTTTAATACACAAAAAGGCTAGCGCTGATTTTTAGGGAATGCAAAAAGGAACTCTAGGGGTAATAAATTGGCGGAGACGGTGAGATTTGAACTCACGGTAGTCTTTTGGACTACGAGCATTTAGCAAACGCTTGGTTTCAGCC
>CAZPBD010000063.1:0-15454 GCA_964584655.1 uncultured Pseudobdellovibrionaceae bacterium | reverse complement strand
ATTCCTCAAAAATTTCACAACGCAGCCGAATCCATCGGCAGACTTTCCATGGGTTGCACTGGCACTCACATTGGCGACGGACTCGTATTAACAGCAGGCCACTGTTTTGATGCCATGCCTAGGATTGAAAAAAACCAACCCTGCCCCAATGTTAAAATTGCCTGGGGATTCAGAGGTTCTCGACCTTCAAGTTTAGTTTCAAGCTGCCAGAACGTCGTCGTAAAGCAAAATCGACCTGGAGCTGACTATGCACTCATTGAAGTTCGCCCCATTCCACCAAACAAGGTGGAAGTGGATCTCAGAAATTTAGATTTTGATAACGAACGAGCAACTCTTTTTTCTCATCCACGAAAACAATCTTTATTGTGGTCAAGGTATTGTCGACTGAAAATCTTAGATCCGGCTCCAAAAGATCCTACATTTTTATATCACCAGTGTGACACTGAGCCTGGAAGTAGTGGTGCTGCTTTAATCATGGAAAGAAATTTAAAAATCGCATCTCTGCATAAAGGTGGATTAGATTTCGGAATGATTGGTGTTTGGAATTACTCAACTGATTTACGTGAAACACCTATCATAGATATAATTAAACGAAGACGACCTTAATTTAGCCCACAAAATTTGGTAAGCGGTCGGTGACATCTTGTTGGAAGAATTTTGTTGATCGATTTCTGAAAAAGAAATTATGGAATCCGTAGAGAATCGATTTCAAATCTAAGTAAACTCGAAATATGTAGCTTTGATTTTTTAAGTTTGTTTGAATCACTGATTTTCCAATTGTGATTCGAAGGAAAAAATATTCATCGTAAGTTCGCATAAACATTTGATTGAATCCCTCAACTTCATTTTGTCGACTTTGCCAATGAGTCGTTTCCTGGTCGATGGTTTCAATAGAAGTGGTTTCCATTTTTTTAAGAATGAATAAATTGTAGGATTCGAAAGACCGTAGGATCTCAACAAAAGAATCCCGATGCTCAGATTTTCCAAATGCCAAAATGATGTACCTGGCTTGCCAGGGATGATGTCCTTGGCACGAGGAAACCGTCAAATATCCCTTCGCTAGAAATAACAAGACAAGTTCACGGATTTCATTGTCGATGTACTCGCTCAAATTTTTTGAGTAGGGACTGACTGGCTCGACTTGTGTTCGGCTAAAACTCATACCAATCATGATTCATAAAACGGATCTTAATGTCTATTGATTATTCTTAGTTAAATGCTCGCTTGAAACGGACAAAAAGGGTTTTAATTGGATCACCGTCTAGTGAAAAGCCCTTTGGTGCGTTTGTCTTATGTTGTCCGACCGCAGCTCCCATTGTGACAGCTGAAGACTTAGTAATCATAATGCTAACGCCAGCTTCAATCTTTCGATTCATTTCGTAATCACTGCCAGTTCTCATATAATTTTGCATCACGGCAGCGTAAGCCAACGGGGTTGAGGCATTTCGTCCACCTAAAGAACCAGTGTTAATTTCACCGCGAAAATCCACCGTCGTCATCGGTTTACCTTCTGAATTCATTCCCACTAACGCTGTCCCTGTTGCCATACATTTTAGTTTTCCGATGTCAGCACTGACGAACTTTTGAAGACCCACTTGGGCCTCTGCAGTCAACTTTGAAAAATCACCCTTAATGGCTTTGTATCGAAGGTTTTGGTACATGTCTTGACTGTGCCAGTAATCTTGCACCGCAAGCGCAGGGCCTTCTCCTTTATTAGAGGCGTAAGTCGCACCAAATTTTGTGACTTTATTCAGTCCTTCAGTTCCTGTTGGCGTGATTGTCGTCATACTTGCTTTTTGAATTTCGTAGGTGCGAATGGGAATCAGCCCATCTTGTCTTGCACCCGCACGCTCAGTATAGAGTTTTGAATTGAGCTCGTAGATCGTAATTTTATCATGGGTTTCAACTCTGCATTTTCCAAAATATCCAAAAGTGTAGCCGACATCATTTCTTTTCTTAACTGTCGGATCGTTCTGATCTTTCATTTTCATTAAATTATTATCATTTTCTAAATCCACACCGCATTCGACAATTTTTTGAGCCTCTTCCAATTTCATGGGCGAAACTGCCGTCGACAAAGTTTTGTCGATCTCCGGTGGCATCATACAAACATAATCACTTTCCATATTCACATCTTTGGTGATGTCATAATTCACTTGGCAACCCAGTTGCTGATGGGGCTTATTGACTTGTCCCAGTTTTGCCGTGGACATAGAAACCAGAGCGTAAAGATCTTCTTGGCTGGGTTGTGCAGCTTCAAAATTTTTTAGATCGGGCCAAAAATTTTGTTCACTTACAGTCTGAGAACTCAGCTGATTAGAAAGTAAAAAAAGAAGAATGAAGATCAATTTCACATTTACTTATCGACAAAACCACTCCCTCATTTAAATAATTAACACTGGACGAAGGTTTTACTTTTCTTTGGATAGATCACGCCAAGACTTTCCAGCGCGCGCTTTACGATTCATCTGATACTGCTGAACTGCTTTTGCATGTTTCTCGTAGGTTTCAGAAAAAACATGAGTTCCATCATTTTGACTCACAAAAAACAAATATTCAGATGCTTCTGGCTGAACGGCAGCTTTCAAGGCCTCAAGTCCAGGGTTCGCAATCGGTCCAGGGGGCAGCCCTGATCTCATGTAGGTGTTGTAAGGATGATCTAAACTGAGGTCACTTTTTCTAATATCGATTAAGATTTTTCCAGACTGCAAAGCTTTGGCGTAAATGATTGTGGGATCTGTTTGTAGCCGCATCTTCTTTTTGATTCGATTGTGGAAAACTGATGAAATCAAAGGGCGCTCGAAAGGAGCACCGGTTTCTTTTTCTATGATGCTAGCAAGGGTGACAACTTGGTGGGAATTCCACTGGAACGGGTAAGGACCTTGAATTTCAGAAAAATTTTTCTTAAATTCTGAAACAAAGGATTCAAGTATTTTCTCGGGCTTGGAATATCTTGTGAACTGATAACTATTAGGATATAAATATCCTTCAAGGCTTGAAACTTTTTGCCCCACTAATTTTTCAGCAAAACTAGAATCAAAAATCAGTTTTAAAATTTCGTTCTTTTTTGCAAAACCTTTTTGTTCGAGTAATTCAGCAATTTCAAATGAGCTGTAACCCTCTGGAATAGTTAAGGCCCTTCGCACAGAAACACCAGAGGTTAAAACTTTCATAATCTGCACTGGAGTCATCGTGGTCTGAAAACGATATTCTCCGGCCTTTACTTTAGGAATGGCTCGAGTGATTCGAGCGTACAAAATAAAAGCTTCTGCATTTTTAAGCAGGCCAAGATCTTTTAGCTGATGAGCCACTTGAGGAAAGGGAATTCCCACTGGAACTTCAAAGATCACTTCACGTTGAGCTGAATCAGCTCCTTCAAATAAAAATTGCTTAGTCATTAAATAAAAAACGCCGACAACTGCAGACGCAAACATAACAACAACAAAAGTCGTGACTAAAAAGCGCTTACTTACCATTGCGACCAATCCAAATTCATACCAGGAAATGCCTTTGAGCCATCAAAGGGTGTGGGATCTTCAAGAGACGCCACCGGAACAGAGCAATACTGAATTGCATGGTGAGCAGAGGGTCGGTCATTTCCAGATTTTCCCATGCCGCCAAAAGGAAGTCTTGAGCTGGCGCCATTTGTGGTTCTATTAAAATTCAAAAGTCCCACCCGAGCTTCGATCAGAGCTCGTTTGTATAAAGCCTGGTCCTTAGAGAAAAGTGACATCACCAGTCCGTAGCCCGTTGAATTCACGATTTCTAAAGCATCATCAAAATTTTTCACCGTGTAAACAGCGACATTTGGACCAAATATTTCAGACTTTTGATAAACCGATTTTGGGTCAAATTTTTTGACTAAGTGAATACTAGGTGTCACGTAATAACCTTTGTGTTTCAAGTCCAACGACTTTCCACGCATCAGGCTTTCACAATTTTCGCGATTCGCAATTTCTTGAAAGCGAATGTACTTTTCTACTGCTCCTGCATTGATCAAAGGACCCATAAAAGAGTTTTCTGACCAGTGTCCGATGCTCAGTTTCTTAGCAGCTTGATAAAATTGTTCAATGAACTTTTCAGCGATGCTCTCATGCAAGATCACTCGGCTTGTACAAGAGCAACGTTGACCTGAACTCATGTAAGCACCGACTAAGGTTTCGTAAAGTGCTTTTGGAAAATCTGCATCACTCCAAACCACAGTGGCATTTTTGCCACCCATTTCTAAAGCAAGAATTTTCCAGTAGTGAGCCATGGTTTCTTGTTTAATTTTTAAGCCGACTTCATAACTACCCGTAAACAAGATACCGTCCACATTTTCGTTGGCCACAAGTCTGCGACCACTTTCAGCATCCCCTTGAACCAGGTTAAACACACCGGCAGGAAACTGTGCTTTTTCAACAAGCTCAGCATAAAACTGACCAACCGCTGGAGTTTGTTCAGAAGGTTTAAATACAATCGTGTTGCCAGCAAGTAAGGCAGGAATAATGTGTCCGTTTGGAAGATGAGCCGGAAAATTAAAAGGCCCAAGAACAGCCATCACACCGCGAGGTTTGTACCGGACAACTCCATCAACTGATGGCAAAGCATTCACGATTCTTTCTTCTTGGATCAACTTTAATGAATGTTGAATCGTGATATCAATTTTATTAGCCAAATTTTTAGCTTCAGAGGCGGCATCCCAAAGAGCTTTACCGGTATCGCGAGCGATCAGTTCAGCCATTTCAGCTTCGTGAGCAACAAAAAATTCTTTGAGGCGCAAGACGTATTGAATACGCTCATCCATTTCAAGAGAGGCCCATGCAGGATAAGCCTCTTTTGCAGCGGCACAGGCTTCTTCAACATGAGAATGAACCACTGGAAAATTTCCGATCGTGTCAGACAAATCTCCGGGACTGAAATTTTTGATTTCTTGAGTGGGTCTTTCAATAAAACGAAAGTGACCACGAATGAAATCACCACGAACTTTAAAATTTTGTGTTTTCATCTAGTTTCTCACTTTCTTATCGAACTCAAACGGTGATGCAAAAACTTTGTCACCAGTGGACAAGCTGAGCAAATCTTTTTGTTTAGTTGGTATAATAATTTCGTCACCGATCACTTCGCAAGGTGACAAAGTCATTTTAAATTCGCCAGACGTCGTCGCAAGCATCATTTTTTTTGAGTACTTTGAATCGTTCGAGCCGCTCAAGTTTAAATAGCGTCCTTGTTCGATGGGCTTAATTTGATTCGTGTCACAGCCATAGTGCGGACCACCGTCGAAAGGATCCACTTCTTCAAGGTACTCAAAACCAATGCTTTCTAACAGATGTTGAGCAGGCTTTGTTGATTCGCCCACTTGACCTACAACCACACGGGCTTTTGGATCTAATAAACAGAGGTAGATATCTTCTTGCGGAAACATGCTTTCAATAAATTCTTTGTTCGACTGACTTAGAAGGTCCGCTTCGTTGTAATTAAGTCCAGTGAATCTTCTCCCTAAGGCTTCCCAAAATTCGCTTCGATTGTCGTCAGTTAACGGCGGCGTGAGCTCACATAACACTCGTTTTTCAAAACGCTCTGGGTGAGTTGCGATGTAAAGAAAGCGACTGAGTGAAATTTGTTTACCTAATTTTTCCGGTCGTCTGCGATAAATCTTATCCACAAGAAGACCGCCGATTTCAGTGGGCCCGTCATAATCCAATTGAAACCTAAGAACCTGATGAATAAATCCAATGCCAAGAGCTTGAGAAAAATGATCCTTCTTTAAGATTTTAAAATAGCTGTGAGGAACACCATCGTTCCCATGTTTAGATAAAATCAGAGAGCTTCCGACGATTAAACTTTCTTCGACATCTTCTAAGACAAAAATATATTCTGATTTTTCGGAAGGAAGATCTTCTGCAAAAGATTGAACACTTCTTTCAATTTTTTGAGTCAGAACTTTTTTATCGCCTGGCAAATTCAGCAAATTGAATTGTTTTGCAAGATCCGTCAGTTGTTGAAGGTCATCAAAAGAAACGGGTCTGACTATGAAACTCATACAGAAAACCTCTCGATCATTTGAGAATAAAACTCTTTCGACTTATTTAGATCATCCATATGAACAGATTCTTCTGGGGTATGAACATTTCCGTCTCGAACTCCAGCACCAAAACAAAGGCAGTCAGCACCAAGTCGTGCAAATAAACTGGACTCATTCGTTGAAGGCTGAGTGACCGCTTGATCTTGCAAACCCATTTCACGCAGTAGACTCAGGCCTCCACGTAAAAATATAGACTCATCTGGAGTTCGAAACGGTTTTTTGTAGTCAAGAACACGAAAGTGAACACCCATTTGTTCACATTGATTTTTCAAACTGTCCATCCAACCCATGTATACGGTCTGTGTTACACTGGGTGGAAGTCTGCAATTGCCCATCATCAAAATATGATCTTCAAAAGTGCGAATCAGACCAATATTAAGTGTCGAATGATCGGGATTAAATTGGGGATCTTTTACCTTTTTAAATTCCAGGTCTAACTTTTTAACACTCTCGTAAACCTTTTTAATTTGTGAGGACACTGGATTTTGAATTGGAGAAACATCGATTTCTAAAATCGCATTCGATGGAACTGAATTATAATTTGTTCCACCATCAATTTCCATGGTCGCAAGTCCATCAGGCATTTGGGCTAAGTAATCCAACATTTTAACAATAGCACTTTCGCCACTTTCAGGATTGGATGAATGAGCAGGTTTGCCGATGAACATTTTCGTTTGAGTTGATGTGCTTTCCCGAAGATTATGTTCTTGTCTGTACTTAATTTCTTCAGCGCTAAAGGGAATTCGAATTTCAACGCAGGCGAACCCTTTGGCTGCATTCACCAATTGTAAATTTGTAGGCTCGCCTATCAATGCAAATCGGGGCGTGACAAGATTTTTTCGAATCAGGCGCATAGCACCTGTCATTCCCGATTGTTCGGCAAAGGTTCCAACTAAAACGGGTGGTAATTTCCAGTTTTTTTGATTTTTGAAACTCGCGAGTGCTTCGAGCTTGCATAAAAAATCGAGTTTTGAATCTGCACTACCGAGGCCATAAATTTTTCCATCTTCAATGGTCGCATCAAAGGGATTAAAGCCTGTTTTTTTCCAAGCCTGAAATGATCCGGGATTGATCGTATCGAGATGAGCTTGCAGTAAAAATTCCAACTCGCCCCGCTGAGGCGTTGGGCGAATAATAATATTGGCTTGTTCCAGGTCCTCAAAAATACAAGTCTGAGTTTCGACATGCAGACCTTGAGATTTCGCAAGTTCAGTCAGCCAATGGATCATTGGTAAATTGGACTGACCTGGACTTGTATCAAACCCGATCAGAGTTCGACAGCTTTCAATAAAGCTCATTAAACCCCTTCGAGAATGGTTTTTTCGATCACTTCCAAAGCGAGATCAAGATCTTCATCTAAAATAACGGCAGGAACTAAGAATCGCGCGCGAATAGGTCCTTTTCCACAAGGGAACGCAATCACCCCGTTGTGAAATAGTTTTTTTAAGAAAACATCCACTTGTTCTTTTTTACCTTCGAATGGCGTGAAGGCCATCATCAATCCCATGCCACCCGCGTCGTTGATTTTTCCCTTACAAGTGGTCTCATTCAAACGATTCAGGCCACTGATAAATTTTTTGTGAATTTTTTGAATGCGACCTTCTTTTCCCATGTAGCCACCGTTGACGAGTTCGTCGACAATGGCCATGCCTGTCGTCATGGAAACGGTTGCACCCGAAAAGGTTCCCGCAATTAAGCCGGGTTTTGGATTGTATTCTTCGGTGTACAAAGTGGCACCCAACTGCGCCGTTTTTGCAATGGTCACGATATCGATTAAATGACCCAGTTCTAAAGTTTCAAAAGCAAACAGCTCGCCAGTTCTTGCAAATGTTTGAACTTCGTCAGCCCAAGTTGCGATTTTTTGTTCACGGCAAAATTCTAAAAGTGGAAGAAAGAATTCCCGAGTGGCTGGCATGTAGCCGCCCTCACCCAACATGGGCTCGAAACCAAAACAGCAAATGTTTTTTTCGAATTTCGCCACATGCTCTTTGATCGCACGTAAAGTTTTTTCTGTGCTTTGAGGATCAGATTTGTCATACCAAGGAATTCGAAGAACTTCGTTGTAATCTGGTAGACCTTGCTTATAGGCCACATTATCGGTGACTTCAGCCATCAAAGTGGATCTACCAGCAAATGCATTTTTAAAAGCTAAAATCATGCGAGCAGGTGTATTTTTCTGTCTTGCGATTTTAATCGCGTTCTCGTTGGCCATGGTTCCGCAAGTTGCAAACCAAGCGTACTTCATCGCGCTTTTTCGGGCGGCTAAGTTCACAAGTTTTTCAGAAAATTGAATGTATTCTTTGTTGGGCTCAAGATTTCCCTGCATAATCACATCAGATAAAGCCCCACGAACGGCAGCTTCCATCACCAAGGGATGACCGTGGCCAAAAATATGAATGCCGATTCCGTTAATCAAATCCAGCTTCACGCTACCATCTTCGAGTTCAACGTAAACTCCGCGGCCCGATCCTGATCCCACAAAAGGATAAGCTAATGGTCGACCACGAAATTGGGCGGCACGATCAAAAAGATTTTTTGCGTGATCTTTCAATTCTGGTGCTGAAGGTTGAATGGTGTGAATGCTCGAGTTGAGGTTTTGAACCTCACCCACCAATTGTTGAATGAGTGATTTAACTTTTTCGGATTCAGCCAATTTATGGCCGGCAAGTGTAGACATGTTGAACTCCACATGTATTTGATTTCTTTCTAGATTACTCTGCGCATAACACCAAGACAAGGCGAGACGCGGACAGTAGTCTAATTCAATGTCAATTCAGGGTTTATTCGATGAGGGGATCAATTCCTTCCAGCAGAAAGATTTTTCGAAAGCTTCCGAGCTTTTTAGCCAGGCCTTGGCCCAGCAACCCAAGGACGTGACACTGCTCGTTAATCTTGCACTTGCTCGCTTCGAACTAGGACAAAAGTTTGAGTCCTATGCCCTTTTTAAAAAGGCCCTCCATTTGGATCCCAAATCTGAATCTGCCCTCCAGGGATTGGAATTTGTTAAAAACCAAATCCAACTACGTGAAATGTCCCGTGACCTCGAGATTTACGAACAGGCTCGGAACACGTTGGTCAAACCCGTTTCAGTGCACATGCCCATCGGTTTAAGCCTCCTTTTTTTTCTGCTCAGCGGTTTTCTTCTCATCCGGTTTTTTGCTGATAAGGTGAAAAGTTTTCGAGCTGGAGAAGATCAAAGACCTCTGAGTGTTTGGGGATGGATTTGCCTGATTCTTTTTGTTGTCTCGGTTGCTTGGACAGGATTTCACAAGTTTGATCAGTCAATTCCACGCGGAATTGTAAAGCTGGAAACCCTTTCCCTTCGCAGCGCTCCAGCAGTGAATAGCCCCACGGTCCTCGAACTCAATGGTGGCTTAGAAGTTAAAATTTTACGGGCTCAAGACAAATGGCTTCAAATCCAATACCCCGGCACTTTTTCGGGATGGGTCGAAAAAGAAGCAGTGCTTGAACTTTAGTTGACTTACCAATTTGCTAATTGTTTAAATGAGGCCGTGAAGATGCTGCGAGTCATTATTCTTATTCTATGTGCGACGACTTTTTTTGGATGTTCTTCATCCGAGAAAAAAGCCCAAACTCCAGAGGCGATGTACAAGCGCGCTTTAGAATTTGAAGAAGACGATCGTTACGAAGAAGCGATCCGCAGGTATCAAGAAATTCGATCCAAGTTCCCGTACAGCTCACAGGCCGTTGATGCAGAACTTGCCATCGCAGATGTCTACTACAAGCAAGAATCCTTCCCCGAATCACAAGCGGCCTATCTGACTTTTAAAGATCTACATCCTCGTCATCCAAAAATTGCCTACGTTTTTCACAGATACGCGATGAGCGTTTACATGCAATTGCCTGAAACCATTGATCGAGATTTGTCGGTTTCTCCAGAAGCTATTTTGGCATTTAATGATGTCCTCAAAAAATTTCCGACCAGTGAGTTCGTCAAAGAAGCTGAAGAAAAAAGAACTGAACTAGTCAAAAAAATGGCTGAAAAAGAAATTTATATTGCAGATTTTTATTTCAAAAAGAAGTTGTACACTTCTGCTTTGGGTCGATTCGAAACTGCCGCAAAAGAATATTTAGGTTTGGGATACGACGAAAAAATTCTGGCCCGCGCAACTCTCAGTGCAGTTCGCTCAGGTAATATGGTGAAAGCCCGGGCCCTTGCACAAAAATTAGAATCCCTCGGTAAACTGGACTCTGAAGGCCAACAAGCTCTGTCAGAGGCTCGCAAATGAGTGAAGTTTCCTCTGAACTTCTCAAAGAAGCCCGCCAATACTTTGTCGAAAGTAAATACAAACTCGCAGAACCCATGCTCGAGCAACTCCTCCTTCAAAACATTCGCAATCCAGAAATCTATCAAATGCTTGCGACCATGTACTACGACCGTGGGCAATTTAATAAGGCCATCAAAACTTTCAAGCGCGCCTTAGAAATTGATCCTGGATACACAGATGCAAGCGTTGGTTTATCCATTATCCTGAATGATTTAGGTCGTTACGATGAAGGTAAAAAAGTTTTTACCGAAGCTCGTGAAATCTTGGACCAAAAGAAAAAGCCAAGCCTTGGTTTTCTTGACGAAAGTATATCTAAAAAACACGAAGAGCTTTCGGACCTTTACGCTCAATCTAAACAATGGACTGAAGCTTTAGAAAATTTGTTGAAAGCTCAAAAAGTCATGCCACAAAGACGCCGCGATTTAGGTGTTAAAATTGCGGAATGTTACAGCCGCACCGGTGAATCTCAAAAAGCCATTCGTGAACTGAAAGAAGTTTTGTTCATTGACGGTGAATTTCAAACAGCACGTTTAAAATTGGCTCAACTCCTTTTCATGAACAGTCGGGTCTCTGAAGCTCTTGAACAATGGGAGCTCGTATTACTTCGTGACCCCACAAACTTTGAAGCCCGTGAAGGCTTACTCAAAGCTAAAAACGCAAAAAAATCCTTTCAAGACAGAGGCCTTCAAAAATGATGAAGAACAGAATGGTCCCTTTTATCACCAAAGAAGAAATTTCGACTTTAGTTAAAAAGCTCGCTCGTGAAATCGAAGCTGACTATGCAGGACAAGAAATCATCATGGTTTGCCCATTGAAAGGTTCGGTTCATTTTGCAGCAGATCTCATGCGTGAAATTAATTTGATGCAACAATTAGACTTTGTTTACATCACTTCGACCCGGGGCGAAGCCACTAAAATTGTAAAAGACATTTCCATTGATATCGCAGGTAAACATGTCCTGATCATCGAAGAGATCATCGATGCGGGTCGAACTTTGAATTTTTTAAGAAATCGTTTGTTCGCTTCTCAGCCAGCCACTTTAAGAATCGTGACCTTACTTGATAAGCCCGCACGCCGTGAGCTTTCAATTCGTGCTGATTATATCGGAAAAACCATCGATGATCGCTACGTGGTTGGTTACGGCATGGACTCAGAAGAAATCGGTCGAAACTATCCTGATATTTACAATCTGCAGAACTAATTTCATCTATGCCATCTGAAATAAAATCTCAATTGACTAAAAATTTGATCGTCATTTTTTCTATTCTTTTATGGATTCCAGTTTCTTATCTTGTTTTGTCTCTTTATTTTCCACAATCCATCGATTACATCGAACACGAAAAAAGAGAACTCGCGCAATTAGTAATGAAGATCTTCTTTGGAATTTTGATGATCGGAAATCTTCATTCAATTTATCGATGTTTCAAGCTTCCACCTAAGATCAATTACCTGGTTGGATTTATTTTCCTACTCACCTTACCTATTCAATTCTTTTGGTCTATTGCCGTGAACATGAGTGTGTTCGGAAAATAGATTTTTCTAGCCCCACCATTTGTATCTCGCCCAGGCACAGAGTGCGATACCAATGCCCCAGTCTGCAAAAGGGCCCTTTGTAAAATAAGTGTAGATCATCAGAGCCACGGCTATCAGGCGAAGCTCAAGGCTTTCTTTATCTTTCGCTTGTTTCCACATCCACAGGCCGATTGTGCTAAATAGAAGTCCTGCAAAAATGCTAGAAGCTGAAAAATCTAAAAGTGAGAGGGAATCCATAGGCATAGGTCACAGTATTCTAATACGTGGGATAAACTAGTGAAATCTTCAGAACAAAAATAAATCTAATGCAGATCAATTAAAACATTGAGGCGTTGCTGTCAAAAATTTAGACAACACTGAAGATAGTCTGCACTTCGATTAAAAACCTCGAGACATCTTCGGAAACAGGATAGATTCGGCAGCGAATTCAAAAATTAAACATTGCCGAGGTCTTTATGAAATCCATCAATAAATTAATCGTGACATTGCTTGTTGCTGTTTGCGCTTCTGCTCAAGCGCAATCCGATCAATCTGTTCTTAATGAAATCAACGAGCTCACTCGAGCCATTCGCCAAGCCACTGTTGATTCAACGGCTCCAAGATCATCATTGATCGAAGCACGTAATCATTTGGAAGATGCACTTGATTTGATCGAATCTAGTTCTGGATACAATGGTCGTTGTTTTGATTTTGCTTACGAGAAATATTTCCTTCAATCAAGCAGCGCAACCGCAACCGAAAAAGCTTTAGCTGCTTGCCGTAAGGTTGCTGATGTACCAGTTGCAAAGTTCGCCTATGAAAAATATTTTTTGTCATTGAGTGCCACATCTTCCATGGATAAAGCAGTTCTCATTTCTGGAGAAAACATGAAAGGGAAGCTGAATATTTTGAAGTTGGCTTATGAAAAATATTTTATTTCTTTATCTAGTACATCTGCACTTGATCTTGCGTATCTTGGATCACAAAAAGTACGCAGAGGATCTGAAGAGTGTCTTGAGCAACTTTACAAAAGATACTTTAAATCTTACAGCGCAAAAACTGCTATGGATAAAGCATTTGAAGGCTGTGCTCAGTAAAGACTTAAGACTAGCTAACGATGACGTTGACTAGGAAATAGGCGACCACACAAACCACATACAGAACTATAAGCTGTTTAGACATTTGACATCCTTATAAAACCGTAGACTAAGGTCTGTTGAAACCTTGGTCAACCCCTCTCTAGACTTTGGTTGATCTCATTTTGAATCAACCATCGGTCTGTTTTCGCAAAATTGCCTGTGAAGTTCTATACTGGAGTGACCGATAGGTATTTTGTGGAGGGGTCTTATGATTAAAAACCTTTTTAAAAAATTCAAAAAATCGAACGCTCAAAAAGTATTGGCCAACGATAAGGGCCAGGGAATGCTCGAGTACATTCTACTCGTGGTGGTTCTTGTGGGAATTATCGTCGTTGCTAAGCCGTTCTTTAACGACAAAATGGTAGAAATTCAGGGAACACTGAGCGAGGCAATTGGCCAAGTCACCGGTGGAAACTAAATTTAAATGACACTCGAGTATATACTCTTAATGTGCATGGTTTTTATGTTCGCGCTGAAAGTTTTTGTTTCAGCGCCCATGACTGCATTTAAAGAATCAAGTCCTAGGCTTGGAGCTCGAGTCGAGAAACACATCTCAACAGGAACAGGATTTAGAAATGACTGGGAACAACAATAGGCCCCGTCTTTTAAGAAGCCAAAGTGGCCAAGTGGCCATGGAGGCAGTCCTTTTGGCTGTGGTTTCAATGGGGTTGCTTGGTGCAACCCTTCGCTTTTTAAGGGACGACAGGACTTTAGACAAGCTCACGAACGTGGCTTGGTCCGGAGTCGCGAACATGACTGAGTTTGGAAAGTGGCCTGGCAGTGGACCTGGAAGTTCAATGCACCCTAACAACTCGAAAAGGGTCAGAACACTGATTCCATAACAGCTGATTCAAGGAGGAGGGCAAATGATCAAATTAAAAAAATCAAATTCCTCTGGCTTTGTAACGGCTGATTTTATCTTCTCATTTTTACTTGCCAGCATGATGACAACTTTACTATTCGGATTGTGTTTTGCTTTCACAGTCGTAGAAATTGCCCAATACATTTCTTTCTCTGCAACTCGTGCTGCCATCCCCTCTCAAAAAACCTATGCTGAACAACGAGCTCGCGTGGATGCAAAGTACCAACAGTTGGTTTCAAATCCTGTGATTGCTCCTCTGCTCACCAACGGCTGGTTCACTCTGGCCATCCGCGATGTGCGGTTGAATGAAACTCCATCTGATGATTTCAGACAAGATTACGACAATGACCCGCAAATCCTTCTGCCGGCAGCAGGTGTGCGACTGACTTTAACAGCTAATATTTTGAATTTAAACTTAGGCCCCTTAGGTCGCATTGAAAGTGAAACTGGGAATGGCTTTAGTCTGACTTTGGGAACATTGCTTTTTCGCGAGCCCACTCAGCAAGAATGTCAGCGAATCATTCAATCCAGATATCAACGAATTTTAAATTTGAACTCAGCCCAGTATCCCATTTTAGGAAATGCAGGCCTGACCGGAAACAATCCTTATTTTCCTATGGAGGATAACGGATGTTAAAAACTCTTCGAAACAATCGGGGTATGGCTGTGTTGGAACTGGTTCCTACACTTTTTGTCTATATGCTGTTGATTAATTTTTCACTTGGATTTTTTGGAATTGTTCACAGTGGAATTTTACATAGCATCGCGGCTCGAAACTACACTTTCGAAACCTTCGCCCACAGAACAAATTTGGTCTACCATATCAGACCCACGCCCGGAGTTCCCCTCACGCAAAATAACTATGAAGCTCGAGGCTATCGATACTCTGGTATCGTATCAGAGAATGATACCACAGGAGATCGATGGATCGCACCTGATCGTCCCATTGCATTTACCTCTCAATTTGGGGGTACGGATAATGACGGCGTTAATTTAGGCGGCCGAGGTCCCGGTAATGTGACCGGGGAAGCAGCAGCTCACAACACGGGTGTTCGTAATTTAAATGAAACCACACGAAACGAAACAGTTGCTGTGAAATCAATTTGGATTAAATCAATTTACGGAATTTGTATGAATTCCATTTGCGGAGATCCGTAAACAAGGGGCATGGTCTATGGGGAATGAGACAAGAAATTTATGGCTGAGTATCGGAGCAGCACTCTTTGCTGTCTTTTTGATTTATTCCTACTCGCAGG
The DNA here is from genome assembly GCA_964584655.1 of uncultured Pseudobdellovibrionaceae bacterium. Taxonomy (GTDB): domain Bacteria; phylum Bdellovibrionota; class Bdellovibrionia; order Bdellovibrionales; family Bdellovibrionaceae. The sequence goes on along the minus strand of CAZPBD010000063.1, from coordinate 332 downwards.
AAAAAAAAGCTGAGTATGATAAAATGTTCGGCGCCAAAAAAACAATCGTTCGAGTGAAGGAAGACATTCCGGAAATGTCGACAATCTACGATACGATGTTGGAAACAGTTGAAGTTCCCTCAAACTATGTCTACCCCGACACTGTGGCAATTCCTGAGGATATCATTGGTCACGTGGCTGCCGTTCCTTTAAAAAAGGGACAAATCATTATGAAAAATATGTTGTTCACTCCAGGCCCTGACACTGGAATTTCTTTGCAAGTGGCTCCGAATAAAAGAGCACTCGCGATTCCAATTGATGATGTTCGTGGTGTTGCCAAACTTGTTAGACCC
>CAZPBD010000062.1:0-15749 GCA_964584655.1 uncultured Pseudobdellovibrionaceae bacterium | reverse complement strand
GAAGAAATCAATCGAAAGATCGTGGATCACTTAGCAGATATCAATATGCCACTGTCGGATCACGCGCGGAAGTATCTTGAGCGCGAGGGTTTGCCGCCAGAGCAAATCATCAAAACAGGCAGTTGTATGAAAGAAGTTTTGAATTACTACATGCCAAAAATTGATAAAAGTTCAATTTTAGAAAAACTCAAAGTGAGAGCTGGGGACTACATCATTGTCAGCCTGCATAGGGAAGAAAATGTCGATTTCGATGATAACTTAAATAATATCTTAAAATCCCTCGATCTTTTAGCGACTCAATTGAACAAAAAAGTCTTTGTGTCGACCCATCCCAGAACTCAAAAAAGGATGGATGCTTTGGGATTTAAAAATTCCAATGCAAACGTTGAATTTTTGAAGCCTTTCGGATTTTTTGATTACAACAAGCTTCAAAAAAATGCTTACTGTGTAGTTTCAGACAGCGGAACAATCACGGAAGAATCAAGCCTGTTGAAGGTTCCAGCCATCACCATCAGAAATGCGCACGAGCGCCCCGAAGGGATGGATTTGGGAACCATTATTATGTCTGGTACCAACCCAGAGGACATTCTTGATGCAGTTAAGTTAGCAGTCAGCACTGAGCGTGCGAAAATTATACCTGACTACGATGTCGATAATGTTTCAGAGCACGTGGTGAAGTTGATTCAAAGTTACAAACACTATGTGGATCGGTTTGTTTGGCGAAAAATGGTTTAGTCGCGGGCGGGCTATAGTGCCCCCGGCAGCACTCGTGAATCTCAAATTGGATCAAGTTCCTTGAAAGCCAGTCCGTTGGCGGTTTCCCACACCACGTTTCTTAAGCCCTTAATGGTCTCGAAATTTCTTAAATAGTTCAAAAATGATTAAAATCACCTTTAGAATTTTCTCAAGAATTTCTAAAAATCGACCGATCCTACTCTTGTTGGGGAGTAGGCGTTTAGGGTTCATAGATCCTCTCAATCTAGGAACTTTGATCCAAAAAAAGCGAGTGTGCCAGGGGCATTTTCGCTTTTTGCATTTTAGAGACTATGCTGTTTTCAAACATACTTGCAGTTCACTCACTTAGAGTTCCGAAACTCAATCACTTCTCGACTAAGACTTGTGCTGCAATTTCCCCTCGAGCTCCAACTCTAATAATTCCATTTGCACGCAAGCCCACCGTCGCTTACAACAACTTCATGAAAGTCACTGAACACATCCAACGTGCGGTCCAAAATAAACAACCTCTGATTTCTTGCGAAATTGTTCCACCACCCCGCGGCAGATCTGCCCAGGAAATCATTGAAACGGTGGAAAAATTAGCTCCCGTGCACCCGGCTTGGATCGATGTGACTTCTCACTCTTCCATGGCCTATTACCATGAAAAAAGTGATGGCTCTGTCGAGCGCAGAATTTATAAAAAACGACCAGGCACCCTAGGTATCTGTGGAATCATTCAGAATCGCTTCAAAATCGATACGGTCGCTCATATTTTATGTAAGGGTTATACCCGCGAAGAGACCGAAGATGCGATGATCGAGCTTCATTACCTGGGCATCCATAATATGCTAGCCTTGCGTGGTGATGGTCCAAATTATAATAAAGAAATCTCTAAAAGTCGCACAGCTAACCACCATGCGGCTGACCTTGTGAAACAGGCCTGTGAGCTTCGTCGGGGTCAATTTATCGAAGACATCTCGGACTCAGCCCCCTTGGATTTTTGTGTGGGAGTTGCGGGATACCCTGAAAAACACTTTGAAGCTGCCAATATGAAAATGGATCTTCAAGCTTTGAAGCAAAAAGTGGATGCCGGTGCTGATTACATCGTGACTCAGCTGTTTTTTGATAATCAAAAGTATTTTGAGTTTGTGAAATCTTGCCGCGAAATTGGCATTACAGTGCCGATCGTTCCAGGTTTGAAAGTGATCAGGTCCGTTGCTCAAGTGACAACTTTGCCAAAAACATTTCATGTGGATTTGCCAAGTGAGCTTGTGGATAACATCATGGAAAACCCAACTCACGTTGAAGAGATCGGGAAAAAGTGGGCCCTGAAACAAAGTGAAGAGCTTTTGAGTTTCGGTGTGCCGGCTTTGCATTTCTACATCATGAACGATGCTCATCACATTGTGGAAATTGGTAAGAAGCTGGGGATTTGAGTCTTGCGCCGATTGATGTCGGTGCCCCCACGACTGCTCATCTGGCCTTTAGCCTTGAACTCAATCCTACCTATGATTTGGGGCCGATCCCTCGACCCTGAACACGTTGGAGACTTTCAAATCATTAAACCTCTACACGTCTTTGAACCTTTTCAGGATTTCTAAAACCAGTATGACCAGCTTTAAAAATGCCCTTAAGTATTTCAACACGATTCCGATCCTATTCTTGTTGAGGGAATAAGTCATATTGTCTCCTTTGAAGGAGGCAGGTGTGAAATCTGTAAAAAGCGAGTGAGCCCGTGGGGGCAACTCGCTTTCTGCATTTTAAGGGCTTTGATCTAGAGCAATAAGCTCTGAATAGAATGACAAACCAATCCGAAACTCAGACTTAAAAATGATTTAACAATCAACATTTCGGCTTGTTGCCTAGCTCAAGAGTCGATATTGATAGTGAATGCTAAAAGTTTCTCCCATCGAAATTGAAATTAAAAAACGTTTAGAAAAGGAAATTCTGTTTTTGGACGGTGCCATGGGTACCATGGTTCAGCAGTACAAACTTCAAGAAGCTGATTTTCGTGGGGACAGATTTAAAAATCACAGCCATGACTTAAAAGGCAATAATGACCTTCTTGTTTTAACTAAACCAGAAGTGATTTATGAAATTCACACGCAATACCTTGAAGCGGGTTGTGACATCATTGAAACCAACACTTTCAATGGAACGACCATTGCTCAAGCTGACTATGCTTTAGAGCCCATCGTGGCCGAATTAAACAGAGCCGCTGCCGCTTTGGCTAAAAAAGCTTGCACAGATTTTATGAAAAATAACCCTGGCCGGAAATGTTACGTCGCAGGTGCCATTGGTCCCACCAATCGCACAGCTTCCCTTTCGCCTGATGTGAACAGACCTGGCTACCGTGCTGTCACTTTTGATGAACTGGTTACAGCCTACTTTGAGCAAGCTGAAAATTTAATGATTGGTGGAGCAGATCTTCTTTTACCAGAAACTGTTTTTGATACTTTAAACTTAAAAGCCTGCCTTTATGCCATCCAACTTTTAGAAGAAAAATTACAGCAAAAAATCCCGCTGATGATTTCTGTCACCATCACTGATCAATCCGGCAGAACTTTGTCGGGTCAGACGGTTGAAGCCTGTTGGAATTCCATCAGACATGCAAATCCGTTAAGCGTGGGAATCAACTGCGCACTTGGTGCAGATTTAATGGCACCTTATATCGCAGACCTTGCTAGGGTCGCTCACTGCCATATCAGTTGTTATCCAAACGCGGGTCTTCCGAATCCCTTAAGTCCCACGGGCTATGATGAAACACCTGTTAGCATGGCGACCACCATTTCTAAAATGTCTGAAAAGGGACATCTGAGTATTATCGGTGGATGTTGTGGTAGCACACCTGCTCACATCAAAGCCATCGTTGATCAAATTCGTCCGCAAAAACCTCGTGTGCTTCCTGTGCTGCCTACCATCGAGCAGCAGAAAATGCGCCTATCAGGACTTGAGCCCATGAATTTGGCATGGACGGGAGAGAGATCTTTTATCATGGTTGGTGAGCGCACGAACGTGACGGGTTCACCGAAGTTCTTAAAGCTGGTTCAAGAAAATAAATTAGATGAAGCCTTGAAAGTTGCACGCCAACAAGTGGAAAGTGGCGCCAATATCTTGGACGTGAATTTTGATGAAGGCATGATGGACTCTAAAAGCTTGATGAAAGAGTTTTTAAATCTGGTCGCCAGTGAACCTGATATCTCTAAAGTTCCCATCATGGTGGACTCATCAAAGTTTGAAGTGATTGTGCAAGGTTTAAAAGTTTCTCAAGGCCGATGTATTGTGAATTCTTTGTCGCTGAAAGAGGGCGAAGCTGAATTTTTGAAACAAGCCCGAGAAGTTCTAAGACTTGGAGCCTCTGTTGTGGTGATGGCCTTTGATGAAACTGGCCAAGCTGTGACGAAAGAGCACCGTTTGCAAATTTGTAAACGGGCTTATGATTTACTCTTGCAAGTTGGCTTTGATCCCACGGATATTATTTTTGACGTGAACGTGCTTGCGATTGCAACAGGCATGGATGAGCACAACGATTACGCCAAAGACTTTATCGAAAGCCTTCGCGACTTGAAAAAAATCTGCCCTGGGGCTTTAACTTCCGGTGGAATTTCGAATTTGTCTTTTAGTTTCCGCGGACAAAATCAAGTGCGAGAAGCTTTGCACACCGTGTTTTTGTATCACGCCATTCAAGCGGGTCTTGATATGGGAATCGTCAACGCAGGAATGCTGCAAGTTTATGATCAAATTGAACCCGAACTTCGCACTCTTTGTGAAAATGTGATTTGGAATAAAAATTCCCATGCCACTGAGGATCTCATTAAGTGGTCTCAGGTTCATGCCGGTGAAAAAGGGACTTTAAAAAAATCAGAAAAAAATGATGAGTGGCGAACGCTAGCACCTAAAGAGCGAATTAAATTTGCACTGGTCAAAGGCTTTGATGAATTCATCGAGCAAGACGTGGAAGAGATCAGACACACTTACCCAAGACCACTGGATATCATCGAAGGTCCTTTAATGGATGGCATGCGTGTGGTGGGTGATTTGTTTGGTCAGGGAAAAATGTTTTTACCTCAAGTGGTGAAAAGTGCGCGGGTGATGAAAAAAGCCGTGGCTTTCTTAGAACCCTTTATGCTGAAAAAAGAAGGCGAAGAACAATCTCAAGGTGTTGTGGTGTTAGCCACAGTTAAGGGTGATGTCCACGATATCGGAAAAAATATTGTGGGAGTTGTTTTAGCTTGTAACGGTTACCGCGTCGTGGATTTAGGTGTGATGGTGCCCCTACCAAAAATTTTAGAAAGTGCAAAAAAAGAAAATGCTGACATGATTGGCCTGAGCGGACTGATTACACCTTCACTTGATGAGATGATCATCAACGCAAAAGCCATGACTGATCTTGGTTTAAAGATCCCACTTCTAATCGGTGGGGCAACCACATCGTTGGTTCACACGGCAGTAAAAATTTCTCCACATTACACAGGTCCCGTGGTTCACGTTTCTGATGCCTCGCTTGTGATTGAAGCTTGCTCAAAATTATTAGGTGAGAAAAAAGTAGAAAACCAACTGGAGTACAAAAAACAGTACGATGAAATCCGTGAAAGTTACTTAAATAAAGCAAAAGAGCCATTAGTGGATTTGTCTGAAGCCAGAGCTAAAAAACCTAAATTTGAATTCGCTGCAAAAGATTTAGCAAAGCCCCACGAATTCGGAGTTTTTGATTTACGTCCGAGCTTTCATGAAATCAGAGAGCTGATTGATTGGTCTCCGTTTTTTTGGACTTGGGGACTCAAAGGATCTTACCCCGCCATTTTTGAAAAACCAGAATCCGGTCAGCAGGCCAAAACTTTATTCAAAGAAGCTAATGATTGGTTAGATAAAATCACAAAGCTTCGAGTGTTTCAGCCGAAGGTTTGTGTTGGGTTTTTTAAAGCTCAAAGTGAAAATGAAAGCATTTTTATTTTCAATGATAAGAATGAAAAGATTGATGAGCTTGTGTTTTTACGTCAGCAACGACCCAAAGAAACACCCTCTGGAATACACTATTGCATGTCAGATTTTATCGCTCCCAAAAGCTCAGGGCTGATGGACACATTGGGGATGTTTGCCGTCACCAGCGGGCCTGAATTAGAAAATATGGCTGAAGATTTAAAAGCTAAAAATGATGATTATAACTGCATCATGTTAAAAGCCCTGTCTGACAGATTGGCTGAAGCATTAGCTGAGTGTGCTCATAAAAAAGTCAGAATTAGTCACGGCTACGGCGAGAACGAAAATTTATCTGTGAACGATCTGATTTTTGAAAAGTACCGTGGGATTAGGCCTGCGCCGGGGTATCCCGCGTGCCCTGATCACACGACAAAACTTCAAATGTGGAAATTGATGGATGTGGAAAAGCGAACGGGCATCAAGTTGACCGAGAATCTTGCGATGTATCCGGGAAGTTCGGTGTCAGGGCTTTATTTTCACTCAGATTATGCAAAATATTTTCATGTGGGACCGATAGGTGATGATCAGCTGAAAACTTACTGTGAGGCCCGCAAGATCTCTGAGGCAGAAGCCAAACGCTGGTTGACACTTTACTCTAGTTAGTCAAACCTGTTTGTCCTATGAAAACACCAGACTCTAAAAATTCAAAGCCACCAACTGCAGAGAAATCTGCAGAGTTTATGAAAAAAGCCATTGAGCTTTCACACACCCATATGAATGCGGGTCATGGTGGACCCTTTGGAGCTGTCATCGTCAAAGACGGAAAAATCATCAGCGAAGGCTGGAACCAGGTTTTATCGACCAACGATCCGACGGCTCATGCAGAAGTGCAAGCCATTCGAAAAGCTTCTCAAAACTTAGGTTGCTTTGATTTAACAGGCGCTGAAATTTACACCAGCTGCGAGCCCTGTCCCATGTGTTTAGCTGCCATTTACTGGGCAAGGCTTGATAAAATTTATTACGCTAACACCAGACAAGACGCTGCAGACATTCAGTTTGATGATGACTTTATTTATCAAGAAGTTCCAAAGGCCATTGATCAGCGAAAAATTCCGATGAAACAAATCTTGCAAAATGAAGCCCTGGTAGTTTTTAAAGAGTGGGAAAAAAAAGGCGATCGTACACTTTACTAGCTCGTGATTCCACCATGCTTAAGATCGTCGTAGTTAATACATCGATGATTCATTTAGCCCTCGATGATTTCAGAGCGGCTTTGCGATCCCCCAAGACCTAATTTAAAATGTGTTAGCCCTTGAGCTTCCATAGGTAAAATTCCACCAAGATCAAATTGCTCAAAACCTAATTTTTTAAAATGCAAAATTGAATGCCACAAAAGTCCATAGTGAGCATTGGTCAGTTTTCCTTGAGAGGAATTCCACCCTGCGCGGTAAGAGATGTTCTTTCCATGGCTGTGAATGGCAATGCCTGCTATGGGGAGGCCGTTTTCCATGGCCCACAAAAGTGTGGCTTGTTTTTGTCTGAAGGCTTCACTGAGCTCGATACCTAAAAATTCTCGGGAAGGCCCTTGGAAGTTTTTTTGTCTTTTATAAAGTTCATAAAAATTTAAAAACTCTGAGAAGTGACCCGGTGTGGATTCAATTTTAATCGTAAGACCTGCTCGCTCAAATTTATTTAAACTGTTGCGCCATTTTTGTTTCAGGTTGGACCTGAGGGTTTCTTCAGATTGTGAAAGATCAAGCCAAGTGGTTTGAAAGTTTTTTTGAGCCAGTTTAAAGTTTATTTTTTCTAAACTTTTAAAACCGTTGGGACTTAAATTAAATTCGGGAAGCCATTTTATTTTTGTGAGCCAAGATTTCGGAAACTCAGACCTGAGAAGTTGAGCAAACTGAATTAAATCCTGCTCGCAGACGTTCTTTTTCAACCAAAGGGGACCGCGATTGATTCGAATGTACTTAAAGGGTCCCAAAATTATTTTCTGAAGCGCGATGATGGCTATAAGCTGACCTTGATCATCACTGACAGCGGCCATTTGTGTGGGAATCCAATCTTTTTTAAAACTGGCCTGCGCATAGGCCCATGTTTGCATCCAATTGGCCTGCTGAGCTTGCTCAAGAAGCTCTTTCCATTCCTGTAAAGTTCGTAGGGTCCAATCAAAACGCATAGTTTATTTTGCAGGATTATGGGTCCAATGAACAGTCCAGCCAGCCTGCAAATGGGGGGTGGGTGGTGTTGACAGGTAGAATTTACAATCGACTTAAACTATTGAAAGTACAGGGGTTTTGTCTGGGCCCTTTTGGTCATTTTGTAGCTTATTCACGCTCGATGAAATTTTTCAAAGCCTCTCGTATTATGGCCTGGAACTGATGGAGCTCTGACCCGGGCTCTAACAAAATTGTACGTCACAGGAGCTCACGATGAAAAACCAAACACTGTCACTATTATTGATCTCAAGTCTTTTTGCCCCCTCGATTTCGTTTGCGAAATCCAAGACCTGTAAAGCAGCTGTAGCATCGAACAAGTCAGCTTTGACCATTAAGCCAGATGCGGACGGACAAAAAGTTGATTTTAAAAATGACCGTGATTTTTTAGGAGCTGCTCAACACCGAGAAATTTTTGGTCAGGTGAAGGGTTTTGCCTCTGAAAAATTTCAAACTCAAATGTATGTGACCTCAACGGGTACGCCTAATCATAAAGGTGAAATTCCGCTGGTGGATCCAAAATCAAAAGCCGTTTTTCTTTTCTTTCATGGATCTGGAACAATGAAATCCAGTGGACGAAATTTTATCGTCAACATGAACACCCTTGCAAACCTTGGATTTTCTGCGATCAGCATGGATATGCCGTTCCATGCAAAAGGTCCACGGGGTGAAGAGTTTAATAAAGTTGAGCATTTCATGACTTGGGTCAGATCCATTGTTTTAGAGGCAAAAAAATCAGGACTTCCTGTGGTTTTGGCCGGTCACTCATTTGGTCCGGATGTGATTTTAGAATATGTGACGAGATACCCGAAAGATGTGGACGGTGTCGTTGCTTTGTCTCCTGCTGGTTTCACGAAAGAACTTGATGCGTATCAATCCAATGTGACTGAAAAAATGAATTTTGGCGGAGACGTGGCCGAAAATGTGGAAGGCAGCACTTGGGCAGGAACAATGGGTCCACAATTACTATGGAATAAGAAAAAATTAGCGGATCCCACGGTTGTGAACCCCAATTTAAAAGTCAGAATTTTAACGGGCATGAAGGAAGAATACTTTCCAGCTCCTCTTGATCCTGTGACTGGTTTACCTGCTGGGGATAACACTGTGGATGTTTCAATTCCGCTGAAAGAAATGCTTAAAAATTCTGTCGTCACCCGAGAGCCAGGAATTGGTCACTACTTATTCGATCACATCGATCAAAATGGAGATCATGCTGTCACTCGAGAATTGCTAACAGTTCTAGGTTACAGTCCAAAACAAATTAAAGCCATGATCGAAGAAGTGCGAGCGGCAGCAGAAAATGTGATGCCCACAGAGCGAATTTTGATCAGATACGCTCAAGATGTTTTGTTTAGATCATGGGCTGATGCGAACTACGGTGTTGGTAAAATTCCAAAAATCGCAGCTCAACAAAGTGATGGCTTGGCGACTAAAATCATCAACGACTACCGATTTGCTTTAAAAGGTCGTGAGGAAGAAATCTTTCAAAAAATTCTAGCGACGAAAACAACTCACCCCGAGTTCTATGCAAAATATCAGAAAATCATTGATGCTCAAAATCCCAAAAAAGTGGATATGACTTTGTTTCCTCAGTATTTTTCAGAGATTTTAGCTTTTACAGCTGGGCAAAATTAAAGTGAACCGAACGCCGATATCATTTGAGCTTTCGCAAGTGATATCGCCGTCATGGGACTGAGCTATTTTCTTAGAATAGGTCAGTCCAATGCCAGTGCCACCACGTTTTTTTGTCGTATAAAATGGCGTAAATAATTTAGCTAAACTTTCAGCAGAAATTGTGGGTCCATTGTTTGTAATCGACACAACGGCTTTTCCGTTTTGAATTGAAGAAGTGATTTGAATGACTTTCGATGTGCCTTGTGGATTTTCAGCCAATGCATGGATCGCATTTTCTAATATATTCACAAAAATTCTTTCAACCATTTCAGACACACCGAAGACTTCGATGGATCTGTGATCGATATTCATAATCAAATCGATGCCATCTTTTGTAATTTGCCCAGAGCAAAGATTGATGGCTTGAAGCAAACAATAATTGAGATCAATTTTTTCCCAGAACTCTTTTTGGCTGCGCACTAAATCCATGGATTCAACGATAATATTATTCAGTCTTTTTTGAGATTCAGTGATGTGTGAAACAAGCTTTGAGAACCGAGCTTGCATTTCAGGCGCGATATGCTTTTCCATGGAATTTAGCTGACTGGCGCTGAGTGCAGAAACAGAGATAATGTTTTTGATCTCATGGAAAACTTCAGATTGCATTTCACCTAAATAGGCGAGGGCTTTGCGTTTTTCAACAGATTCACATTTTAATTGGTGGCTGAGCTTTTCGTGTTCAAAATTGACAACTTCTCGGTCCAATAGATTGGGATTTGATTTCAAAATCGTGTTGGGTTTCGCGATCCGGCTGTGACCATCACAAGTGCTTACAAAATCTGAATGGTTTTTTTCTTGAATAAAATGATGGTGGTTGTAGCCACACAAAACATTTAAGGAATGTTGATGGATCAGCTGATGCCAAGCATTTTCTAAATCTTGAGCCGCTTGATAAAAACCAAGACTGCAAAGCACATCAACGATTTCACCGTAGACAGTCAGACTTTTTTTATTCAAAGAGTGGGCCGCTACATTTTTAGCGATTCTTTGATTGAAATTTTCTTGTAAAAATCGGCCGTTTGAATCGATCAAATGTTGAGCCATTTGATCAGCATCAAAATATTCAATTCTGCTTAACAATAGATGATCTGAGCCGAGATGTTTTTTGAGTTGATCCCAAGTTTTTTGGCGGGCTGCCAGTATGAAACACTCATTGGGTTTATGAAGTGAACTTAAAAAATAATCAGTGATCACTTGCGTGAGCTCTTCAGCCTTTTGATAAAAGAAGACAGCATGATCCTGATGCTCTGGAATTGGACCAATTGCTGATAAGGTGTGAGCTCTGTGCATGCATAGATTCTCAATTGGTTGTCATTTGTGATTCAACAAATAAATTTTTAATGTGATTAAAGGTCGGGCTGAGAAGTCTCGGTCCGAGATTTGAGTTGAGTTTAAGAAAAAGTGAATTGTAGTAAAAATACGATAAAATATTGTGTTTTGGTCTAGTTTTGACTCAATTTTGTGAAGTTTTATGCTTAACTCTAATTAAAACGTTTTAAAACATGAGAATTATTTTTATATGATCAAGAAACTTCTGCGCAAATAGCTGAAATGACTAATATTAACCCTTCTTAATCCTCAAGTATTTCTAAAACCGGACGATAAGTCTGTTATGAAGAACGGACCGACCACCCTCAACTCCAACCATGTCTCAAGTTTGTACGGAATGTGTCGATTAGTATTCATGACTTCTTTCGTGATTCTAACAGCTTGCGCTCCATCTGGTGGTCCTCAGTCCGAAGAGATCATTAAAACTCGCGTGCCCACTTTTGCGGGATTAAATAGCACAAGCTTTGTGACATCAACACCTGCGTTCGTAGTCTCTGGTGAGTGTGATCCTATTTCTTACGGTCTTGAGTATCAGTATTCAAACAATACAAGTACTTGGACAACTATCCCCACTGGTTGTGTGAACGGTGCCTTTACTTTTAATATTGTTGTGCCAAAACAAGTATTTGTTTACGTTCGCGCTCGAACTAAAAAAGGTTGGACAGAATCAGCCATCGCAGACGTTCGATTATTACTTCCTCCAACTTCACCTACCTTTCAAGTTGTAACAGCTGGTTCAGCTATTGATGAAGGATCATCGGGCGTACAATTTACCATGGGTGTTGTTTCCGGCGAGCGTATGGTGGCTGGAACTCGTAACGTGGATGTGAATGTCACAGGGATCGTGTATGGTCCTTAAGGGATTTTTTAAAACCATCATTCTAAGTATTCTACTAATTGCATCAACTTCTTTTGCAACTCCTGACCTTTTGCCATTTCAAGGTCGACTGACGGATTCTTCTGGAAGTCCTATTAATATTGCAACAGTTGTGAAATTCAGAATTTATCCTCCTTCGGGAACTTGTTATCTTTACGAGGACACTCAAACCATCACGCCTAATACCTACGGAATTTTCACAGCTCTATTAGGAGCTGCTGGTAACGTGACTTTTGCTGGGCCCATGGTGAATTTTCGAGATGTTTTTAATAACTCCTCTGCTGGAATTGTGAATAACTGCTCGACTCTCTATATACCTGCTCAAAATGATTGGCGCCGAATTGAAGTCGAAGCGGGTGGAGTGACTTCTCCTGATATGCAGACGATTGGTGCTGCTCCCTTTTCTTTCGAATCAAAAAATTCTTTGAACCTAGGTGGATTGCCTTCAACTTCATTCTTAAGAGTTAACGGAGCTTTGACTCAATTTGCTGCGGAAGCCTTAGTGAACGGCAATGATGCCAGCGCCTACCATGATCATGATTCTTTGTACGCAAGACTTGATGGATCCACTCCTTACACAGGTAACATTTCAACTGTTGCAAATATCTATACAACAGCTGGAACCGTGGGGATCGGAACTGCCACTGCAGCTGCCGACCTAGAAGTGAATAAAACAAATCCTGATATCAGGTTAACTGCAACGGCAGCTGGTGGGGGAACAAGTAAAATTGATTTCTTCAGCGGAGCCGCAGCTCAAAGAGCGAGTATTCAAAGTAGTGAAGCGACCAATGAGATGAGGTTCTTTACCGGCACCACCGAAGCCATGCGCTTGGATGCCAATCAAAATGCATTTTTTAATTCCTCGCTGGATGTGGCGGGGACTTTGTCGTTGGGACAATACTCATCTGCACAAGAAACTTCGATATTGTTACCAAACCTAACAACTTCAGGTGCTGCTGCCACCGGGACTGTTTGGGTTAATACTGGCGGAGTTATTAAATTTTGGGACGGTGGAAACATACGAACAATTGCGAATTTGAATGCAGTTGTAAATTCTGTGACTGCGGGAACTGGAACCACGATTGGTGGCACAGCTACGGCACCAACAGTTTCTGTTAACTATGGAACGACCGCTGGAACAGCCATTCAAGGTAATGCCACTTTTGGTGGTGATGTCAGTGGAAACTATTCAAATTTAACTGTGGACCGAATTGATAGCTCTGCTGTTGATTTGTCTGTGGCTCCGGCTGCAACTCAAGTTTTAAAGTTCAACGGTACTGCGTGGGTCGCAGCAGCTGATGCGACTGGTATTACGGCTGAAACAGATCCAACTGTAACGGCTTGGGCAAAGAATGCTCCTGCAGCTAACTTTGTAACAACAGGAAACGTGCTTCAGCTTTCGAACTCTGGTGTCACCGCTGGAACTTACGGTTCTGGCTCTGTTGTGCCTGTTTTTACTGTGGATATTTTTGGAAGAATTTCTTCTGTCACAAACACTTCGATTGGAATTAACGCCAACCAAGTGACAGCAGGAATTTTACCCGTCACCCGTGGCGGTACGGGTGCTACAACGTTAACTGGTGAAGGTATTTTAGTGATGAACACGACAGGGACTGCTGCTACCAGCATGACATGTGGTGTGAATCAGATTTTGAAATGGACAGGCACAGCTTGGGCCTGTGCTGCTGATAATGATTCTGTTGATGGTGATGCGTCTTACGTAGCTAAAGGGAATGTGCAGTTTGATACCAATGCCGCGACGAGTGGAATCACTGTAACTGCTGGAGTTGCTCGCTTAGCAAATTCGGGTGCCACGGCTGGATCCTACGGTTCAGGAACTCAAGTGCCTGCGATTGCAGTCGATGCATTTGGAAGAATTACTTCAGTTTCAAATACTGCGATTGCTCTAAGCGCTTCTGATATTACTTCTGGCACATTGCCAATTGCTCGCGGTGGTACGAATTCAGCGACTGCATTAAATAATAATCGATTGATGGTCTCTTCTGGTGGTTCAATTGTTGAGGCAGGTGCTTTAACAAATGGTCAACTGCTTGTGGGATCAACGGGAGCAGCTCCTGTCGCCGCTACTTTGACTGCTGGTGGTGGAGTAACGGTAACAAATGGTGCAGGCTCTATCACTTTGGGAGCTAACACAGCTGTGTTACAAGCTCGGGTGACTGGAACTTGTGCTTCTGGTTCTTCAATCAGCTCAATTGCTGCAGATGGGACTGTCACTTGTGAAACTGATGACAACACAGCTCCTGGTGATGCTTCTTATGCTGCTAAAGGAATCGTACAATTTGATACCAATGCTGCGACAAGTGGAATCACGGTTGCTGCAGGTGTTGCTCGTTTAGCAAGTTCTGGAGTGACGGCTGCATCCTACGGATCCACAACTCAAGTTCCTGTATTTTCTGTTGATGCTTTCGGAAGGCTGACGACTGTGACAAACACAACAATCGTTGCTGCTGGTGACGTGTCTGGAAATATCGGAACAACAACTGTAAATCGAATTCAAAATAAAGATATAACGGGTACATATGCTGCTGACAGAATGCTTTGGTATGATCAAAGCGCTGATGATTATGTATTATCAAATCTTCCCACTTGCGGAGCAAATGAGTATTTAACTTTTAATGGAACGACTTGGTCATGTGCTGCAGATGCGGGTGCATCAGGAACAGTTGCGAGTGTGGCTTCAACGGCTCCTGTTCGTATCAATGGCGGAACCACTGCTGCAACGGGCGCAGTGACAGTGAGTGTAGATAGTGCATCGTATGCCTCTTCCGGTGTTGTCAGAGCTGACACAGATGCCGCAACAAGTGGATTAAGCCTTGCTGCTGGAGTTTTGAGACTTGCAAATTCAGGAGCAACAGCTGGAACTTATGGTTCAGGAACTCAGGTTCCAGCCATCACGGTTGATGCGTTTGGAAGAATTACTTCAGTTTCAAATACTACGATTGCATTAAGTGCTTCTGATGTGACATCAGGCACTTTGCCAATCGCTCGTGGTGGTACAAACTCAGGAACAGCTTTAAATAATAATCGATTGATGGTCTCAAGCGGTGGCGCCATCGTTGAGGCTGGTGCTTTAACTAATGGTCAGCTTCTTGTTGGTTCAACGGGAGCAGCTCCTGTTGCTGCAGCCATCACTGGTGGCGGCGGAGTGACTGTCACAAATGGTGCTGGTTCCATTACATTAGGTGCAAATACAGCCGTGTTACAGGCAAGAGTTGCAAGCACTTGTGCTGCTGGCTCATCCATTCGAGAAATTGCTGCTGATGGAACTGTGACTTGCGAAACTGATGACAACAATGCGACTCCCGGTGACGCTTCTTATGCTGCAAAAGGAATTGTGCAATTTGATACAAACGCTGCCACAAGTGGAATCACTGTGGCTGCAGGAATCGCAAGACTTGCAAACTCTGGTGCAACGGCTGGATCTTACGGATCTGCGTCGTCTGTGTCTGCGATCACTGTAGATGCTTTTGGAAGAATCACAACAGCTGCTTCAACTGCAATCGCAATTAATGCCAACCAAGTGACAGCAGGAACATTGCCTGTCACTCGCGGTGGAACGGGTTCTGCGACTTTAACTGGTGAAGGTATTTTAGTGATGAACACGACTGGCACGGCCGCAACGAGCATGACCTGTGGTGTGAATCAGATTTTGAAATGGAATGGATCTGCTTGGGCCTGTGCTGCTGATAGTGACACAGCTGATGGTGATGCATCTTACGTTGCCAAAGGAAATGTACAGTTCGATACAAATGCTGCGACAAGCGGAATCACGGTGGCTGCAGGCGTTGCTCGTTTAGCAAATTCTGGTGTAACAGCTGCGTCTTACGGTTCAACGACTCAGGTGCCTGCCATCACTGTTGATGCTTTTGGCCGACTGACTGCTGTGACGAACACAACAATTGTTGCTGCTGGCGACGTTTCAGGAAACATCGGAACAACAACTGTTAACAGAATTCAAAACAAAGATATCACTGGAACTTACGCTGCTGACA
>CAZPBD010000061.1:5812-16021 GCA_964584655.1 uncultured Pseudobdellovibrionaceae bacterium | reverse complement strand
TTTAAGAAATCTGAAAAGCGATTGGTGTAATCATTCACTGTTGGCAAAACCACATAGTGAGGATTCACTCCAAAATTTTCCACATACTTTTGATCTGCCACCGGGCGATACATCAGCGATGTGGTCAAATTGTATTTAAATTCGGTCAGCATCAATCTTGACGAGAATTTTTCAACAGTTCCCCCTGCACCAGCAGTTCTAGTTCCGATTAAAATGGCTCGACCGTAATCCATCAAATTCGCAGGAGTGGCGTCACCACCCGAGAATGACAAATGATCCACTAACATAAACACAGGCTTGGTATAATGGGCCTGGTTTTCGTAAGAAAAAAGTGGATCGATGGCAGAATTAAAAAGTTCAGCTTGTTTTGAGGGCTCAGCAGACTCAGCTAGAAGTTTCAAGTATTCATAGTAACCTGTTAATGAAACCGGATCGCTGATGGGTTCGCCAGATCTATAAGCGCGGTGAACGATTTCAAAATCTGATCGGAGTGCACTGGCAAGAGCCGCTCTTTTGATTGGATCTTTAATGTTAACGTCTCGCTCAACGCCGGTAATCAAGCTTTCAAACATTTTCAAAAAACTTCCCGTAGGTTTCAAGCGAAACTTCATATGTTTTTTGGGATCCAGCTTGCCTACGAAGCGCTCAATAATCATATCTGAATAGGTGACCGAACCTCCGGGATTTCCCATTTGATCGAGAATCAAAAAGTCTGAAGTCATTTCAAGTTGATGAATATAGTAATCCACCACTTTTTGAATTTTCGCGTGATCGATGCCCGCGGTGTCGTAACTTGCGATGCGAAGGAATCCGACTCTTTTGCCATCCTTCTGAAAAGTTCCGGCAACAAGTCTGCCTTCTTTGATGTGATCTTTTAAGCTGACTGGAAGCTCAATTTTTTTAAAGTCCTTGGGTAATTCAAAATAGGAATCCGCTTGGCCTAATCTAAATCTGTGTCCCTCAGTTTTAATTCGAGTGAGATCGATTTTCGGGATTTCCAATTTAAATTTGGGAGCACCGGCCACAACTGTAGACAGTCCAATGATGGATTCCCCAGCTTGATTGTATTCAAACTCTGAAACTTTTCTGACCAATTGATTTGTCTGAGGATCCATCCATTCAAATTCAAACTTCCAAGTCATGGACTTTTGAAGACTGATGGGAAATCCGCTGGATTCCGAAAGATTAAATAGGGATCTGGCAAAAAGGGCTGCGTTTGTGAGAGGGTTTCCACCCGAGTTAAAAGAGGCAAACTTCTTTTGAAACTCGTTGATGTCCAGATCATTCACTTTCACAAGTTTGGCTTTAAGTGGGGGCATTTCACCTGATTTGAGCGCTCTGCTGAGTGCCAATGGTTCGATGTGATTGATGTGAAAAGTCTGAGTGGCGGGTACATAACTCAATTGCATCGGAAGGCTTGCTGTGAGTGTGGATGGGAGCTCGACAGAGACGTGAGCATCATCCAAAGTCAGTAAAAAATCTGTGATGGCAAATAAGGCTTCTTTTTCGGTGTTGATTGTTTTGAGTTTTTTGTAAAGGTCTGCCTTCTTTTTCTTCCAGTTTACTCCCACAGTTGTCTGTTTTAACTTTTTAGGACCGTAGTAGTTTTCTATACTTAATAAAAGAGCTTGAGTGGAAATATACAGATCTTTTTTTGGCAGGAGTCTGACGTCGTCGATGTTGTCTTGCAGAACATCTTCTTTGTTTTTTTTGCTGTCTTTTATTTGTTCAGTTTGTTGAACCGCAGTCAAACACGACACTTGGGCCGCAGACAGGCACTGTTGGGAAAACAAAAGCAAAGCTAAGATGCTGATTTGAGGTCGAAAAGACATTCTAATTCCTTGGTTATCTCAGATCGAAGCAAGCGCAAGGCCAACCAATTTTCGTCACTTGAGCAAAATTCAAAGAATTGGAAGGCTCCAGTTTCATTTCAAGTGGCACAGGATCCGCTTACTTCAAAGTATGATGGGCAAAGTCCAATTACTTCTGGTGTTTTTTATTTTTCAGATTGCGGTGGTAACCCAGGCCATTACTCATCATCAATTTAAACGTGAGATTCGAGAGCACCGAACGCGGGTTTCGATGATGGCTCGAGAAATCTATGATCATTATCCCAACCATTTTTTAGGGCTCAGGCGACTTCCTGGTGATGTTGGCCTCAACTTATTGACTTCCTACATAGCCCTTCATGACCTACCCAAAACCATGTCACTGGATCAGCTCTTAAGCTTAGAACTCGAAAGAACTCAAACGCTTTTCAATGAGCTCAGGAAAAGTTACGGAGTTTGTCAGGTCCCAAAGTGTGTTCTTGCTTTGAATGAAGTTGAAGAAAAATTGAAAACCACTGTGATGGAAAAAAAACTTTCAAGCCTGACAGAGCAAGAAAGGTTTGATGTTTGGAATGATCTGAAATTCGTCGAAACAGTTTCAGACGTGATCGATACCAAGGTTTGGAGAGGTCCAGAATTAGGTTTTCAATTTAAAGCGGGAGCCTCTGTCGAGTTTTTTAAATCCCGTGGTCAAGAGTTCGCAAGTCAAATTGCAGCCGAGTTCGAGCCTCGTGCCGTTTTGCAAAAACACAATCACCAGCTCAGCTGCAAGCGAGCCGTCCAGCCTTAAAAACAGACCAAGGTCGCTCTTTAGCCTTCAGCCATTTGCTCCGAAATGAGACACATGTTTGATTTAGATGTCATGCTTTATTCTGTGATCTCTGTGGTGTTTTTTTGCCTGTCGTGCTGGGTTTTGATTCAATCCATCAAAGTTCAAGTGCCCGCCATCAATACGACTCCCTACTCTAAAAAAGCCCTCAAAGTTAAAAAAGTCTACACTGTGTTTTCCTGGTCGGTGATGACAAGTTTTCTTCTGGGAGGACTCGTTATGTCTTTCTATCAGGTGTTCACTCAGCTATAACTCCAAAGCATGACACGACATGATTACATCGACGCGGCTCTTGCTCTTTCAACTTTGCAAAACACTCAAAAGCAGTGGCAAGCCTTAAAAGTTCAAGATCGCATCGATCACATCGTAAAAATTGCAGATCGAGTGCAGGAAAACAAAGAGGCCTGGGCCCGACTTGCAAGCCGTGAAATGGGTAAACCCATCGCTCAAGGTCGAGCCGAAATCGATAAGTCCCTCCGGGCTTTAAGGGAAATCCCCAAGTTAGCTCCGCAAATTTTAGAATCAAAAAAAAGAGGCAACTCAGAAGTTCGTCCAGAAAGTTACGGCGTTGTATTCAGCATTCAACCTTGGAACTTTCCCTTTTGGCAGGTGCTTCGCCTGACGGCCTGTGCTTGGGTGACAGGTCACACGGTGCTTTTGAAGCACTCAGACATTGTGAACGAATGCGCCCAGGCAATGGAGAGTGTGTGTGATTGGCAAGGTCAAAAGTTGCTGACTCACATAAGGATAAGTTCTGAAGATGTGCACACTTTGATTGAAAAAGAAAAGTCAGTGGGCTTGGTGACATTCACGGGCAGCACTGAAGTTGGAAAGTTAATAGCCGAAACCTGCGGACGAAGTCTGAAGAAATCCATTTTGGAATTGGGTGGAAATGATGCCTATTTTGTGATGCCCGATTGTGATCTTGAGCAAGCGGTTCAAAAGTGTGTGCAGACACGATTGATTAATAGCGGGCAAAGTTGTGTGGCAGGTAAAAGGTTTTATCTTCATCATAAAATTAAACAAAAATTCACTGAAATGTTTCATGAACGGTTAAAAAAAGTGGTCAGAGGAAATCCCAACGACGATTCCACAGAAGTGGGCCCAGCAGCTCACCCACGATTTTTAAAGGCCGCTCACGCACAAGTTCAAAAAGCAGTGGGGCTTGGTGCGAATTACACAGAAATTTTTCCCTTTCAGGATCAGTTCTCGAGCATTGGTACTTTGGATTTTGGCGTGAACTTAAATGGCTTTGAATCTGAAGAAATTTTTGCTCCCATCGCTCTTTTTTATGAATTTGACGATATTGAGTTAGCTGTTCAGGCCGTCAACAGTGGTCCCTACGGTCTTGCCGGAGGAATTTTCACCAGTGACATAAATTTAGCAAATCAAGTGGCCTCAGATTGCATGGTGGGAACTTTTTCATTTAATGGATTTTCACAAAGCGACCCTCTCCTGCCTTTCGGTGGAACAAAACACTCAGGCTTCGGCCGAGAAATGGGAGTCGAAGGTCTTCAGGAATTTATTCAGTGGAAAGTGATTCGCCATGGGTAAGGTTCAGTGGACAGATCTTCATCATCAAGTTTTGAAAGTTTTGAAGAAACACAAATTAGATCGGCCCTTGATGGTGGCCTGCTCGGGCGGTTTAGATTCGGTGGCGTGCCTTCATGTTCTCAACGATCTTAAAATTCCTTTGGAAGTCTTGCATGTGCATCACGGGCCATCAAAGAATAAATACCGAAATAAAGCCGCAAAATTTGTTAAAAAATTAGCAGCTGATTTAGGCTTGCCTTTTCATTTAGCTCAAAGCAAAGAACCTTTAAAATCCGAAGCTCAGATGAGAAAATTCCGAATGACTCATTGGAAAAAGTGGCAAGCCACGCACGTTGTGACCTTAGCTCACCACCAACAGGACTTACTCGAAACTCGAATCATCAGATTAATTCGAGGGACCGGTCCTGATGGTTTAAAATCCATGGATTTTTATCAAGGGAAATTGTTTCGCCCTTTTTTGAATACTCCAAAAGAAAAGTTAGTGGAGTACATGCAGTCGACTCAAAAAAAATGGGTGGAAGATCCCTCAAATTTAGATCCGAGTTATTTAAGAAATTGGCTCAGGCTCTTTTGGTTGAAAGATTTAGAAACTTTCAGACCTGGAAGCTTGAACCGAATGTCTGAATCCTTGAGTCATTTGGTCAATGTGCAGCCAAAGCTGGATCAAAACATCAAGGCTATTTCCCTGGAAGATTATCTTTCAAGGTCCAGTCTTGAGCAAATTCAGATGCTTTCAGTGTTGCTAAAAAGCAAGGGAGTCACAGAATTTAGTCTGTCACAGCTCAAAGAAGTGCAACGACAGCTGGACAAAGATCAAAAGCGACACAGCTTTAAGTGTGCAGGGGTCATTTGGAAGGTTAACGCACAGCAAATCACTCTTAGTCAGTAGCCTGCACAATAGTTTTCACTCTAAAATAATGAGAGCTACCCGAAAGGATTTGGTACTTCATGAAATCAGGACAAAAAGTCATCGCATTTTGGTTTTTAATCATGGTGGTCAGTTTTTTTATGATTCACCTGTATCAAACCAAAAATCCTCAATTTGCCAAAGAGTTTGATAACGCAAAATTTATGAAAGCTCTCGAAGCTGGTGAAATTAAACCAGACAAGCTGATTATCGGAATTGATTCTGGAAAATTCAGCGGAGAGCTCACGCCTGAAGGGGCTCAAAAATACGGCGGAGAGAAATTCTCATTCACTGGAAATCCCACAGATGAAACTTTAAAAAAGTTAGAAGCCAAAGGCGTTGTGCCCAATTATGAACGCGGTGATGGTAACGGATTCTTGGCTTCATTTTTAAGCAATTGGTTGCCGCTGATTTTAATCATCGGTTTGTTTTTATTTATTATGCGACAAATCCAATCCGGTGGCGGCAAAGCCATGAGCTTTGGAAAATCCCGTGCAAAACTTTTAACAGAGCACAAAAATCGTGTGACGTTTAAAGAAGTGGCCGGCGTGGAAGAAGCCAAAGACGAGCTTCAAGAGATCGTGTACTTCTTAAAAGATCCAAAAAAATTCACAAAACTTGGCGGACGAATTCCCAAAGGTGTTTTGCTTGTGGGAAGCCCTGGAACTGGAAAGACTTTGCTCGCTCGTGCAGTGGCCGGTGAAGCGGGTGTTCCGTTCTACACAATCTCAGGCTCAGATTTTGTCGAGATGTTCGTGGGTGTGGGCGCCAGCCGTGTTCGAGATCTTTTTGAGCAGGGTAAAAAAAGTGCCCCATGCTTGATCTTCATCGATGAGATCGATGCGGTGGGACGTCATCGTGGTGCCGGTATGGGCGGTGGTCACGATGAGCGAGAACAAACATTGAATCAATTGTTAGTTGAGATGGACGGGTTCGAGAGCAGTGAAGGTGTGATCATCGTGGCTGCAACCAACAGACCTGACGTTTTAGATCCTGCACTTTTGCGTCCCGGTCGTTTTGACAGACGGGTTGTCGTCAATAAGCCTGATCTCAAAGGTCGCGAGCAAATCCTACAGGTTCACATCCGAAAGACGCCCGTGGGTCCAGACGTTGAAGCTTCAAAAATTGCCCGTGGAACTCCTGGTTTCACTGGTGCTGACTTAGAAAATTTAGTGAATGAAGCAGCTCTCATTGCCGCTCGTGGAGACAAAAAGTTCCTCGAGATGGAAGACTTTGAAAAAGCAAAAGACAAAGTTTTGATGGGCTCTGAGCGTAAATCCATGGTGCTTTCTGAAGAAGATCGCAAAATGACAGCTTATCACGAAGCCGGTCACACACTTGTGGGTGTGAAGCTTCCTGGTCTTGATCCCATTCACAAAGTGACGATTATTCCTCGGGGTATGGCATTAGGTTTAACTCAAACCTTGCCTGAAAAAGATCAAGTCAGCTTCTCTAAAAAACAAGCTGAAAACTGGATTGCCTTTGCCTTCGGTGGTCGAGCTGCTGAAGAGCTGATTTACAAAGATTTCACTGCCGGTGCAGCCAATGACATTGAGCGGGCGACACAGCTGGCTCGTCGCATGGTCTGCGAGTGGGGTATGAGCGAAAAGCTCGGTCCTTTGGCCTATGAAAAGCGCGAGGGCCCTGTGTTTTTAGGAATGAACTACGGTCAAACTTCTAAGGATTACTCTGAAAGTAAGGCTGAAGAAATTGATGCCGAAGTTTCCAGCATTATTTCAACAGGCTACAAGACAGCTCAAAAAATACTTTTAGATAACAAAGATGCTTTAGAGCGAATCACGCAGGCTCTTTTGCAGTATGAAACCATTGACGGTCATGAAGTAGGTCTTCTTGTAAATGGAATGAAGGCTGAGGAAATTGAAAAGGTCAGATCCAACAAAAAAGATGGTGGAGCCGGCGGAGCAATCGTAGTTCCTGCGGGTGAAACATCAGGATCTGGTGGTCCCGTTGGAAATTCTGGACCAGTAACAGCTTAATTTTTGAATTGGGGACTCTAGGACTTTGCCGACTCTACTTGAAAATGCGTTTTTTCTGTTCTCACAGATTCGGCTTTCCGATGTGATCGATATTTCTTTGGTTTGGATCGTTATTTACCGACTTCTTTTGTTGGTGCAACGAACAGGAACAGCACAAATGCTCTCGGGGCTTGCTGTTCTTGCCATTGGCTTTATTGCCAGCCAAGGTCTTGAACTTTTCACTTTAAATTGGTTGTTAGAGAAGTTCTTTTCGAATCTTTTTGTGATCGCCGTGATTTTGTTTCAAGCCGAGATCCGAAGAGCTTTGGCTCACATAGGTTCTGGCGCTTTCTTCACGGGACAGAACCGCATTCAAGATGCACTGGCCATCGAGGAACTTGCCAAAGGCATCATGAGCACAGCGGCCCGTGGTTTCGGGGGCTTGGTTGTGATCGAAAAAGATATCGTGATTGATAACTACATTGAAAGTGGCGTGGACGTGGATGCAAAGATCACCTCCGAGCTGATTTGCAGTGTGTTTCATCCACAAAGTCCCATTCACGATGGGGCCATCTTGATTCGCGCAGGACGTCTTCACAGCGCAGGTAACGTATTACCACTTTCAAAGAATCCAGCACTGGATAAAAACTTAGGCACTCGTCACAGAGCGGCCATTGGTTTGACAGAGGAAACAGATTCATTGGTCTTTGTGATCAGCGAGGAATTTAAATCCGTAGGACTAGTGCAAAGTGGACATCTCAAACCTCATGTGGAACTTTCAGATGTCCGGCGAGCCCTTTATGAAACCTTTGGATTGACCTTCAAGGGAGCCCACTGATGCCCACAAGTTCACTCACTTTAAAGGCCAGAATTAAAGACTTTTTTTTAGACAATATGATCGCCAAGATCATGGCTTTGATCATCGCTCTGTTTTTGTGGACCACAGTGCTGGGTCGAAGAGATTTCGTTTTGACCAAAGTGGTGGATCTTGAGCTTGTGACAAATTCACAACAGTCCGTTGTTGCTCAAACTGCTGACCGAGTGCGAGTCCGAGTTTCAGGACCCAGATCATCTTTGAAGCGTTTTATCGATGACCCTAAAACACAAAGTCTTTCCATGGACATTTCCAACTTGGGAACTGGATTGCTCGAGGTAGATATTCCGTCCCATCAAATCCAAGCTCCGGTGGGTGTGAAAGTTTTAAGTGTCAGACCCAATATGATTCGAGTGGACGTGACAAATCGACAATAAGTGATACGCTGTCCAGCATGAATCATTTATTTGGAACAGACGGCATTCGAGGCACAGCAAACATTGAACCCATGACTCCGGCCACGGTCTCAAAAATCGGGCAAGCCATCGGTCTTCTTTTACAGCGAGACGTTTTAAAAAGCACAAGCCCCGTTAAAAAAGTGGTTATCGGAAAGGACACGCGACTTTCAGGTTACATGATCGAGCAAGCGTTAGCCTCAGGACTTAATTCCATGGGTGTTTACGTGCAGCTTGTGGGACCACTTCCCACACCAGGAATTGGTTACCTCACTCGCACCATGCGAGCGAGCACCGGCATTGTGATTTCAGCCAGCCACAACGCTTACATGGATAACGGCATTAAAATATTTGGCAGTGATGGATATAAAATTTCTGAAGCCATCGAGAAAGAAATAGAAAAACTTGTTCTTCATACGGATCTCACAGATTTCCTCGTGCCCTCTCAAAATGTCGGCAGAACTAAACGAATTGAAGATGCTCAAGGCAGATACATTGTTTACGCGAAAAACACTTTTCCTTTAGATTACACCTTAGACGGACTTCGAATTGTTTTAGATACTGCTAACGGGGCAGCTTACAAGGTAGCACCTGCTATTTTCGAAGAGCTGGGCGCTGAAGTTTTACAATTGGGTGATAGCCCTAATGGCACCAATATCAATGATAAAGTGGGAGCTCTGTATCCTGCAAAACTTTCTGAAGCCGTGAAAGAGTTCCGTGCTGATGTGGGCATCAGTCTGGATGGGGACGCAGACCGTGTGATTATGTGTGATGAAAAAGGTCACATCATGAACGGGGATCATATCCTGGGATTATGTGCTTTGTTTTTAAAAAACAAAAACATGCTCAAAAATAATACGCTTGTTGTGACCCACATGAGTAATTTTGGATTAGAAAAGAAAATGAAAGAGCACGGCATTCAAGTCTCCAAAGTGGGTGTGGGTGACAAGTATGTGGTGGATGAAATGCGAAAAAAAGGTTTCAACCTGGGCGGAGAGCAATCAGGTCATATTATTTTCGGAGATCACACCACAACTGGAGATGGTTGCATTGCGGCTCTGTCAGTTTTAGCTGTGATGAAAGAAGAAAAAAAGAAGATGTCTGAGCTCAATCAGATCATCGAAGATGTGCCACAGGTCTTGATTAACTGCCGAGTGAAAAATCGAAAAGATGTGAATTCCATTGCAGGTTACAAAGAGTTGATCGAAAAAATTGAAATGGAGCTTAAAGGCACCGGCCGAATTTTTATTCGTTTCAGTGGTACAGAACCTGTGATCCGAATCCTTGTTGAAGGTCCCGATAAAATGAAAATCAATCAGTATGCAGAATCCATTGCAAGACTTTTAGAGAAGGAACTTTCGTGAAGCAACCTAAAATCAGACTCGGTGTGAATGTGGATCACGTGGCGACTCTTCGTCAGGTCCGTAAGGGTCAAACCAATTACCCAGATCTTTTGATGATGGTGAACGATGCCATTTCTGGCGGAGCTGATCAAATCACAATTCATTTACGGGAAGATCAAAGACACATTCAAAAATCTGATTTGGTTTTGTTAGCTAAAAAGTGCAAGGTGGATTTGAATTTGGAGATGGCAGTCACACCTGAAATGGTGAAGCTTGCAAACCAGTACAAGCCCGAGTGGTGTTGTTTTGTTCCAGAAAAGCGTCAAGAGCTGACCACAGAAGGTGGACTTGATGTGATTAAAAATAAACTCAAAATCAGTCAAGCCATTGAAAAATTGCAATCTCGCGGTGTTGAAATTTCTTTGTTCTTAGACCCCAACTTAGATCAAGTGAAGGCGGCTTTTGCGATTGGTGCCGATGCCATTGAGTTTCACACAGGCAC
>CAZPBD010000061.1:0-5712 GCA_964584655.1 uncultured Pseudobdellovibrionaceae bacterium | reverse complement strand
TACGTGGGATCTCAAAAAATGAAAATCCACCACGTGGATCTTTATCGCCTCAAAGGCAGTGAAGATTTAGAGAGCACAGGTTTTTGGGATTTGTTTGAAAGTGAAGAGGATTTAATTTTTGTCGAGTGGGCAGAGCTTGTTTCAAAAGATCAGTGGCCTTGGGGATGGAAACAGATTCAGATTGATATTAAAAAAACAGGCTCGGATTCCCGAGACATTAAGCTGCGTCTTGAGTCTTAAAGCCCAAGTTGACAGTTAATTCATTGGCTAATTTTTCCATTTCTCGGAGCACGTTCATATTGTAAGTGCTCTTGGGACCCCAGCCCATAATGCCGCCGGTGACCTCGCCAGATTTTACAATGGGAACCAGTGTGATGTTCTCTGGCCATAATCCGCCGTTGATTTCTTTAAACAATTTCTCGATGACAGGGCTTTTCACAATATGTCCATGATAGGACTTCTGCGTGGTGGCCACAATTTTCAAAAAGTTATCTTTTTCAAACGAAACATCAGTGGGAATAGTGGTGATTTTTGTGGATTGCACAGGCCACAGGCTGACCTTGGCCGTTTTTTTAGAGAGGTTAAATTCAAAATAGCAGCGATTTTCGTAGAGCTTTTCATACTGAGTCAGGCACTCAAGAATTTTTTCTTCACTGGGCAAGTTCTCAGAATTAAGACCCATGACAGAAGCAGGCTCTGCTTTAATCATAGTGGGCTCTTGATCGGGTGGCAGTGGTTTCACCGAAGGAATTGTGGCAGCAGGGGTTTGAAGCTTTGCTTTTAATCGATTGTTGTCAGGTTTTAAACCCGGATTTTTTGCAAGTGCTGTGAGTGCGGTAACAGCCGTATTGATCTCAAGTGAGATTTCAGAAGTGGGGGGAGGGCTTGCCTGATCAATCACTGTTTTTTCAAGTTTTGCTATCAAAGTATCAGGGGTTACTTTGGACTGAGTGAGGTGCGCAGCAGGTGTTGCCCTTAAATTTGAAAAGTCCAATGAAGTGACAGCTGAAGGTGGATCTAAACTGATCCCCTCTAAAGCTTCGAGCTCTGGTGTATCAAAGCTTGGGTTCTCTTCTGGATTTTGCTCGATACTTTGCAGACACATTTCCCAATAAGGATTCAAACAACTGACAGGTGCGAGTAATAAAATTGGTTTGAGCTCGGGAGGCACAGGAATTTGAGGTTTTTCAATGGCTAGAACTATGACGTGACCGTCCCACTCAGCCACGGGCATAATTTCGGGACTCCAAGGGTAAACTTCTTTGAGTCTTCTGACCAGCGCCACGGGAGGAGGATTTTTTTGAAAGAAATTCACGTCCACACTGCAGAGTTCAAAGTGTTTTCTGGCGAAAGAGAGGTACTCTTGTTCATCAATTTGGGTACGTAAAAGTGCATAGCCCAGCTCTGAAAGGCCCTGGGCCTCCACAGGATCATATCCCGAGATCGGTTGACTAAAATGCGCTTTCCAAAAAGGCTCACTCATCTGATATTTTATCGGTCTAAGGCTTGAGAATCCTTACAGAAATACCCAAAGTTCTTCTATAAACTAGACTTTTTAGTGTAAAAGAACGGCTACGATGTCTCAAAATTTAATATATTTGGATCATAATGCGACAACGCCCCTTCATCCCCACGTGAAGAGTTGGCTGATGGAAAGCTGCCATATTTTTGGTAATCCATCCTCCATTCATTGGGCCGGTCGTGAATCTAAAAACGCAATCAGAAATGCACGAGCTGTTATCAGCCAATTTTTAAATGTCAGTCCTTTGGAAATTATTTTTAATAGCGGTGCCAGTGAATCCAACAACACAGTGATCCGATCATTTTTCAAAACAAGTTCACGTAATGAATTTATTTGCTCTGATGTTGAACACCCCAGTGTTTTGAAAACCCTGCTCGAACTTGAATCCAAAGGGGCCGTGGTTCACAAAGTTCCCGTGAACCGCGAAGGTTTTTTAGATCTTGAATTCTTTAAGAGTGTCTTGAGTGAAAAAACAGCACTGGTCTCGATCATGATGGCCAACAATGAAACGGGAAATCTATTTCCCATCAAAGAACTTTGTTCTTTGGCGCATTCAGTGGGTGCTTACTTTCACACGGATGCAGTTCAAGCCATGGGAAAACTCGATTTTAATTTGGCAGAACTCGGTGTGGATTACGCTTCCTTTTCAGGGCACAAATTTTACGCCCTCAAAGGTACGGGCGTTTTGTATGCAAAAAAAGGAAGTCCACAAATTCCTTTGATCACAGGCGGAGCTCAAGAGCGTAACCGACGGGGTGGAACAGAAAATGTTTTAGGCATTATTTCCTTCGGACGCATGTGTGAGTTGAAAAACCAAGTTCTGGAAAAGGTCGCAAAGATTCAACAACTCAGAGATCAATTGCAACATAAGATCTTAAATGAAATTCCTGGTTGCACTGTCACGGGTGGTGGGGCTCCAAGGTTGCCGAACACTTTAAGTTTGGTGATTGATCACATTGACGGAGAAACTCTATTGATGAATTTAGATATCAAAGGTTATGCCGTCAGCACCGGAGCCGCATGCTCCAGTGGAAATCCCGAACCCAGTCCTGTTCTTTTGGCCATGGGCCTTACAAGACAAGAAGCACAAGGTTCTTTGCGCATTTCCATCGGCTGGGAAAACACCTCAGAGGAATTGAATCAATTTTGTGAAGATTTAAAAAAATCAGTTCAAAGATTAAGACTCATTGATCTTGAACACCGGGAACAGCAGGTCGATTTATGATTAAGAAAAAACGTGTTTTAGTTGCCATGAGCGGGGGAGTGGATTCATCTGCTGCCGCAAGCCTTCTTGTTGATCAAGGTTATGAAGTGGTCGGTGCCACCATGCAGGTGTGGGATTACTCCGAATGCGATATCACGGAAGGTAACGGCACTTGCTGTTCGTCCTTGGACGTGGACGACGCAAGAGCTGTGGCCGAGCAGCTGAATATTCCATTTTATGTTTTGAACTGTGAAGCTAAATTTAAAGCGGCCGTCATTGATCCATTTTTAAAAGCCTACTTGGACGGACAAACGCCACTGCCCTGTGTGAACTGTAATACCTATTTAAAATTTGATCACTTGGTTCGAAAAATGAAAGAGCTTGAGTGTGACTACATTGCCACCGGTCATTATGCTCAAGTGCAAAAAGATGAATCAGGACAGTTAGGGATCTTCACGTCCACAGACGATTGGAAAGATCAAACCTATTTCTTGTTTACTTTAGATCCTGAAGTTGTGCCTCACTTGCTGTTCCCCGTGGGGGGAATGACAAAGCCTGAAGTTCGCGCTTACTGTGAATCTCGCGGTATTAAAACAGCAAAGAAAAAGGATTCAACAGGCATCTGTTTTGTTGGCAACAAGGGTTACGGCGAGTTCATTGAATCTCAAGTATCTAAAGAAATTTTAGACACAAAAAAAGGTCTGATCAAGCGCAGACCCACCGGTGAGATTATGGGTGAGCATCAAGGGATTCATCACTACACCATCGGTCAAGGTCGAGGCCTGGGGCTGACTCACCATGAAAAACTATTTGTCTTAGAAGTGGACACAGAGACCAACACGGTTTGGGTTGGGGACGAAAAGTATTTGTTTAGTGATGAATTAGAAGTGGTGGACTCACACTTTATTTCTCAAATTTCAGATGCCGAACAATTGGGTGTGAAGATTCGCTATCAGCATAAACCATCCATGGCTGTGGTTACAAAACTCAGTGATTCAAAAATAAAATTGAAATTCTTAGAACCTCAAAGAGCTGTGACACCGGGCCAAGCGGCTGTGTTTTACCGTGGCCGTCACTTATTGGGTGGAGGATGGATCACCAAATGAGTGTTCAATTCGAAACCCACACTTTTGGCTGCAAGGTCAATACTTACGATTCAGGACTGATTGATCAGAACATCAAAGGCTCTCAGCTTTTTGATAACAGTGAACAATCCAAAAAAGTTCATATCCTGAACACCTGCGCAGTCACCGCTGAAGCCACCAAAGAAGCTGTGAAGTTGATTGGTCGATTGAAAAAAGAAAATCCTGATAGCTTAGTTGTGGTCACTGGTTGTGCGGCCCAAGTGGACACTGAAAGTTTTGAGAATGTTTTAGGTGCTGATCTTGTGGTGGCCAATTCTCATAAATCCAGTCTGCCGGTTTTGATTGATCAGTTGATCAATTCCAAACTAGAGCAGCGAATTTTTAAATCGAATATTTTTAAAAAAGAAGATCTTGAAATTGGTGGTGGAGTTCAGAATGACCACACCCGATCATTTTTGAAGATTCAAGACGGCTGCAATAGCTTTTGTTCGTTTTGTATTATCCCTTATGCCCGCGGTAAATCCAGATCCATCGGAATCACAGACTTATCAAACAGAGTGGTGGAGCTGTACGCACAAGGTGTGCGAGAAGTGGTGCTCACCGGAGTCCACATCGGGGACTACGATGACAACCAAAAAACCTTAGAAGATTTAGTTGAAGCTCTGCTTGTCAGAACACCTATGCCAAGATTTAGGCTCTCTAGTCTTGAGCCCATCGAAATCTCAGACCGGCTTTTAGAACTTTATCAAGACGATCGCATGTGTCCGCATTTTCATATGAGCATTCAAAGTGCCAATGATTTAGTTTTAAAAGATATGAAGCGAAAGTACGGACAAGGTGAGGTTCAAAAAACTCTTCTTAAAATCTCAAAAAAATTAAAGAACCCGTTTGTTGGCATGGATGTGATTGCAGGATTTCCCACAGAAAGCTTTGAGGCGTTTGAGGACACTTACTTGGCTTTAGCTGATCTTCCGTGGACTAGGCTTCATGTATTTCCATACTCAGAGCGCAAAGGCACGAAGGCCGCCGAAGTTTTCAAACAGATCCCTTATTCAGATCGAAAAGCCCGGGCGGCACGACTTCGTGATTTATCAGGAGCTCGGTACAAAACCTGGGGAAAATCTCAAGTGGGTGAGATTCAAAAAGCATTAATCTATAAAAAACAAAGCAAAAAAACTGATGCTCTGACTAGACATCATTGTAACATAAAATTTGATGAACAGGTTTACTCAAAGATGACTCCTGGCTTAGAGGTTGAATTGAAGCTCACAGAATTTTTCTGGAACGAGGGTTCAGGGCAAGATGGCTACTTTCACGGAGCCTTACTATGAGAATTCAATCTCCACTGGATCTCATTAAAAACACCGAGCTTCGGGATCAATGTTTGACCCACAGAAGTTTCACTCAAGAATTAAAACTCAATCTGTCTGATTTCGAGCGCCTCGAATTTCTAGGTGATGCTCTGCTGGATTTTTTAATCGCAGAGAAACTCATGAAATTTTATCCTCAGGATCCTGAAGGGCTTTTAAGTAAAAAAAGAGCCAGCCTTGTGAACGAAGAAGTGTTGGCTAAAAAATCAAAGCTTTTGGGTTTTGATCAAAAAATTAGACTGGGTCCTGCAGAAGCCAGATCCGGTGGTGCTGAAAAACCAAGTTTGCTGTCCAATGTTTTTGAAAGTGTGCTTGCGGCTCTTTATTTAGACCAAGGCCACGGGACAGCCAGTGAGTGGCTGGAGAGCGTTTTTGAGCAAGACATCAAAGCTTTGGGTAATTCAGAGTTTGAGAAAGATTATAAAACTCGTTTTCAAGAATGGGCTCAAAGTTTTTTGAGAAAAACACCCACCTATCAAACTCAATCTGAATCAGGGCTTTCACACCTCAAACACTTTCATGTGGAAGTTG
>CAZPBD010000060.1:0-17274 GCA_964584655.1 uncultured Pseudobdellovibrionaceae bacterium | reverse complement strand
TATTGCAAGAATAAGCCAAAGACGAACTCAAAAAGATCTCAAATCAAGTTCAGGATTTAGCTGCTAAAGAGCAGGCTTTGAATCAGTACCAACAATTAGTCCGAAATATGATCAATGCTAATACACTAGCAAAGACAAAGATCAAACGACGTGAAAACGTAATTGAGAATCAAGACGAGACTATCGACGATCAAAATCAAGAAATTACTTCTTTAGAAAAAGACGTCGATCAAAAGAAACAATTGATTTCAGAAAACGAACAAAAAATTGCTGATGCTGAAAAACGTTTGGTTCAGCAGCAGAACAATTTGAAGAATGCTTTGAAGCAAAACAAGATGACTCAAAAAGCCTATCAAGCTCAGATGGCTAAAATTAAAGCCGAGAGCGAGCAGCGATTGGATCAGCTTCGTGATCAAACAGAAGCCTATGAAGAACAGTTAAATGCAGCTCAAGGTCAACTGGGACAGGTCAAATCGAAGTTAGCTCAAACTGAAGGTCAGTTACAAATGACGGCTGAAGAACTTCAAGCCACCAGTGGAAAATTACAAGCGACCAAAGGACAACTGGGACAAACAGTTGGCGAACTTAATAAGACAAGACAACAAGCCAGTCAGTTGGCTGGTGAACTCGGTCAAAAAGAAGCAAAGCTTGGTCAATTAGCCGGTGAGCTAGGTCAAACAAAAGAA
This sequence comes from uncultured Pseudobdellovibrionaceae bacterium, assembly GCA_964584655.1. Taxonomy (GTDB): domain Bacteria; phylum Bdellovibrionota; class Bdellovibrionia; order Bdellovibrionales; family Bdellovibrionaceae. The sequence goes on along the minus strand of CAZPBD010000060.1, from coordinate 16,588 downwards.
CAGGCCAGCAAACTTGCCGGTGAGTTAGGTGCGACAAAAGGAAAGTTGGGTCAACTCGCAGGAGAGCTGGGTCAAACCAAAGGACAACTGGGTGCACTCTCGGGTGAACTTGGAAAAGCAAAAGGTCAATTGGGACAAGCCCAAGGCCAAATCGGTCAGTTACAAGGTGATCTTGCGAAAGCGAAAGCCGAAGCAGACGCGAGACGTTTGATTTCGAAAAGAATTAAAGATGGCTTTGCAAAAGCCGGTGTGAAAGCGGACATCGATGATCGAACCGGTGAAGTGGTGATTAACTTTGGTGATGTCTATTTTGATAATGACTCATCAAAACTAAAACCAAAGATGAAAGAAGTTCTAGAGAAAGCGATGCCTGAATATTCGAAGGCATTATTTGCTGATGGAAAGCTTCGCGATAAAATTACCTCAGTGGAAATCATTGGATTTGCGTCACCTACGTTTGAAGGAAAGTACATCGATCCAAAATCCTTGGACCCTTCTGTTCGTAAGGCTGTGGATTACAACTTGGACTTAAGTTACAAACGAGCACGATCGATTTTCCAACACATTTTTGATGGTGAGAGGCTTAATTTCCAACATCAAAAAGATTTGTTACCTCTGATTAAAGTGACGGGTCGAAGCTTTTTAGCTGAGAAGTTACCCAATATCAGAAATCCTTCATCGAGCAAGTATTGTGATGCTCATGATTGTAAGAAAGCACAGCGAGTAATAATTAAATTTAGTTTTGATGATAAAAAGTAAACTGCAAGGAGTTAAAGTATGGAAGTTCTAGTTAAATTTGGCGAGTATTTCGTCAGCTTGCTACCCTGGATGATGGGAGCATTTTTCTTCGTGGGCTGCTTTTTTCGCTACTTTATCAACTATACGGTCAAAAGACACGAATGGTTTGCTAGAGAGTTTGAAAAAAGAGTGCATCATTTCATGGAGACTCAAACTCCAGGTGAAGTGAAAGATGTTTCGTTCTTTGTTTTAACGAAAAAGCTTTTAGAAAAGACGTATTACGAAGCTTTCGAGATTCGTGAAAAATTTCAGCGTAGAAAGTATGACCGTGTGATGCACTGGTCAGATCGCTTGTTTTTAGTTAAACAAGGTTGTGCTTGGCTTGTGAAAGACATTTTAAAGCAAATTAAGTTCTTAAAGTGGACAAATGATACGCCAAAGCTTTTGCACATTACAAAAGCAACGCTTCATCATAATCCTTGTTTCAACCGTATCTTTGGTATTTTCCCGCTTTCTACATCAAACGATATCGTGGCAGTGATGCCTGGTCTCTTTGTTGTTGCCGGTATCTTGGGAACGTTCATTGGTATCGCAAAAGGTCTTCCAGAGTTAGCTGCTATGGATATGGCAGATATGGATACGACTCAAAAGATCATGGGAAGCTTTCTAGGTGAAATTTCGTTTGCAATGAACTCTTCTATTTTTGGTATTGCGTTTTCATTGACGATGCACGTGTTCAATACGATTCACTCACCAGAAAGATCCTACGTTTCTATGGTCGATCGATTTGAAAGTGCTATGGACTTATTATGGTACCGTTCAGACAGCAATAATTATCCTGCTCAACTTGTTGAATTCGACGAGCACAAAGATCCAAGTGAAGCCTTGGCTGAAGAAGCGATTCGTTTAGAAGTTGAAAAAAATCCTCGTGGTCGTGATTTAGATTATTCAGCAAAGGCTAAGAAGGTTTCTTGATGGGTGTACTGAAGTTATTTGAAGGCACAGGTGATCTGTACTGTGCCATCGCCACAATAAAGACCTCTGAAGGGTCGATGCAAAAAGTGGTTGATGGAGCAGCTTTCAGTGTCGGGCGAGCGCCCGACTGCGTGCTTTCAATTCCTGATGTTGGAATTAGTCGACTTCACTTGCTTGTGACAATCAAGCGAGGGGAGATCTACGTGACCGATCAGGGCTCTTCAAATGGTACATTTATCAATGGCGAAAGAATTGAAGCTAAACGACTGATCCATTTAAAACCTAGTGATGAAGTGAAGTTGGGTAAGTCTGAAGTGGTCATTCAATTCGGTTGTATCGAAAAACATTTCAAAACAGATTACATAGCAGAAAGTCTTTTGCCCGTTCAAGAAAAAGACAATCTGATGGGCCTCATTAAAGCCAGCCACCACAAAGCGCAAGAAATTGTGGGAATGGCGCAATCCCAAGCGGATCAACTTGTCAAAGTTGCAACAGAGAAAGCCCGCAACACAGAAAATCAAACTTTGCTGATGCAGGAAGAAATTCTTTCAAAAGCCCAGGTGGATAGTCAGCAAATTATCTCGGATAATAAGCGCAAAGGTGCACAAATTATTTTTGATGCAGAAGAAAAAGCTCGTGATGCAACTAAGAGTATTCACCAAGATGCAGAAAGTCGCCGGCATGAAGCTGATGTTTATTATCAACAAAAGATCAATGAAGCCAAAGCTCATGGTGATGAGATCATTGAAAAGCAAACTGTCCTAGGTCAGCAGATGATCGAAGACTTACGCAAATCAACAATGGAAAAGGCAGAGAAAGAAGCCAAAGAGCAGCTTTCAAATCTTTTCGGGTTGATTGATGAAAAGTCAGAAGAGCTTGAAAAGATTAAAAGAGATGTCAAACATCACGCTGACGAGCAAAGAGATGCACTCGAAGCCGAGTTGAAAAAATTCCGTGCCGAGTTTATGAAGAAGTTTGACTATGAAAAGCAATCTGCACTGGATGAGCATCAAAGTCGAATGGCGCTGCTCGAATCAGATTATTTACATAAAAAACAAGAGCATGATGAATCAGAATCAAATCGCTTGCAGGAAATTGAGGATCGCGTTCGTAAGCTCAACGAGAAATTAGATCTTGAGTATGCAGATAAGCGAGTCAGACTTGAGCGTGATTATGCAGATCGATTGACATCAGTTGAGCGAGAGATCGCGGCTAAGAAGAGTTATTTGGAAGAGGACTTCCAAACTCGACAGATCAAGCTGACAGACGATTACGAGAAAAATAAAAATGAGTTCACAACATCTTTAGAAAAGCAGCGAACGATGCTTGAGAAAGAAGTGGAATCTCAAAGACATAATTTGCATGTGGTTAGATCTGAAATCGATGATATTTCAGAAAAACATTTAGAACTGAAATCTAAGTTTGAGAGTTTAACAAACACTGTCAAAGAGCTTCGTAAAACAGAGACTGAGATTATTCAAACGGTGACAGATAAGCGAAAAGATTTAGATTCAGTGCTTTCCGAGCATAGACGAGTCTCAGAGCTCATCGAAGAAAACGATGTGAAGTACACAGAGCTTCAAAAATCCTACGCAAATCTGAAAACTCAGTTCGAGGCTGATCACTTGGCTTATCGCAAAGAAATTGACACTGAAATGCAAAGAGTTCGTGCTGAAATTAAGCGTAAAACCAGTGAGTACGAAGAGCTCGAAAAGATTAAACACGATGAATATAAAAATCAATTGCTTGCAGAAAAAAAGCAGCTGGATAGCAATTTTGAAAGACTTAAAAAAGAGTACGAACTGAAGACTAAGGAAGCCATCGAATTTGAAAAGAAAAAGTTAGAAGCTTCAAAAGAACAGTTCCTAGCACTCATGAATTCGCAAAGAGCTGTGGTCACAAACGAGTTGACAAAGGCCATCATCAAGATCGAAAAAAAGGGAGATCAGAATCATTCCTCTGAGCTGATTTCTCATGCTGTGAATTCTGTATTTGATTCGCATGTCGCTGAATTCTCGCTGACTGCGAACACTCAAAATACAGTCGAGAACTCTCGAAAAGTTAAAGTTCAATGGTTGGCCTACGGATTTTCTGCGGCCTTTGCATTGGTCTTTGCTTTTGTTATGGTCATTCAGCCCCAGATTAATAAGAACGTGAAGGGCACAGAAGAAAATCTGGAAGCAGCTAATCAAATCAAAGAACGCCCAAAGTTTAAGCCTGAGCAAGATCTCGAGTATCGGGATACCTATGTGGACTCTGTGATTTATACATCAAAATTCACTGAAACTTACTTAGATGAAGCCATCCACGATAAATGGTTTAAATATATCACAGACTACATGTTCCAAACGTGGAGAGTTCCTGAGGAGAAGACCATTGAGGTTTCAGCCATAGCGAAGTCTTTGGTTGAGTCCTTAAAAGAAAAGTCATCTTCGATTGATGCCAAATTTGCGGAGAAGTCGATTGAGTCCTTAAAAGAGACCGAGGCTGAGGCGATTCAACGAATGGCCGATGCTTTGGGAACCCAAGTCAAATACGAGGCTTTCAAGCGAAAAGAACGTGAATTTTTCGAGCCCTACATTCAGAATCAGTAATTCCTAACAAAAGGAGTTACTGAAATGTCTGTTTTTACTAAAATCATCAATGGCGAACTACCAAGCTACAAAATCCATGAAGATGATCTGACAATCTCGATTCTAACCATTGAGCCCGTTGCCTTGGGGCACACCTTGGTGATCACGAAGCAAGAAATCAACTCTTGGTTAGACGTTCCCCCCGAAATTTATACTCGCGTTCATTTGAATTCTCAGAAGATTGGCCATGCGATTAAAAAAGCCACAGGTTGTCCCAGAGTGGGTCAAATAGTTGCAGGATTTGAAGTGCCTCATTATCATCTGCATTTGATCCCAGCCTGGAGCATTCCTGATCTCAATTTCTCTCGTGCTCAAAAAAGATCTCAAGATGAGATGCTTAAAATTCAATCTGAAATATTAAAGCATCTTTAGACATTTGTGAACCAACCGATAAGTCTTTATGGCTTTTTCGGTTATATTTAAGACATTTTTAATTACAAGTTTATTACTTGTTATGGGCTGTGGAGCTCCACCCAATGCTGCGAAGGTCGCAGGTGGAGATGAGGAGCCCGCGACTCCAGTGTTGTCTTCAGTTTCCTATCTGCTCAATTCAGTTGTGACAACTTTGAATGCTCCAATTGCATCAACTTTAAATTTACAGCCTGACATGACCACAGGACTTTGTAGCGCTCTGACAAACGAAGCAGAAATCACGTTTGTGGGGACCTACGATTCTACGAAAGTAACCCAGATGCGAATCACGGGTCCACTTTTAGATGATGTGCAATTGTCTTCTGGTACTTTTACGATTCGAGCTTGCATTAGCAGTGGAAGCACCGCGATCACAATTGTTGGATTGACAGTAGATGATGTGGCCAGTGACGCCTTAGAATTATCCATTACAATTACGCCTGTGTTAAGAACGCTTGCCTTTGGTCATCCGAAATATCCTGGTCCTGGTTTTCGCATGCAAAGTGGGTCAGCGTCACCGGCAAGCTTAACCAATAATGGACTGACAGTTCGACAGCTTGCCGTCAGTGACAGTGCTCAAACAACAATTGCTTCAACTGGAAATACTTCATATTCGATGTCCGTTGGATTTTCTAACATTGTAAAGGAAGTGAGCCCATGATGGTCAAATCTCTTTTTCAATTCTTTGTTGTGAGCCTTTTGTTTCTTGTGACATCAACTGCACAAGCGCAGCTTTTTAATAATCGTCTGTCAGTGCAAGGATTTATTAAATCGGGATCAACACCTGTGAACGACGTGGCAGGAATACCCATGCGATTTTTAATCAAAAGAAATTCCACGGTAGTTTGGTGTCAAAACTCAGCCGCCAATGTACCTGTCATCAGCGGGGTCTTTGCCAGTGTTCTGTCTGGTGCATCGGACTGTATGTCATTGTCAAATACTCTAAGCCCTGCCACTTTTGTTCATGCAGCTAATTCTGATACCTTTGTTGTTGACGTTGTTGTCGACACTGCAAAAGACGGATTTGGTGGTGCAGATGATGCCACTTTTGCTGGAATTGATTTAGTTCCTTCTCCGATGGCTCTGACTGCAAACATTGCAGAAGTGGCCAATTCCCTTTCAACGACTTTGCCAATTACTTCTGGAGGAACTGGAGCCACAACGGCTGCAGGTGCACGAACTAATTTAGGATTGGGAACAGTTGCAGCCATCAATACGAGCGGTGTTGCCACCGATGTTTTATTGGGGGATGGAACTTTTGGACCAGCTCCCTCAGCCGTTACAAGTGTTGCGGGTAAAACGGGAGTCGTGACTTTGGTTTCTGCAGATATAACAGATGCAGTGAGCACAAATACTCCTAGCCGTTTAGTTCTCCGAGATGCTGGTGGAAATTTTGCGGCGAATTCGATTACAGCTAATATTTTTTCGAGTGCAGCAGGTGGTGTGACAAATCTTGGTGATAATACTGGTGCTGCAACAACGAATGTGAATGCGGGATCAGGTGGTCTGAATTTAACTGTGACAGGAGCTTCGGGAAATCTTTCCCTTACGCCTGGATCAACAGCTGGAGCTGTGACGATTGGTAATGCTTCAACGGGTCTTACAAGTTTAGGAAATACTGGTGGTGGAGCTGCCACGACAATTGTGTCTCCAACAATTAATATTGGTAATACTGGTACTAGTACGAACACGACAGTGGGAACAGTCGCTGGAACCTCGACCACCGTGATTCAAGCGGGAAGTGGAAGAGTTCGTGTGGGGGCAGCGGGAAGTGCTTTCACAGCTATGGGTGCATGTACAATCGGTGCAGTTGCCATTTCAACGACTGCGACGAATCGAACATGTACAGGAATTCCAGCCTCAACTGCTGTCGCTGTTCATTGCACGGCTGCCGCTGCGCTGACAAATCCAAATACAAACAATCTGTACTGCCGTGCTACTGGCACAGCAAATCAGCTTGCCTGTAACACCACTGTCGCAAACTCTGTAAGCACCACTTACAATTGCATGTGGATGCAGCCGTAGTGTCTCATTTTAAGAATTTATTTTAGTAACCTTTCAATCGCTTGTGTGTTGATACACCAGACGGTCATCTTCAAAGGAGTTTTTTGTGTTTAAAATTTTAGTCAGTTCGATTTTGTTCCTCACGGCATTTTCTTCTTTAGCAGAGGCCAGACGCGATCAAAAGCGAGAGGCCAGGCAACAGGGGCGAATTGCTGGTGGAATCAAAAGCGGAGAGTTAACAGCGAAAGAAGCGATGCATTTGCGTAAAGGCCAAAAACGAGTGGATCGTGCTCAAAGACGAGCGAAAGCGGACGGCGAAGTAACAAACGCAGAGCAAATGAGACTCGAGAATATGCAAGACCGTCAAAGCGCAAAGATTTACAATCAAAAGCATGACGATCAAAAGCGTGACTCAGCAAATGCTCCAACGCCAGAGCCAGAATCAGGCGAATAAATCAATTTAAAAGCTATTCAAGAAGACCCTGTCTTATTTTAAGACAGGGTTTTTTTATTTTTGTTACAGCAGTAACTTTTTTGATCCCCAAGTGTTGAATTAGCAGATCAACTACGAAGGAGATCAAAAATGAAACTCTCAATCTTATTTATCATCGTAGCTTCAGTGACTTCTGGTTGCGGCGAAAGAATCACATCAGAGTCTGAGCTGGATTCAACTGCTGTCACAGTTGAAAGTGCAACCTCAATGATTTCGGGACTTGCTGATGATCAATCCGGTGACAATTATGCTTTTCACCAATCAAAACCTTGGAAGCAAGAGTTACTTCTTCCTTCAGCGTACGCAGCAAGCTGTGTGCGTCCCATTTACAGCAGCTGTAGTTCCCAAGCACGAACTCAGAGTTATAACTCGTGCAATGTTGGCTCCACTTCACTTTTGATGTCGGGCTCGATCTCACTGAATTATTCAGATTCTCTGTGCGCACTTTCTGCCAATGGATCTAGCGTGACCCGTTCCTATGATGTGACCCTTACGGGAATTCGCGGAGGCAATGTATCAATCTCGAGTAGCAATGCGACTGATTACAAAAACCTTTCCTACGGTGGGGGTGGTCGTCTGACAAAAACTGGAAGTGGATGGAATGTGGATATTTTAGGAAAACATAAATCTCTTCGAGTCGCAGGTGTGGAAATAGCGAACGTTTCGATTCGAACTTTATCACCAATAGCAGTGACTGGATCATTGTCCAGGGTGAGTCGCACTATGACGGGTGGACAAATCGAAGTGAACTATAACAGAGCGGCTGCAACTGCGGTCATCCAACCCTCAAACCTCCAATGGTCAAACAGCTGCTGTCATCCAGTTTCAGGTTCAATGAGTCTGAACTGGTCAGGAAGTCGAACTGGGACAAGTGCCGTTACTTTTCAGGGCTGCGGTCAAGCTGAAGTAAATGAGAATGGACAAGTTCGTAACATTGAGCTCAGCTATTGTGAGTAATGAGTGAAATTAAGAGTGATCAATTTTTATTGGCTGAAATTGCGAAGGGTTCCCAAAAGGCCTTTACGCAAATTTTTGAAAGATACAAAACGAAGGTATTTGGAAGTTGCTATTTTATTTTAGGAAATCGGACCCTCGCAGAAGACTTAAGTCAGGAGACTTGGATGCAAGTAGCTGAAAAAGCAAGCCAGTATCAACCAACAGGCTCTGCCTTAGGTTGGATTCTGACGATCAGTCGAAACCGATGTTTGAATGAACTAAGGGCTCGGAAAAAATGGAAGGAACTGGATCCAGATTCTGAATCAGATCTTCCCGATGAAAGTGATAACTCAGAAGAAATCATGATTCAGTTGCAGGATCAAAAAAGACTGACTCACGCGATGACAGAGCTGACAGAGATGCAAAAAATAGTGTTGATGATGACAATTCAAGAAGACAAGAGCCACGCTGAAATTGCAAAGGAACTGAATAGCTCTGTCGGTGCCATTAAAGTATTATTGTTTCGAGCCAGACAGACACTAAAAGAAAGACTGGAGAGGTCATGAAAGATAAAAATTCTTTGTTTGATCAACCAACCAGTCCAGAGCACGATGCAAAAGTTCATTCAAGTGTCGAAAAGATTTTATTCCAAAATAAAATGAATGGACGCAGAAAATTATTTGTATGGCTGGCGGTTCCAGCACTGGCAAGCTTTTTAGGATTCTTTTTTATAAGAAACTCGAATGAAACTGAAGGTCCAAATCAACTCGCAGATTTTTTTCTGATCAAAGAGGATCTTCTAGAGGACCTAGAATTGATAGCTGATCTTGAACTACTGGAAGAATTAGAAACACTGGAGGACTGGGATGGATCCGAAGAAACCTGACCCTGAGCTTTTAGAAGAGCTTGAGTTGCTTCTCAACTGGGAAGAAATTTCTGATGAGAGTGAATGGGAAACCATTGTAGATTTAGAAGAGGTTGAAGATGAACCGTCGTAATTTCTTACTGACATTATCTGTTTTGTTGGTCATGCCAAAATCGAAAGCTCAATCCTCTCGATGGGATTCTCTGAGTGATGACGAGAAAGCCCTTGTTCAAAAGCGATGGGACGAGTTTAAAAAGTTGCCACCCGAAGAAAAGCAAAAATTTCGACAGGCACTTCGGCGATTTCAAAAGTTACCAGTAGAGAGACAGCAAAAAATTAAAAACAATCTGAAGCGCTGGAAAGAGCTTCCACCAGAAAGAAAAGAACAAATCCGAAGCCGGTGGAAAAAATGGAAGGCCTTGCCAGCTGAGCAACGCCAACAGATGAGACAGCGAGCTCTAAAGTGGAAATCTTTGAGCCCAGAAAAGCGCGAGAGAATTAAGAATCGGATTCAGAAAAGAAGGTCGAAGTGAAAATCCTTTTAATTGCATCTCTGTTGTTCTTTTCAACGGCTGCTTTGGCAGAAAAGCATGTCAATTTTGAGCTAACAGGTTCTAAATCTGATTCTCAATTTGCCTTCACTTTTGATTACAATCAGCCTGTTTCATCTGAAGAAATCACTTGGGCCTCGAGCATTCAGAGCACCTCCAGTCGATCAAAAATTAAAGATCCCACATTAAATGAAACTGATTCTTTCCGACAGCTCAATTGGAATAATTCTTGGAACTATTATGACCAATGGTTTTTTGCTTTGGGCTTAGGTGGATCGAATACAAAATTAGATGAAATTAAAACTCAGCAAGTGGAAATCACAATTGGGTCAGATTTTCATCTTGGAACAACTTGGAACTGGAGCTTAGCTGGGGGATTCAACAAGATCAGTCAGGATAAAGCCTTCGGAAGTCTACAGAAGTTAACTTTAAATCAGAGAAGTTTATCTGCCGCTTTAGATGCACAAATCAATGACACGTACTCTGCAGGACTCTATTTTACAACTTATCGATATGAAGAAGATGTGAATGTTCAGATTTCTAGATTATCAACGCCCGCAGCTGTGCAAAGTTATGGAACTGCTTTTTCCGACAATTTATCCTCTTTGCCGAAAGGAACAGTCGGACTACAGATCATGGCCAATTGGTCTGAAAAGTGGAGCGGAAGTCTTGGATTTTCGAGTTCTGAAGATGCTCCAGATCCAAAAGCAAAAAGTAGATCCTTTGATATGAGTGTTAAAAATCAATGGAATCAAAATTGGGATTTAGGATTATCGCTCGCATCAACCCAGGTGGATTCTACAAGCACAACTGACAGCGCTCGCTTCAGCTATATTGGTTTCTCGATTGGCTACGGCTGGCTCTGAGACGCATAAATTATATTTATGTCTCTGATTGAGTTTTCTCACAGAGTTAGGACTTGGTACAAACCCTCCTTTTTGTTATCCTGTATTCAGCCATTCGTATGGCTCGAAAGGAGGTGGTGCTATGGTTATATGTGACAGTACTATGGCGGAGGTGATGGCTCTTTAGTTTGCATTTAATTGTACACTATTAGAGGCATCTTTTTCGCCTACTACTCATCAAGTTAAACCAAATACTTTGTTTAATTTGTCACCGAAAGCGCCCCTTCGAAAGATCGGGCGCTTTCCTTTTTTGGAGATCTGTGTTTAATAGGTTTATGAACACAGAACTACCCCAGGCAGAGGCTCAAGCTCTCGACTTAATTAAAAATCTTCAAAGCTCAAAGATGGCTCAAGATAATTTCAAAAAGAAGCCATTGCCAGAACGTGCTGAAGTCATAAAAAAGCTGGCTGAATCCATTTCAACTCACAAATCAGAAATTTCTAAAGACATTTCTATCGAGCAGAAATTACCACTTCCATTCGTCGAAGCAGAGCTCGTGGATAGTCTGCAAAAATATCTAGAAAATTTGTACATTGAAGTCAGTCTTTTTAATCAGCCAAATAAAAGACTGCCGGTGGGAGTTGTTGGAGCAACTTTACATCACACTTTGTTATTTCCACGCCTGGTTCAGATTGTTGCAAGTGTGATTGCTTCCGGAAATTCTCTGATCGTCAATCTTCCTATGTCGGGGACCCTGAGCCTCAAATGGTGCAAAAAAATTCTTGAGATGGCAGGTGTGCCCGCAGATTTAATTCAATTTCTATCTGGTAACACTTCCGAGATTTCGGGCTTGCTTTCAGGACATCCAGGTTTGCCTGCTTTTATTTATTACGGTCCAACAAGTCAGGCCCAAGTTTTTATGACGAAGGCCATGCAAAGACAGAAAAAAGTTCAGTTTTTCATGGATGCTAAGAATTCCTGTTTAGTTCACCCTGATTTTGATTTTGAAAAAAACATTTCTCAAATCTTGCAGCCATTCCTGACCGGGCAAGGTCAGCTTGATATTAATTGTCATCGATTATTTATTAGTCAAAGTATCGAAAAAAAGTTCTATGAAGTTTTGAAAGAAGAAATGAATCGACTTCAAAAGTCGATCTCCATCGAAGATAAAAGCCCATGGACAGCACTCAGTCATGATCAAAATTTGCAGAGCTGGAAAAAGTCAGTGGCACAGGTGCCTGCTGATTCTGGTAAAATTCTTTGGGGTGGAAACCAAGAAAATGATTTATTCGTTCAGCCGACTTGGACCCAAGATCTTTCCAATTGCTCTGAGATGCAGCAACATCACATTCCAGCTCCTTTGTTTATAGTCACTGCAGTGAAGTACACCCATGAAATGGTGAAATGGTCCAACACAGGATACTTAGGACATTCAGCCCTGATTTGGGGCCCTGAAGAAAAGGCCCTCAGTCTAGGCAGTCAATTGCAAGTGGGGCATGTCCATATCAATCGATGGACTGACTTTTTAAATATGGGAACACCAATTAAACAATCTTTTTGGGGAAATCCTGATTTAAAGTGGTCGGGGACTTTCTATTCGGACGTCAAAAAATTCTAAGGCTTGGGTCTCAATTTTGACGGTTTTTAATTCAATGGATAAGTTTTGACACGTACTCGGACATCGCACTCGACACAATGGGCATGCTCTTGAATTTCGTTTGTTTTGGCCTTTACCTCATGCTGAATCTCTAATGGGCTTGAGCACAGGACGCAGTGGCCTTCTCTTTTCACGAATTCATTGTGTTTGTGATTTTCAATTTTTTCAAAATAGTCCACTCGATTGTTCATTTGCCTAATCCTCCAAGGTCAAAGCATTACGGAAGCAATATCCGTTCCTCGGATCTAAGTCCTGGCTCATTGGACGTTCTTGAGATCCAGGTTTTGCTAATCAAAATCACAGGAGGAACTATGAAGTTTCAATTATCAGTGATTGTGAGTTGTCTTTTGGCTATCGGGTGTGTCGAGGTCAAAGATCAAAACGAAAAGAAAACAAAGGTGACCCAAGTTCCACAAATCACCTATGAAATCCAGCCCCTTGCTCAACCACAAGCTTACCTTGTTCGATTCTCAGGACTTAATTGTGGTCTTAATTTTAGAAGAACATCAAATTTAAAATCACGTGTTTCCACTGACCTCAGAAACTGTGAAGACATCGTGAATGAACCTGGTTTGCATCGTTACGAGTGGTTAGAAGGCACAGTGGCTCAATCACTCAGCGTGAACATCCCAGAGGATAAAATCATCGAAGGCAAAGTTCAGCTTTCTCAGCTAAACCCGGAAAATGTTGAAGATCATGATGAAATCAAAAAGCAGGTGAAAATTTCAGGTCGACTGTACTTTCGTGCAGGTTCAAAACTTGTCACAAACGGAGAGTCCGTTTTGCTTGAATCTGATTTGATTCACAGTGAAGGGGCCTCGATTGTGACCTTTGAAAGTGGTTCACGAGCCAAACAAGTCATCAATGGACAATCAGGTGGACTGATCTTTATTAGAGCAAAAAAAGTGGATGGACTTCTGAGGGTTGAGCTGAGAGGTCAGCACGGCGGCCATGGTGAACGCCATGGAATGGAGGTGGATCGCAAAATCAATGGGGCGAACGGAGGAAACTCGGGAAAGCTTTGGTTGCAGGTGGATGATCCACGGCAAATCGAGCTGAGCCTGGTCAAGGAAGTCGGAGAACCCGGCATTGGATCTGAGGTCATTCGATACGGCACAAGTCCCAGACCTCGAGCCCCTCGTACAAGAATAGTCCTGCGCCGCGGAGCTGACGGTCATTCAGGATTCGAAGAGAAATCTTGCCTGATTGTGAATCAAAAATGTGAGCTGCTTAATTTGAATTAAGAGCTTCAAGACTAAACTGAATTTTATTTTCAATTTCTGATTTTTTAACTGCAAAGCCAATGAGCTCTGTAATGAGATCAGCATATTTAATTCCGGTGGCTTCCCACATTTTTGGATACATAGAAATGTTGGTAAAACCGGGAATTGTGTTGATCTCATTCACATAGATTTCCCCATTTTTTTTCAAAAAGAAATCCACCCGAGTCAGTCCATCACAACCCAGCACTTGATAGGTTTTAATGGCTAATGCCCTCACTTTTTCAATTTGCTCAGATGTCAATTGAGCTGGAATTTGAATCTTAGCACCTTCATCATCTAAATATTTCGCATCATAAGAATAAAATTCGTGTTGAGCGATAATTTCACCAGGCAAAGATGATTTGGGTGAATCGTTAAGACCCATCACAGAGCACTCGATCTCTCGGCCCTCGATAAATTCTTCTGCTAAAACTTTGCTATCAAAAGAAAGAGACTTTGGAAGTTTGGAGTCATAATCAGCGGCTGATTTAATTTTATAAACACCCACTGAAGATCCACTGTTGGCAGGTTTAATGAAAAAAGGTGTCCCTAATTTTTCGTTTAGAACAGAATAGGAAATTGGCTGATGAGGAGTGATCAACATGGATTTTGCGTTCGAAATGCCCGCATGATTCATGAGCCTTTTTGCCACTTCTTTATCCATACCAATACTTGAAGCCAAAACCCCGCAGCCAACAAAAGGCAGATTCATCATTTTAAACAGACCCTGAATGGTTCCGTCTTCTCCGAAAGTGCCATGAAGAACAGGGAAGGCTACATCCACGTGAAAAGTAATATTTTTATCCAACAACAAAAACTGAGGTTTTGAATTTCTGCAGATGAGTGTGCAAGCTTGTGCATTTTTTGGAAGTTGAGTGTCACTCAAGTTTTTCATTTTCTGAAGAGAGTCGAAATCAGAGATATGATACCAGCTGCCTTGTAGCGAAATCCCGATTAAAAACGGTTCAAACTTAATTTTGTCCAAGGCCTCATAAACATTTTTTATCGATCTGAGGGAAATTTCGTGTTCAGAGGACCTGCCACCAAAAATGAGTGCGATTTTTTTTCTCATGGATTTAATTAAGCCATTTCAGAAGCTTGTTTGGCAAGACCTGAAATGGTTAAAGACCTTCGACGTTATTGCAGCGAACTAAATAGAAGATTTGATTTTCAAATTTCTGCAAACCTTCAGAGCAAAAACTGACAATTTTTGAAATCTCTTTTTGTTCAGGGCTGATGCGAATTGTGAATCGCAATTGGCTCTCGATCACTTCATTCGTTTGTTTGTTTGTTAAAACCACGTTTCGATTGAGCCCGAGTTTTCGAACGGGGATGGAGGTCATTCCCCAAAGCTCAGATTCTAACTTCAAATTGGAACAAGTGACTTTGACGTTATAAAGATCTGTTTCGAAACTTTGGCAGAAACCACGAAGATCGAGAATATCATCCCAAGCAAAACGGGTGTTGTCTTTAACTGGATCCCCATAGAATTCGTAATACCCTTGAGCATTGACCTTTAGGACAAGAGTTCTGAGCTCTGTCACGGGGGCAACGGGGTTGCCATTTTCATCACGCTGAATGATTTCAACGGAAAATTTAATTTCTCGATGTTTTGGATTTTGAGAGCAGTCTTCCGGGTTGGCGCCTTCGGCCTGCTGACAGACGTGACTGACAACCCGTAATTTACGGCGAGAAATTTCTCGACTCAGTGAATTTGATACAGTGATTGTTTGAACAACAGTGTCCTGATCACCAACGTTGATGCCGTAAGGATTAATGCTACCCTCACCAATGACACTGTCGATGACTTTATCAAACTGCTCGTTTGTGGTGACAGTTTCAGTTTTCTTTTTAGGCTCTTCCATACAGCTGCTAAGGCTGAGCGAAACAAATCCCAAAAATATCAATCGAGCGGTTTTATTCATCTTCATACCGAGTCCCAGCCCCAAAACCACAAGGGGAGTGGTAGAAGCTGATTTAATTTCTCAGGTGTCTTTTTATCTTGGAAATCAAAAACAGAATAGTCCACTGGGCCGAAGAGAAGTCTGACCAAATCACTTGATCGGTTCACAACTAATTGATCACGACCGATTCCAAATAAATAGCCGGTCCCATGTTTTTCTAAAACAAAATCTTGAACACCTTCGGATCTGAAGCCACGTTTGATTTTTGCAAAAAATCCAAGCTCATCAACCAATCGAATCATTCCAAGAAAGCCTTCGAACTGCGTTGAAACTGCCTTCAGTTGCGCGTTCAAATTATGAGAATGCTTCGGTGTGATGATGGTCACAGGCTGGGCCTTTAATTTTCGAATGTAGCTGACCAGAGATAATAATTCTGGGACGTTTCCGCCCCACTCGTGGATATAGTTTTGTAAATCAGCGCCTTTGCCTTCAACAGCATAGGCAGCCAAAGCTCCGTCAGCCTTCCATGCGGTGTAAACTTTGGACTGTGGAATTTTTAAAAATTGGCGAACTTCATCGGGAGTTCTGATCGTAGAAACCGTGTGTTGCGAAAAAACTCGGTTGAGGGCTTCAGGCGATATATTTTTTTCACTGGAGTATCTCAGGTTCATGACAGGAGGCTCAAAATCATCTTGGATTGTTGAGCTCATCTCACTGCCAGCCAGCTCAAAGCCAACTTTTCGGTAGTGATCATGTAAATGGGTCCAAAGAATTGCAAAATCACACTTCTGTTCTTGAGCCAGCTCAAGGCAATCCAAAAGCACTTTCTGAGAAAATCCCTGATTTCGATGGTCTTCCCGGGTCACGACAGAGCCTATGCCCGCCGCTTTGTAAATGACGTGGGGTGAGCGAACAATCATGGGTTTTACGACGGAATGAGCAATGATTTCATTGTTATGAGTCATCACTCGAGCATTGTGTCTATTTTGAGTTGTCAGAGTCGTCGGATACTCGGTTTCAATGGACCATTGGTGCTCAGGTCTGAGCGAACTTGTTAAAAACTGAAGTAAATGTGGCCACTCTGACTCGTGTGGCGGACGTGGACCTTCCATGGCAAACCTCCCGTAGATTGTATTAGTTTCTCACGAGGGTTCTGATTTCGATGCGCGACCATAATAAAAATGCGACAAAGGGCCTGGAGTTTTCAGAGGATATAGCCTATAGTCATGGCTTCAATCTCGAGGAGAATCATGGCTGATATCAGTATGAAGTGGAAAGAAAATGTCGATGGTCGAATTTTTGTCGATCAAACC
>CAZPBD010000059.1:4600-17533 GCA_964584655.1 uncultured Pseudobdellovibrionaceae bacterium | reverse complement strand
ATTTGAGAGAGCTTGCGACGAGGTAAATATTTTAATAAGCGCCATGTGATCATGACTGAAATTAGACTCGATTTTGGATGTGTGGTAAACATCTGATGTGTCAAAAATCCTTGAAAACGTTCAACTTCCGCTGGATCAATCTTTAGAAGATTATTTGGCCTGGGCAAGCCCTGGTTACAGCGAATATCGCGTGCTGAAAAAAAGTGTGGATGCACGAGCTCGTCACAATCCCCATTTTGTGGTTTCAGTGGAAGTGGCAGAACAAAATGAGCGGTTGCCACAAAAGACCTACAATTTAGATCAAATCAGTCATCCACCGAAATCAAAGCCTTTGATCGTGGGCACCGGTCCCGCAGGACTTTTTGCAGCTCTTAGATTTGTTGAGCGCGGCATCCCTTGCGAACTTTTTGAGCGCGGGAGCCCCAGCGAAATTCGCATGAAGGGCATCAACCAATACTGGCGCTACGGAAAACTGGATCCTCATAACAACGTGTGTTTTGGTGAAGGCGGCGCAGGTCTTTATTCTGACGGAAAACTCATCACCCGAATTAAATCAGAGCACATTCCATTTGTGATGAACAGACTGGTGAAATTCGGAGCTCCCCAAGAGATCGAATACTTATCAAACCCCCACGTGGGATCAGATCGTCTACGTCGAGTGATTCCCAAAATGCGGGAATATTTACTTCAAAATGGCTGCACCATTCATTTTGATACTCAAGTCACAGATCTTTTGATCGAGAATAAAAGTGTCGTGGGCCTTAAAACCTCACGAGGTGAAACTTTTAGATCTGATCACGTGCTGGTGGCCACCGGGCATTCAGCTGAAGACATCTATGAAGTGTGCAAAAAAAATGAAGTTTTCATGGAGCCCAAAAGTTTTGCAGTTGGCGTTCGCATCGAACATCCTCAAGCTTGGGTGAATCAACAACAATACAAATCCGCAGCAGGCCATAGCGCCTTGGGATCTGCTAATTACAAGCTGACCCATCATGATGAAAAAACCGGGATCGGAACTTACAGTTTTTGCATGTGCCCCGGTGGTTTTGTACTTTCTAGCTCCACGGACCAAGACGGATTGGTTGCCAACGGCATGAGTAATTTTAATCGAAATTCTCCGTGGGCCAATTCTGCTGTTGTGGTCACAGTGGATGCAAAAAATAATTTTGGAAACAGCCTGATGGGTGGCGTGGATTTTAGAAAAAAATTAGAGGTTCGGGCCCTACAGGCCGTCTATCAAAACGGAGGAACGAAGCAGCTGCCCGCTCAAAACTTGCAGGATTTCCTAAACCAAAAACAAGGATCTGTCAGAAAGGGTTCTAGCCCTTCTGGAGAAGTTTCAGCTCGAGTTGACGAAGTATTAAACCCAGAAGTGTATAAAAAGTTAGTAGAGGGCATTCAAGCCTTTGACCAAAAAATGAGGGGCTACATTCACCCGGAAGCGCAAGTTTACGCTGTTGAATCCAGAACCAGCTGTCCACTTCGTGTGACCCGAAATCCTGAAACCTATCAAAGCATATCCCACAGTGGACTTTACCCCGTGGGTGAAGGTGCCGGTTATGCAGGTGGAATCACATCAGCCGCTTGTGATGGCATTCGTGTGGCTGATCGAATTTATGAAGAAATCAAAAGCCAAAGCCTACAGCTTAGCGAATCTCGTCATGGGATTTAAGTCGACAGAGCATTTTGCTGTAAACTCCCATGTAAGTGATCAAGTAAGCTTCACGTCTTAATGAGTTGTATCTCATCCAATAGGTGTAAGCAGGTCCACTGCCATCTTCATAATAAATTTCAACACGATTTGTGGGGTCAGCAAAAAGCAGATTGCCGTGCTCAATCCAGTAGGGCGACATTTCTTTTCTTGCTTGATTTAAATCCCAATGGGCAAAATCATTTTGTCCTGCAAAAAAACTTAAGATCACCGAGAAATAAGGCTCAATGGCCCGAGAGGGTAGAACCTTATGATCAATCATCATCACAGCATGATGGGTGACATCAGAGTCATAACCGCCAAGAACACGGCAATCTCCGCTATAAACCGTTGGAGTGTAGGGAATAACACCCGCTTTATTATAATCCCGCTCGAGCTCGAGCATCCAAGGTGTACAGCCTTCATAACAAAGACTGGGTGGGTTGTCGTAGGCGTGAACTATTGAAAAACTGATTGTGAGGAATAAAATAATTTTTTTCATTCCCACAAGTTCACAAGAAATAGACTTGAGGTCAACTAGAAGATGTCGGTTTTAAACTGTCTGGCTGTTGGATCCACAATCTGATCAGACTTTTCGATATCAAAATAAATCCGCCCGATCTCTCGGCCGTGAGTGGTTTCAACAAGAACTCGCCACTCTCCGGCTGAAAAATTTTGCTTCACACCGTAACCACGGAAGCCATTTTTTCGACCACCTTTGATTTGAATGGGAATTCTATCTTGGGTGACCCAACCTTTTTTTTCATTGTACAAAGACCAGTGATAAATCACCTCGTCACTAAAACGACTCGGTGAAGACACTTGAGTGAACAGCACAAGCTTGTCCCCTGGATAGGCTTTAAATGTTTGCGCACCGTTCTGCCAAAATTTGTAAAAATCCCGCTCGTATTTAAGTTCATACATCCCACTTTGAACTTTGATGTCGTGGTAAACACCCATGTATTTAACACTCAATGGCACGGGTGGCACCCACCCCAGAACATAAAATAAAGTAAAAACTCCAAGAACACCAAGACTTGGCCCGATCAGGGACCTGAATAATTGTTTGGGATCCACAAGCTTACTTTGCAGCTTCTTAAAAACTAAATAAAGCGAACCTAATGTCAGAGCGAGAGATAGAAAAAACGGCAACCAACCAACAAAACCTAAAAATGTCGGCACGATCAAAGAGAAAAATGAAAACAAACAAAGAACAAAAAGACCCGTTTTAACTGCCAGGTTTCCCTTTTGTACAAAACTCATTTCATTCATCACCAGCAGTGCGAGCAAAAACAAAATGAAAATAAAAGATGAAAACAGAGATGAGCTTTTAATAAAAAAGAGCGAATAAAGGCTGAGTAAACTTCCCAATAAAAAGTGCAAAATAAGACTGCGGTAATGCCAAATTTTTTGAAACCAAACTTTTGGCTGCCACAGAAGAGCTTTTTCTAATGTATCAAGATACAGAAAGGATCCAATGATCCACAGGTAAACCACCTGCTGGACAAGGCCAAAAGTGTCATCCACAGAACTTAAGGTGAAAATATCAAACACAAACCCAAGCACAAAGAAGCTGATCTCGAGTTTTTGCTCATTTTTTTGGACAAAGACTTTTGCATTTTCAAACATGCAATGATTGGATCAAAGTTAGATCACGAGATCAATTTCTATTACTGCTTAAAAACAACGGGCCATTCAGTGTCAACTTCACCATCACATTGGATTTTTGATCGAACTTCATTGGTGATCACTTGAACACCTGACCACTTGTCGATCTTAACAGTGCTCAACGATGACTGACCGCAGTCTCCAAGGCCCCGACCCTTCGCAAAAGTCGAAAGCACTTTTGTTGATTCATCGAAAGAAGCATTGGTCAGATCAAAACTCGGTTGAATTGATTTTGAAAGCTCATCGAAAGCCAACACAACCACAGATTTGATTTGATCCTTGTTTGTGACCAAATATCCCACACTGGAAGTTTGATAAGCTCCGCCGATACAAGGAACTAAAATCAGTTGAGTTTTTTCATCGATTTTAAAAGTTTCTGGGCCCATATAGAAGTCCCAATCAAGCTCACAGTTGTTGGCCATGACAACTTCATGGAACTTCTTAACATTTGCAGATAAACCATCAGTTGGACTGACTGCCAGAGAGCTGAGTGATACGAAAAGTAGCGCGAGTGTTAAGTTCATGTAACCGCCTTTTTGAGCTTTCATAACATAAATCCCTAAACATCTGGGATTTTTTAAAAAACAGGACTTGCAAAGACTGTGTAAATAATATGTAAATAAAGCATGTCGACTGTGGATTACATGCTCTTTGATCTCAATTCCTATTTTGCTTCCTGCGAGCAACAAGACAACCCTCATTTGCGGGGTAAGCCCGTGGCTGTGGTTCCGATGCTAACTAACTCCACTTCTGTACTGGCTGCCAGCATCCAAGCCAAACGCCGTGGGATCAAAACAGGCACCAAAGTTTTTGAAGCCAAACGACTTTGTCCGGACATTCAGTTCGTCACCACTCATCACACCAAGTATTTGGATTATCATGAAAAAATTCTAAAGGCCGTGGATGAAATCATCCCCATCGATCAAGTCTTATCCGTGGATGAAGTTTCCTGCCGACTTATGGGGACCCAGCGAGAATTGCAAAACGCCATCGCTCTTTCGCAAAAATTAAAACGTCATGTGCAAAACCAAGTGGGTGAATGTCTCACTTCATCCATTGGCTTGGGTCCCAATTCTTTGATTGCAAAGATCGCATCCGATCTTCAAAAGCCCGATGGTCTTGTTTGGATTACAAAAGAAGAAATTCCAGAAAAATTAGGTCCACTTTCCATTCGCACTGTTCCCGGGATCGGTGAAAAAACAGAACTGCATTTGAACCGTTTAGGAATTTTTAAAATCCAAGATATTTTGCGCCTGTCCACGGGCGAAGCCAAAAGTAAATGGGGCAGTATTTTAGGATCTAAGGTTTTACAAGGCCTCTCAGGTGAAGATTATCTTTACGAACACGGAGCCACCAAATCCATGGGGCACGAACATGTTTTAGAACCGGATCTTCGAAATAGCCCCGGCAGTTTTCGTGTGGCCATGAAGCTTTTAAACAAAGCCACCGTTAGAATTCGAAAAAATAATCTCAGATGCACAGTTCTTAGTTTATCCATACGGTTTTCAAATTCTGAGCATTTTCAAAACGATGTGAAATTTGAAGCCACTCAAGATACAGGTTTTCTAATGAAGCAGCTGACGTTGCTTTGGCCTAAAATATTCAACGCAAAACCCTTTAAGGTCAGCGTTGTCTTATCGGGTTTTCAAGAAACTGAAGCTCAACAGTTTAGTTTTTTTGATGAAGATCTCAGACGCCGTGAAAAAGCCTACAGCATCGCAGACAAAATCAACGAAAAGCTGGGGAAAAATTCTATTTTTGTAGCAGACTTGCAAGGCCTGGAAGACCAAGCCCGCGGCGGCATTTCATTTTCACGGGTACCAAGTAAAGACGAGTTTTAACTACAAATTCCTGCGGTACTGCCCGCCCACTTCAAATAAACTATTGGTCATTTGATGCAGACTGCAAGTTCGTGAAGCTTTCATCAGTGCTTCAAAAACGTTTTTACCTTCTAAAACTGCGGCTTTCAGTAATTCCAGATCTTTCTCAGCTTCACTCTTGTGAGAGTTTTGAAATTCATGCACCGAATCCAGCTGATACTTTTTTTCCTCGAAACTGGCTCGGGCCAGCTCGATCTTCACTGGCACAAAATCTTTTTGCAAAGTTTTGGGATCAATAAAAGTGTTCACTCCAATGATCGGCAAAGTTCCATCATGCTTCATGGTTTCATAATACAAAGACTCTTCTTGAATTTTTGATCTTTGATACTGAGTCTCCATGGCACCCAAAACCCCACCCCGTTCATTGATTCGCATGAATTCGGCGAGCACTGCTTCTTCCACAAGGTCTGTGAGCTCTTCTAAAAAGTAGCTACCTTGAAGCGGATTTTCATTTTTAGTCATACCAAATTCTTTATTGATAATCATTTGAATAGCCATGGCACGACGAACAGATTCTTCGGTGGGGGTTGTGATGGCTTCATCGTAAGCATTTGTGTGAAGGGAATTACAATTGTCGTAAAGTGCGATCAAAGCTTGCAGCGTGGTTCTGATGTCATTGAAATCAATTTCTTGCGCATGCAAAGATCTTCCGCTGGTTTGAATGTGGTACTTCAATTTCTGTGCACGATCTGAAGCCTGATAAAGGTCTTGCATCGCAATGGCCCAGATTCTTCGAGCGACCCGGCCAAGAACTGTGTACTCGGGATCTAAACCATTGGAAAAGAAAAACGACAGGTTCGGTGCAAAGTCATCCACCTTCATACCGCGCGA
Source organism: uncultured Pseudobdellovibrionaceae bacterium (assembly GCA_964584655.1). Classification (GTDB taxonomy): domain Bacteria; phylum Bdellovibrionota; class Bdellovibrionia; order Bdellovibrionales; family Bdellovibrionaceae. Next base: position 11,464 of record CAZPBD010000059.1, on the reverse strand, counting down.
TTTGTAGTATTCAACAAAGGTAAATCCGTTCGACAAAGTAAACGCCAATTGGCTAATGGGGTTAGCGCCTGCTTCAGCGATATGATAGCCAGAGATACTGACAGAATAAAAATTTCTGATTTTATTTTGAGTGAAGAACTGTTGAATGTCCCCCATCATTTTCAAAGCAAACTGGATCGAGAAAATACAAGTGTTCTGCCCTTGATCTTCTTTTAGAATATCTGCCTGAACAGTGCCTCGCACTTGGGACAGCGTCCAAGCGGTAATTTCTTTGACCTCAGTTTCTGTCAGTTTGCGGCCCAGTTCTTTTTGCTTTTTTTCTAACTGCTGATCAATGGCGGTATTAAAGAAAAATGCCAAGATCATGGGGGCTGGACCGTTGATGGTCATACTGACTGAAGTGTTGGGTGCACACAGATCAAAGCCTGCGTACAACTTTTTCATATCATCTAAAGTACAAACAGAAACTCCGCTCTCGCCCACTTTACCGAATATATCGGGCCTAACAGCAGGATCAAAACCATACAAAGTCACACTGTCAAAGGCAGTTGATAAACGAAGTGCGGGTTCACCCTTTGTTAGATAATGAAATCTGCGGTTGGTGCGATCCGGAGTTCCTTCACCCGCAAACATACGTTTGGGATCTTCATCTGAACGCTTGAGGCTAAACACACCCGCCGTGAATGGAAAGTTGCCTGGCACATTTTCCAATTTTAAATATCTAAAACGATCTCCCCAATCAGAAATCTGCGGCACACTGACCCGCGGGATCATCAGTCCGCTTAAGGATTTGGTCTGCATGGGTTGTTTGATTTCTTTATCTCGAACAAGGTATGTGAAATCTTTCGCGCGGTAACGGTTTTGTAATTCATCCCAAGTTTTAAGACTTAATAATTCATCAGCCGTGAATTCTTTTTCTAACTCTTTTTCAAGCTCTTCAGGATTTTTGAGTTTTGATTTCAAAAGCTGAACTGCCCCAAGCTCGGAAGCTTTTTTTGCCAATCTTAAAGTGCGCTCTTTGTAAGACTTCACACTTTTAACAATTTCAGCAAGATAGTTTTGTCTCTCCGCTGGAATGATCACATGCTCTTCGGCTGATAGAATGGATTTTTTCAAAGCCTCTGAAATTTGAAAGCTTTCATCTTTTTTAGATAAAACCTCTGAGAGATGAAAAAACAATTCATTCACTCCGCCATCATTGAACTGACTGGCTTGAGTTAAAAACACAGGCACACTGACATCTTGATCAAAGATTTTTCGAGAGCGCTTAAACTGCTTGGTCACATCACGAAGAGCATCCAATGCCCCCCGACGATCGGCTTTGTTCACTGCAATCATATCAGCAAAATCAATCATATCGATTTTTTCCAACTGAGATTGCGCACCGAAGTCAGAAGTCATCACGTAAAGCGAATGATCAGACACTTCTGTGATCGCGGTGTTGCCTTGGCCAATGCCGCTGGTTTCAGCGATGATCAAATCAAAATCAAATTGTTTTAAAGCTTCGAGCACTTTGGGTAAACTTTGTGCGATTTCGCGGCCAGATCCTCGGGAAGCCAGCGAGCGCATAAAAATGCGATCACGAGATAACGAATTCATTCGAATTCGATCGCCTAATAAACCCCCACCAGTTTTTCTTTTTGTGGGATCCACACACACGACGGCTATTTTTTTATTTGCGTAGGAATTTAAAAATCTTTGAGAGATCTCATCGATCAAAGATGATTTCCCGGCGCCACCTGTACCGGTGATCCCCACCACAGGCACTGATTTCTTTTTAGTTTTGAATTTTTCTAAACCTGCACTTAATACTGGAGTTTGTGCATTTTCAACGGCGTTTAAATAAACACCCAGTTCTGCTGAAGGAACAGGATCATTTTTGTATGGATTTTCTTTTAACTTTTGAGTCGTTGGTTTTAATTTCTTCTGCTCAGTCAAAACATCAAAATCACAGATCTCCATGATCATTCTGATCATGCCCTCTAAACCTAAGCGTCTGCCATCTTCAGGATGAAAGATTTGATCGATGCCGTAGGCTTCCAGTTCTTTTTTTTCCTCGTAAACGATGACCCCACCGCCGCCACCAAAAATTTTCACATAGCCAGCGCCGGATTCCACAAGAAGGTCTTTGAGGTACTTAAAGTACTCCATGTGTCCACCCTGATAGGATGACACACAAACTCCTTGAGCTCCCTCTTGAAGGACAGCTTTTGCAACATCTGCGACCGATTGGTTATGACCCAAGTGAATGACTTCAGCACCCATATCTTGCAAAATCCTTCGCATGATATTGATGCTGGCATCGTGACCATCAAAAAGACTGGCAGCCGTGACGATTCGAACAGGATTTTTGAGATTCATAACTTTTCCAATCTATTGAATGAACTAGTGACCCTTAAACTCTGCTTTTCGTTTTTCAACAAAAGCTTTCATGCCTTCTTTGGAGTCATCGGAATTAAAAAGCTCTGAAAATTGCTCGGCCTCAAACGTACTTGCGGCTTCGATGTCTAAGTCCCAATTGTTCAGAATTGCTTTTTTAGAAGATTCCAAAGCCAAAGGACCCTTTGAGATCATCATTTCAATTTTTTTATAAACAGCAGGCAAAAGTTCGGCTTGAGGAACCACTTTGTTCACCAGGCCCCATTGCAAACCTTCTTCGGCCGTTAACATTTCACCAGAAAAAATCATCTCTCGTGCTTTTCGTAATCCCACCGCCCGAGAAAGCCTGACCGTCCCACCAAACCCAGGGATCAAACCTAAAGACACCTCAGGTAAACCCAGTTTTGCATTTTCTGAAGCGTAAATAAAATCACAGGCCAATGCCAGCTCGAGGCCTCCGCCTAAAGCAAATCCATTGACGGCCGCGATCACAGGAATTTTTAAAAGTTCGATCTCATGAAAAACGCTTTGGCCTTTGACACCAAAATTTTTAGCTTGATCTGAATTCAAATTTTGCATTTCTTTGATGTCAGCACCTGCAACAAAAGCCTTCGCACCATCTCCGGTGATAACAAGGGCCCTGGCATCTTCAAATTTCATTTCAGCTATCAATCTTAAGGCTTGCGCCATCTCTGTGAGTACATCTTGGTTCAGCGCATTTAAACTTTCAGGCCTTGTGATGGTCAAAGTCCAAACGTTCGCTTCATTTTTAAGTTTGATGGTTTTATATTCAGTTCCCATAAACATACACCCCACGGCCTGATTTTTTACCCAGCCATCCCGCTTCCACATACTTCACTAAAAGCGGGCACGCCCGGTACTTGGAATCTCCAAGACCCACATGCAAAACGTTCATGATCGCTAAGCACGTATCCAGGCCAATGAAATCTGCCAATGTCAGAGGCCCCATGGGCTGATTGGTTCCCAGCTTCATGGCCTCATCGATTTGAGCAGGTCCTGCAATGCCTTCATGCAAAGTATAAAAAGCCTCGTTAATCATGGGCATCAGAATTCGGTTCACAATAAAACCAGGCATATCCTTTGTGCTCTCGACAAAGGTTTTACCCAAGCCTTCAGCTAAAACCTTTGTCTGTTGAAAAGTTTCGTTAGAAGTTTGGAGTCCTCGAATGCCTTCTACCAGTTTCATCAAAGGCACGGGATTCATAAAGTGCATGCCCGCCACTTGCTCTGGTCTTTTGGTGACCGATGCAATTTTAGTAATCGAAATGGAAGATGTGTTTGATAGAAGCAAAGCTTCTTTTTTTGCAATTTGATCAAGATCCTTAAAAATTTTGAGTTTCAATTCTAAATTCTCAGTGGCAGCTTCGATAATGAAATCACAATTTTTTAATGAATCTAAACTTGTGGAAGTGGTGATCAGACTTAAGAGCTTTTTCTTTTGTTCATCCGTCATGGTTTGTTTTTTAATCAAACGATCGCAAGACCCAGAAATTGTTTGCATGGCTTTTTCTAAAGCCGCGCTTTGCACATCCACCATCGTAACGGTAAATCCACTGGCTGCCGCCACTTGGGCGATGCCATTTCCCATTTGACCAGAACCCACAACTCCAATTGATCGACTCATAGTGCCACCTTTTTTTGAGATCTCAAAACCTACCAAACCTAGCCTTGCGAGACACGACACCACATGCCAGAATCAAGAGAGTTGTGGCGATGATAAACCTCTTATTTTTCATTTCAATTGTGAATGCCATGCTTGAGCCCTCTTTGGATTCCGCTGTGCCATTTTACAAATACACCGACAGTCAATTCCCCTCAGGTCAGGCCCGCAAACTGGATCTACTGCATCAAACTCAGAACGTGACCACCGAATTTCAACTCAAAGTCGCCTACGATGGCCGAGAGTTCGATGTTCTTCATGAAACCGTCTTTCGAGAAATTCAGGTCACAGAACAAGCCAAGGTCAAAAGGAAGACTGACTTGAAGCTTTTGCCTGAGATGGGGTCAAGACGCCTCCAATGGCTTGAAAAGCATGCAACCGTTAAAATCTTAAGTCTAAAAGGCGCCTGGGCTCGGGTGCAATTGAATGAAAAAAATATTTCTGGCTTTGTTCTGATGACTGATCTGGAAGCAGAGATGTCTGACACGTCAGTTTTTTCAAACCTCACTGAGACCGTCATGCGTAAATCAGCCGACGCCTCCAGCCCAATCACGGTGCGACTCTTTCCTCGCACCCGATTAAGTCTTGTTAAAATCGAAGGAGCCTTCGGACTTTTTCAAACTCAGACCCAAAAAGGCTACGTTCATTTAAGTGACGTGATTGGCAGGGCTGACTTTGCGGATCTGGGATGGCACCAAAAAGATCGCAAATGGTACGAGGTGAGTTTCCGCAACGGAGCCCATCTTTCAGTTCGAGGAAAAATTGACAGACTTTCTTTGAGTGATTTTACAGCCTTTAAATCGAAAAAAAATCGCGGTGTGATCACGCAAACTCAAAAAGAACTTCAAATGGGTTCTCGGGTCGAAATTCTTGAGGCCATCGCCCACCGTTGGAATGAGTCCTACGTCAAAGGCCACGGGCTCGTTTGGTGGAAGACGGATTTAAAAGAGAAAAAACAAAAGCCACAAAAAATTTGGACAACTTCCGAGATCCTCAAAAAAAATCTCAAAGGTATGAGCTTTGATAAAAAAAGTAAAATGGGATTGGCCTCTGCCGGTGGAATTTTTAAAACTTTGGACGGAAAAAATTGGGAGCAAGTGGAATTTTTTGGTAATCAAGATTGGCCGGTTTGTCTGCACCCTTCAGGTGTTTGGTTTGTAGGCTCTTACCGCAGCACTGATTTGGGTGAAAGCTTTCAGCCATCACTTAAATGGAGTGAAATTGTTAAAGATTTACAAATGAATCATCAGAATCGAAAAATGCCACTGTTTCGAATCCTCGATGTTAAAGCCGTAAGCTCAAGTGCTGTGGAAATTAAAATCGACACCGGAATTAAAACGGCTCTCTTCAGAGCAGATGCCATCGTCAATGACTGGAAGTTGATAAAGTAATCAGCTTATTTAATTCATTTTGCATTTGATCTTTAACTAACACTTGAAGTTCTGCCCGGTTATGAAAAGTAAAACCCTTGGTCTTTACTGGCGGAAGCACTGACAACAAGATTTCAGACTTCCAGCTTTTAGTTTGTGGAATGATTTGGTTTTTTTTCATCACGTGATAGGCGCCATGAACCACAACAGGAACCAATTCCACTTCCGCTTGCAGAGCGAACAGAAATGGCCCCGCTTTAAACTTTTGAATCTCAAGGGGAAATTCTGTTCTCATTCCTTCAGGTGCCAAAGTAATTTTTTTACCACTTTTGAGTCGCTCCGTGGATTTCTCATAAACTTGATACACACGATCGCGGCTGGCACGGTCAATGGGTAAAACACCCACCCGTCTCATGGCAGGACCAAAAAATGGAATCTTAAACAGTTCTTTTTTTGCACCAAATCTCATGTCCGGTAAATAACCAACCATAGCAAAAATATCAAAAAAGCTAGTGTGATTAAATAAAATCACTGCCCCTCGATCATGGGGCCAATTTTCAATCCCAAAAACTTTGACTTGAACTCCGAACAGGCGACAAGTGAGTCTGCCCCACAGCTGAATCACTCGACGCTCCCACTCACTGGCGCCCTCAAAGAAACTGGCCAGAATAGCAAGGGTTGAAAACACAACGGTGATCAATAAAAACACAAGGGATGCAACGAACGAACGCAACCAAATCATGACTCTCATGAGGGCATTATTCTTTGCGAGGCCGCTTGAATCTGGCGGTTTTTATAGGCGTTATGTTCTGTGGGTCCTGCGGAGGCTAAAGCATAAGAGGATTGATCCATGATCTGGATCTCGAAGGGATAAAAAAAGTGAAATCCATTCCCCATTTGATCATTCTTAATTCGGATCAGTTGGCGGGAAATAAATTTAATAAACTTAAAATTAAGATCGGTCTGGTTATTGGATTTTCGAAAGAGAGCTGAATCTCCACTGGCATCGAGCTCTTCCGCAAACATCTGACTGATTTGCTCAGGTGTGGCTTTTTTATTGTTTTTTAGTTTTTCACAAACTTTTAAAAAAAGTTCCACAGGATAGACGTTATTGGAAGATTGATCCGGCATGATGTGGGGAAAACTCACCATATTTTCTTGGACTAAAAATCTCAAAACTTGAAAGCTGCCATAAACAGAGTGAGTGACAAACCGAATGCCGATTTTATCAAACACACGCATGGCCAAAGCATCCGGGCGAGCCAGAAGTTTAATCACAGCACTGGAGGTATTTTTAAAAGGTTTCGTTTGAAAATGAGTCAAAGGAATTTTTTCATCTGGAAAAACCTGACCAATTAAAGAAACCTGATCACCTGAATTATGAACAAAGGGCTCAAATGAATTTAAGATTTGTTCTTGAATTTCTTTTGCAAA
>CAZPBD010000059.1:0-4500 GCA_964584655.1 uncultured Pseudobdellovibrionaceae bacterium | reverse complement strand
GATTCTAATGATTTGACCTGAAGGCGTGTCATATCCAAAACGGATCTTCCGCCAGCGATTGTGTTTAGAATATCGGGATCAAATGAAAAGTTCATAGAATTAAAACTATTGAAGGCCCTTGTGGGGCCTTCAATCAAGTCATGATGCGAAACTCTTGGGGTTTAGATGCCAACCAGAGCACAGTTAGAGACATGAAACTCACCTAAGGTACCAGAAGTTCCAGAATTATTCTGGAATGTGATTTGTCCGTAAATCATGTTCTGGTTGTCACGCTGACCTCTGACAGTCACGGTTCCGTACTGATCTAAGTAGGTGGCTTGGAAAGCGCCCGCTCCAAGAACCTGACCCGCTTGACCTTGTAAGGAAATGTCTTCGAGTCTGCCTAAAGAAGGTGCATTTGAATCAAAAATTCTGAGTAAAATTTTGGATTGTGCTGCGTTGAATTGGTTTCCTGCAAACACAGCTGACATCTGAAGATCAACTCCAGTTGATGTGCTGTAGTAGCTTGAATCCACAAATCCGATTTCACTGTTGCCTGTGAAAGCAATCAAACCTTGAGTGAACTGATCACCTGTCAGTGATTGGCTAAACACTCGGCCCCAGATGTTCTGAGCACATGTGGTTGATCCTGTTCCAGGAGCCACTTGAGTTGTTGGGTTTGTTGTTCGAGAAGAGCGGTTCGCTGACTTCTTCTTTGCACATGCACCCATTGTTAGAACGATTGCGATCAGCACTAAAATTTTTGTTTTCATAAACACCTCACAATAACTAGTAAGGCAAGCCCTGTGCCAGGCTCTTGTTGACGATGTGATGTGGAATGAAACAGTGTTCGAATCAGCCTGAAACACTTCACGCGCTTCAGACAACTTTGGGTTTCAACTGACTAAAGGTTCGCCGATCGAAACCCGCTCGTTTGAATTATAACTCAGAGCACACTTTCATCAGATCATTTTGAGACAACTTCGAAACCACCTCAGCATCAAACACAATGGCTCCGTTTGCTGAAGGCTCAAGCTCCGCAGAACTCATCTTAGCTTGGAAAGAATCATCAAGAGTTTCGGTGATCAATTTGAGACACTTCAGTTTTCCTAAAGAATGGGCCACAGAGATCACAGTTTCAACCGACTTAAACTGGTGAGCTTTGTCAGCGCAACTGAGGTTCCACAACTGACCTAAAGCCATCAATTGATTCAAGTTTGGATTTTTGAGGATCTCAGACAGGTTCACGCCAGTTGATTTCATTTTATTTGGATTGGCGTGAGCAAAGAAAGGTGTTCCCGTTTTATCAATCACGGCATAAACCACAGACCCATCTTCTCTGAAGACTGGGAAATAAGCATTGTCACCGGGTCTGCCTTGAGTGATTTGGTAAATGGCTTTGTCTTTACGGTTATAAACGTAGATGTTCATGTTCATGCCGGCTTCTGCTTTTTCGAAGTATTCAGCCGTCTTTGCACCATCACCACGGAGATGGAAAACAATCAAATTGCCATCAAAGCTGAAATCCGCTTTTCCTGCATTCACACCGATATCAGCGACTTCTGTGCAAGCTCCGCTGTCATAATCAAGTTTCCAAATTTTAGATGTTCCCGTCTCTCCGTCTAATCCTGAAACTTCCTGACCATTCTTAGACAGCATCGGAAGCTTCACATCCACACCTTTACAAAAGGCTTGAGAAGAACCTACGTCTTCCACTGTGAGCTCGCCCTTCACTTCACTGACTTTAATTTTTTGCAACAAGACACTTGAAGTTTCACCTGCAGTGATAACAGCAAAGGTTTCAGAGTTTTTTGTTTTTTCCAAAAGACCTACGGATTGATAAACACCTTTTAAGTACTTTGATCTGTGAAGAAGCTTAGGCACAGGATTGCCGCTGAGAACTTCGGGAACTGAATAAAAACTCATTCCATCTTCAGAGTCAGGAGTTGAAATCACTTTTTCTCCCAACGGAACTGGGTCAAAGGGTCCAGGCATTTTAAACTGCATTTTAGATTTCATATTGAGGATAAAGTTACCTTCATCAGAAGCGTAGCTGATCAGCTCATTCTGAGGAAAACTTCGAAAGAAATAGTTAGGCTTTGATGGAATCGAGATCAGGTTCACTGAATCCGCATCTTGCCTGAGGCTGCAATAGGAAGGCTCAGCAGCAGAGCTTTGAAGTGGCATCATGGCAGATAACAAAATTGATAAGATCATCGGGCTCTCCTTGAGAGGTATTCGTAAAGCCTTCCCGGTTCATCGTAACCAGGCCGACTTGGGGTTAAAAGTTGTCCATTTTTATAAACAAATAAAACAGGAAAGTGCACAAGAGCACCACGGCGGATCAGCTCTTGGGAATCGAGCACTTGAGAGTTGATCAAAAGATTGATGTACTTATTGTTGTAGATTTCCTGCTCACCTAAAAAGGGATCCACAAGTACAGTCACTTCTAAATCCAAAAGAGCCGCGATGGGTTTGAGCTCAGTCATTCCAAAACTTGAGATGTTCATTCGTGGAGACCAAACCCAAATCACACCTGATGTTTGATTGGCAGCACTGTGAGCAAGCAACTGATTTAATGAGTTGTCATCAAATCGATCAAAGCCCAAAGATGTTTGGGAAATGGCACTTAATAATAAAAAAATCAGGACACATATTTTCATGGCCTGTGGAATATAAAGGATTTCTTATTATTACTCTTAATTTATTTTGGGTCTTCACCCGATTCCACAATATGGCTAAAACTTCGACAGGGAAATTAGCTTGGAAAAGGAAACAAACGCTCGATTGAACCCCAGTCATCCACGAGTTCTTTTCGAAAGCTTTCGTCGAATTCACCTGTCAAAAGAAGATCGACTCTTGCTGACTTTTGAAGTTCGCTTATCGTCACTTCAACGGAAGTGAGAACGGGCGCCTCGAATCCAAAAAAAATCTGAGTCATTCTCAACCTAAAAGGAAACTTCAACGGTGACTGAATCAATGTTGAAAAAGATGAGGGATAAATCCACTCCAAATAGTGATCTTGTAGCACCATGATTTCGATGCCGTTCTTAATGGGCTTTGAAACACAAGCCGCGTTTCCATGGGCAAACCAGGCTTGGATTTTTTCAGGATTGAAAAAATACTCAACCATCTCTGACGCAGAGAGGGTTGAGTGATGTGTGAACTTCAGCTCATTCATTATTTATAAAACTGACTGACTTTTTTAAGAGCATCCGAAGGTGCAAGCCTTGCCCCTGCTTTTCGCTTCTCGCTGTAACCGGCTAATTGTGTCGCCACGTAGCTGGCCTTCACAGAGTCCGCGTACTTGAGCAAGCCCCCACGGAACGGAGGAAATCCTGTTCCCATAATCATCGCCAAATCCACTTCATGGGGCGTTTCAACGATCTTATCCTCGTAAAACGCTCGAGCGCACTCGTTGATCATGGCAAACACACCACGCTCGATACACTCTTTTGAATCGTAAGGATTTGTTGGTGTTGGTAAACTGAGAGCTTGGTAAATGCTTTGGTCCACTTCACCCCGGTAGTCTTTATCATCATAATGATAGAAACCTTTGCGGTTCTTTTTACCAAGACGGCCTGTGGATTCTAAGGCCACCATACAAGGGGCTAAATCCACCCGGTCTCCGAAGGCTTTTTTGAAAATCTTGAGAACTTTAATACACACATCCAGACCCACTTCGTCCATCAAAGCAAAGGGCCCCATGGGCATTCCAAATTCTTTCACATAAAACTTGTCTACCACTTCTATGCTCATACCTTCTTGAAGTAAAAAGGCCGCTTCTGCCATGTAAGGCAAAAGAAGTCGGTTCACTAAAAATCCTGGGCCATCTTTCACAACCACAGGCATTTTTCCCATTTTTTTAGTCAGATCATAAATGGTGGCAATGGTTTGATCCGAAGTTTTTTCTCCACGAATGATTTCAACCAAAGGCATTTTGTGAACGGGATTAAAAAAGTGCATGCCTGCGAAATTCTCAGGTCTTGGATGACCTTTTGACATCTCGGTCACTGATAACGATGAAGTATTGGTCACAATTAAAGCATCGCTGCGCATGTTGTTCGCAGTTTCTCCGATGACTTTTTGTTTGATTCCCATGTCTTCAACAATGGCTTCAATGACCACATCTAAAGTTTTAAAATCAGCGTAATCAGTGCCACCGGAAATCAAATTGATTTTTTGAGTCAGCTGGTAATTATCGATCACTTTTTTCTTCATCAACTTTTGCCACAGATCACGAGCGTGTTTATAAGCTTTAGCTAATGCCTCGGGATTGAGATCTTTGAGTCTGACTTTGACGCCCTTATCAGCTGCCACATAGGCAATACCGCCGCCCATGGTGCCTGCTCCTAAAATTCCAATGCCTTTGACCTCAGTTGCTGTCACCTGCACACCTGGAACTCCAGATTGCTTTTTCACCATCTCAGTGAGGTCGAATATGTGAATCAAATTTTTAGAAATGTCAGTTGTTGCCACTTCACAAAAACATTCCTGTTCGATCTCAAGAGCTTGGGCTCG
>CAZPBD010000058.1:0-17613 GCA_964584655.1 uncultured Pseudobdellovibrionaceae bacterium | reverse complement strand
AAAGTTCAAACTCACTTTGATAAAAAAGAAGGTCTTTTGAAAAAAGAAGGCTTCATCGATTACTCAAATGTAAAATTAGTAGAAAAAGCTCCTGAAAAAAAGACGCCTGCTAAAAAAGCATCTAAATCTAAGTCCGCATAAATAAGTCTTATCAATATCTGTTAAATGGGCTGGCTTTATTAAAAGCTGGCCCTTTTAGTACATTGTGTTTATCATTTAAGCATGGAAGGTTTCTTTGAGTAAGACTCTAACGGTCATTATTCTATTGTTTTTAAGTACTTGGGCCCAATCCGCAGTGACCCAAACAGAGCTTTCCGTCATGTGCCGCCTATCAAAACAAGTTCGAACCCTCAGAGTTGAGAAGTTAAGAAACGGAACCTGTAGAACTGTCTATACAAAAGCAGGCCGAGATCAGAATATTGGTAACGCGTCGAATCAAGAATCCTGCACCGATATTTTGCAAAAGGTAAGAGAAGTCCTGGAATCCGCAGACTGGAAGTGTCGCGAGGTCAAGGAATCAAGAGTCTCTACCTTTATTGATGTTCGATAGTTTACAATAAAATCATGAAACAATTAAGCGTCGCAGTTTTACAGCTCACATCTGTTGATAGTGAAGTTGAAAATACAAACCAAATTTTAAATTTATTGAAATCCATCGAAGGTAAGAATGTCAAAGTGGCTTTCCTTCCAGAAAATTGTCTCTACCTTCGAGTGAAAGAAGGAACTTCGATCCCTGCATTGAGTTTACAAAGCCCTTCAATCGTAGAATTGAAAAAATGGGTCGATCGAAATCTTTGTGCTCTTCATTTGGGTTCTGTTCCTATCAGTGAGAATCAAAAAATGTATAATTCTTCGATTTGGATCGAGCCCAATATGCCAGCTCGGATCAGTTATTCGAAAGTTCATCTATTTGATATCACTTTGACAGGACAAAAACCTATTCGAGAGTCCGATGTTTTTACTGCAGGGACAGGGCCTTCGATATTGAATTATTTGGATTGGAAATTCGGGCAATCGATTTGCTACGATTTACGTTTTGCAGAGCTGTATTCCCATTATGCGAATACAGAAGTGAGTGCGATATTAATTCCGTCCTCGTTTCTGGTTCCTACCGGCAAAGCCCATTGGGAAACCCTGATTAGAGCCAGAGCCATTGAAAGCCAGTGTTACGTCATCGCAAGTGCTCAGTCTGGAGTGCATCAAAGTTCTCAAGGTCCCAATACTCGTGAAACCTATGGTCACAGTTTGATCGTCAGCCCCTGGGGTGAAAAATTAGTTGAGATGACAGGAACTTCTGGGATTGAGATTTTTGAATTGAACCAAGATGTGGTGGATCGAGTTCGACAGCAAATTCCAATGAAAAATCACCGACGTTTGATGAAAAACAAAGAAGCTAACCAGTGACTTTTCTGAAGTCATGATCTTGAATGGAGTCCTATGAAAAATAATCTTTTGAAAACCACACTTGGTATCTTGAGTCTTTTGTATTTTGGTTTGGCCAATGCCAATGAGAATCAATTTCAAGATCGAGATATTCTTGAAAATGCGAAGCGAAAAAATTATGTCAATGGAGCAGAGGAAGGTGATCTTCGTGTGCAAGCTCAATTGCAAAAGCCACAAAGAAAAATTTCACCAGTGATTGAAAAAAAAGAGTCAGAGAACGAATCGACTGTTGATCGAGATTAGAAAAGGATTTTTATGAGTGAAAATTTATCAGACGGAATTTCTCGTGAAACTATGGATGTGGATGTTTTGATCGTCGGTGGCGGAGCTGCGGGACTTTCTTGTGCCTTACAGGTGGCAAAAAACTATAAGAAACATAACCAAGAAATTGAAGCCGGAATTAAGTCTGGAACTGTGCTGCCAGATCCTATGATTGTCGTCCTCGAGAAGGGAAGTGAGATCGGAGCTCACTCATTTTCTGGTGCAGTTCTGAATCCGAAATCTTTGGCAGAATTAATCCCTGACTATAAAGAAAAAGGTTGTCCGCTGGATTCTGAAGTGAAGGAAGATGCAGTTTATTATTTGTCTGAACAATCCTCGTTCAAGCTTCCGATAACTCCCCCGCCATTTCATAACAAGGGAAATTACATTGTTTCATTAAGTAAGCTCAATCGTTGGTTGGCGGCTCAATGTGAGGCCGAAGGAATTAATATTTTCCCAGGTTTTGCTGCCGTTGAGGCGCTTTATGAAGGCGATAAAATCATTGGCGTTCGAACCGGAGATAAGGGGCTAGATAAGGCGGGAAAACCAAAGGCCAACTTCGAACCTGGTTTAATTTTGAAATCTAAAATGACGATTTTTGCGGAGGGGACGCGCGGTTCACTTTTTAAAAATGTTCAGGCAAAATTAAATTTGCGAGATCAAAAAAATCCAGAAGTTTTTGAAGAAGGCGTGAAAGAAATTATTCAGATGCCCGAAGGCACTGTAAAAGCTGGACAAGTCATTCACACGTTGGGATTTCCTCTGCATAAAAGTATTGGTGGCACTTTTATTTACACTATTCCAGGTGACAAAATTATATTAGGGCTTGTGGCTTATTTGGATTCTAAAGATCCATTGCTTGATCCACACCGCGAGCTTCAAAGACTGAAAACTCATCCTTTCATATCAAATATGATTAAAGGCGGAAAAGTTGTCGCCTACGGAGGTAAAACTTTACCTGCGGGTGGTTGGTATTCGATGCCGAAACTTTTTGGTCATGGTTGGATGGTGTGTGGAGATTCGGCGAGTATGGTGGATGTGCAAAAGTTGAAGGGGATCCACTTAGCCATGCAGTCTGGAATGTTAGCCGGAGATGTGGCAGTTCAATCGCTGATTCAAAATGACTCGAGTGAAGCTGTGACTTCTGATTATGAAAGTAAGATTCAAAAATCTTTCGTTAAAAAAGAACTTTACCGAGTTCGAAATTTTCATCAGACACTCAGCATGGGGGTTTTTAAATCTTTACCGTTCATTGCTTTACAAGAAATCACAGGCGGCCGTGGTCTTTTTGATAAAATGACCTCTCATGAGGATGCAAAGACCACGAGTAAAGTTCATGAAGTTTGGGGATCCGAGGGTTTGTTGGCGAAAGAAGTACAATTGCCGAAGCCAGATTCAGTGCAATTCTTTGATAAACTTTCCAGCGTTTACTTGACGGGGACCATGCATGATGAAAATTCTCCAAATCATTTGTTGTTAAAAAACGGCGATATTTGTAGATCCGTCTGTGAGCCTCAATATAAAAGCCCTTGCACTCATTTCTGTCCCGCAAAGGTTTATGAGATGGTACCGGCCCCTCAACATCAAGGACAGTTTGATTTACAAATTAATTATACGAACTGTATTCATTGTAAAACCTGTGATATCAAATGTCCGTTCGAGAATATCGACTGGACTGTCCCCGAAGGAGGAGGCGGTCCTCAATACCGCGAGACGTAGCTTCGAGCCAGAAGCTTCCAAAGCCCAATAAGTCGTGGGCCCGTCTCGCAAAAGAAGGGAAGGGCCTATGCCTCAATTTTTCGTTAGTTGTCCAAAAGGAATGGTAGAACCACTCGAAGCAGAACTGATCGAGATGGGATTAAAACCCTACGACCGTGCACAGAACGGTGTTTTCTTCGATTCAAATTGGAAAGATTGTTACCGAGTGAATTTGCAAAGTCGCTTCGCAAGTCGCGTATTGATGCCAGTCCTCAATTTTGTGGCCTATCAACCTGAAGAGCTTTACAGCCAAATTCGAAATCACGATTTCACAAAATATATTAAGCCGAATCAAACACTGACAATCGATGCATCAACAAAAGATTCGATGCTAAAAGATCAGCGCTTTATTGCGATGAAAGTTAAAGACGCAATAGTTGATCAATTTAGAGATCGTTATGAAGTGCGTCCCGATGTTGACAATGAAAGACCAGATTTGGCTGTCTATGTGAAAGCCTATAAGAATCGATTTTCTGTTGCGATCGATACAAGTGGTGAGTCGCTCTTCATGCGCGGCTACAGATTGGAATCGGGAGATGCGCCTTTGAAGGAAAACTTAGCCGCAGGACTTTTGCAATTAGCAGAATGGGACTGCAAAACGCCGATCGTTGATCCCATGTGTGGCTCAGGAACAATATTAATTGAAGCTGCGATGAAATTAATGAACATCGCACCTGGTGTTATGAGAAAAAGTTTTGGATTTATGAAACTTCAAAATTTCAATCCTGATGTCTGGAACGAAGTTGTGAATGAGGCGATCGAAAAAGAATTGCCTGATTGTGGTGATATTCACTTCTACGGATATGACATGGACAAACGTGTTCTGATGAAAGCCATCGAAAATGCCAAGCGTGCAGGTGTGAATGAATTTATTCAATTTAAGCGAGAAGAAGTTGTCAGCCTGAAAGCGCCAATTGAAATGGGAGTCATCATTACCAATCCTCCATACGGAGCTCGACTTGGTGATGAAGATAATTTGAAAGATGTTTACCGAGACTTTAGTCATACTCTGAAAAATGAGTTTAAAGGTTGGAATGCCTGGATCTTGTCTGGCAATAAAGATTTGATTGGTGACCTTAAACTTAAGTCCAGTCGAAAGCACTTCGTGTACAACGGAAGTATTGAGTGTCGCTTTTTGAAATATGAAATGCGCTGATTTTATAAATAAATTTTAATGTAAATTCATAAATAAACTCGCCTCTTGAAAAACATTTTTGTGTCGATACTTAAATGTGAGGTGGGTTTATGCTCAAAAATACAACTGTGATTCGTCAGCTTTGGATGCTTTCCTTTTTCTTAGTTGGAATTATTACTTTACTGGGTGGATTTACCTTTTGGCGTTCTTCAGCCATTTATACTTTGCTGCAAGAATCGGCCACGAAACAACTTCCTGCCATTCGAAATATGGTTCAAGCAGACATGCTTCATGATGGATTGCGAGCTGTTGTGGTTGAAGCTCTGTATGCAAAACTCAAAGGTGAAGATTCGAAAATTTCAAACCTTCTGAAAGAAACCAAAGAAAAATCCGGTGATTTTCATCAGCACATTGAATCCTTAGCGGTTCTTGGGCTATCTGATGCCACCAACTCTGCGATCAATGAAACAAAGCCTGCTCTTAAAAGTTACACCGATTTATCAATCCAAATGGTAGACACTGTGAATAGCGGAAATCTGAAGGCTGCTGAAGAAATGAAGTCTCAGTTTGATGAAAGTTTTGAAATGCTTGAAGTGAGGCTAGAAAGTTTAGGAGACCTCATTGAGAAAGAAGCAGCACAAACTTCCACTGAGGGTTCAAGCACTTTACTCATGATTGGAACGATCACCTTAGCGGGCGTAGTGCTTGGCTTGTTTTTAAGTGTGATTGCGATTCAAAGTTTGAAAAGAAATATGAGACAGTTCTTAAGCCAGGTTCTCAGTAGTACAGAAAATATTTCCCACTCGAGTGAAAGACTCAGTCAGGCAAATGAAGAATTTTCTGCAAGTACCACTGAATCATCGGCTTCTCTGCAAGAAACCGTGGCGTCGCTTGAAGAAATTTCGAGCATGGTAAAACTGAATTCAGACAATGCTAAAAAAGCATCTGAGGTATCAATTGAAAGCAGACAGTCTGCAGAAAAGGGCGAGAAAAGTATCACTGAATTGAGTCATGCCATGCTTGATATCAACACCAGTTCAAAAAAGATGGAAGAAATCATCAATGTGATTGATGACATCGCCTTTCAAACCAACTTGCTTGCGCTCAATGCAGCTGTTGAAGCTGCTCGTGCAGGCGAGCAAGGTCGTGGCTTTGCTGTCGTGGCAGAGGCCGTCAGATCGCTGGCTCAAAGAAGTGCTTCCGCTGCAAAAGACATCAATCAGATGATCAAAGAATCGATCACAAAAATTGAGTCAGGAAATCAAATCGTTGAGACATCAAGATCATCTCTGAACACAATTTTTAATTCTGTGAAGCAAGTCTCAGATTTAAATCATCAAATTTCAAATGCCAGCCAAGAGCAAAGCCAAGGACTTCGTCAGATTTCAGAAGCTATGAATCAAATTGATGCCGCCACTCAGAAGAATTCTATGGGAGCTCAAGAAGTAGCTGAGGTATCGAAATCAGTCTTGGATCAATCAAAAAGTTTGAAGGGTTTAGTTTCAGATTTGAATTCAAGATTTTTGGGATCCGAGAATCAATCTGAATCCACTTTGAATAATGTCTATACTCTAAAGCCAAAAGTAGCTTCTAAGGGAGATGACTTTTTTAGTGAGCCATCCAAAGCTAAACGAAAAGTTGGGTCGGTGGACGAGTTCTAGGAAATCAAATCCCGCGGACGGATTCCACAGATTCAGCAACAAGCAAGTCTAAAACTCCCCAGTCTTTTTCGTAGAGAACTTTCTTTCCTAAATTCATCGTCGCATCGTCGAAGATGAGGAGTTGAAGTTTGCCGTCAGAACTGAAAACAGCGCCTTTAAAAATGGCATCTAACTTAATTCCTGAAACATACTGGAGTTTTGCTCTTTGGTTCGGAATTAACCCAAGTTCTTGTAGGTCTTTTTCATTTTTAGCAGTAGACAAACTTCGATTCAAACCATTGACGACTATCTGTCCAACCGGGGTACTGAAGCCATGAGGATGGCGCACATGATCTTGTTTAATAACTTGACCCTTTTCGTCCACACTTTTTAAAACTTCTTTTGAGTCTAAAATTTCAGTGGGAGTCGTCCACTTCATAAAAATAATTCGTCCTAATTTATCCTTGAGTACGTGACCAAGTTTTGATTGAACACGTGCACCAGAGTTCATCACAAAACTTAGACTTTCATTTGATTTTTCTGCCATAGCAATGAGTTGATTGATTTTGTCTTTCTCTGATTTCACTTTTTCTGTGACATGATTGATGGCCTTTTCAATTCTATTTTGAACATCTTGATCTTTCAATTTCCCACTGTTTGCATCTATTTTTGAATCTACATTTGGAATTAAAACCTGAGCCTCTCCAATGACATCTGCTTTTCGATGTCTGAGAATACTTGTTAAATGCTCAGATCCTTTTTGCCCGCCCAAAACACCAGCGGATAGGCCAACAAGGGCTACGGGCTTGCCACTCAGCGGAGCACGCATGAAATTTAAAAATGTGCCTAAAATTCCCGGAAAACTGCCGTCATATTCTGGAAAAACAAAAACTATCGCATCGGCACCCTCAAATTTTTGATCATACTTTTTCTTGAAAGCGTTTGATGTCTGAAAATACTGATCACCACGGTAAGTGCTCATGGGAACAAGAGAGATATCGATCAGGTCAACTTCGGCACCAGCATTAATGGCAATTTGTTTCACTTGCTCGGCGACTTTTAAAGTCATAGCGTCAGTTCGGTTGGTTCCAGATACTACGACAATTCGGCTTGATGGGTGGAGCGCATTTTTGACGCTGACATCGCATTTGATGGCCTGTGATTGAGCCGAAAAAAGAACCAAAATGACGAGCGTGAGTATCTGTGAGATTTTAAACATGGTAGACCTCTTGTTACCCAATTAAAGTGCAATCAAAAGGCCTGTCTCAGTTTGAGACTACTTGGTTTTAAATTTGAAATTGTAAAGGCCGAATCGGCTGTTCACAGGATTGAGCATTTCAACATTCTGGGAGTCATTTCCAAAAATTTGAACACCAATTTCTAATGTTGTTTTGCTGTCTGCAAAAATGCGAGGAACACCAAATGTGATTTCTTCCTGTGAGCTTTTCAAAAGATCCTTGAGCTCGGATTGGAATAACAAGTGACCTTCCTGAGTGGTTACGGTGAGGGTGAGTTTCTCAATAATAAGCGATCCTGCAATGTTGGGTGTAACATCAAGGGCGCTTCCTGCGCAGGCATCTTCGACTAAGCTGAGTTTTAAACTTGCTTCTGCTGTGTCTTCAGAAAGGTTCTGCTCGACCACTTCCATTTTTAAAAACTTCTCGTACTTCACAAGATTGTCAGATTCATTACAGTAAGCGGTGAGGCCATCGAAAGCTTTTACGGCTTGAGAGTAGGCAGGTTGGGTTATTGTAAGTAAAAAAAGTAGGCCTAGAATTGATTTCATAAAACACCTCACCGGCTAAAAGAGCAATTTCTAAGCCTAAGTGTCTTAAATTGAGTGGCTCTGTGATTAGCAAAAATTAGACAGGTGCCAATTTAGGCTTTCGGCTTGGACCGTCTCCAGTCCTTCCACATGTCAGATAGGCTATCTAAGGCCACATTGGTTTTCAGATACTTTTGAATTTTCATGGCTGGAAGACCGCCATAAACGCCGGGCTCTGTAATTGATTGGAGGACCCCTGTTCGGCCTGCAAGTGTGACATCATCTGCAATTGTCACATGATCAGTAACGCCTGTTTGACCGCCGCACTTAAACTGTTTTCCAATTTTTGATGAGCCTGCAATCGTGAATGAGGCTGTAATCATTGCGTTGTCACCGATGTCACAGTTGTGAGCGATATGAATGAAATTATCGAGCTTTGAGCCCTTTCGAATAATCGTCGCCGTTAATGTCGCCCGGTCGATGGCACAATTGGCTCCAATTTCCACATCGTCTTCAATGATCACGCTTCCTATCTGAGGAACTTTGTGATGTTTTTTGGTTTGAGGATCAGTGACATAACCAAAGCCGTCAGCTCCGATTGTCGTATGTGGGTGAATTTCGCAGCGAGTGCCAATTTCGGTCTGAGCCCCAACGAAAACCTGAGGGTGAAGACAAGTATTAGCACCAATAACACAATCATTTTCGATGACGACGCCAGCACCAATCAAACAATTTGAACCAATGATGCTTCTCGCACCGATGACAGCAAAAGGAGCGATGACCACATTTTCACCAATACGGGCGGTTGGATGGATGAAATTTTGCTTTGAGTTTTCAAAGCGATTTTTTTTGTTGTCAAAAAATGGCAGAATGAGAGCCATCGCCAAAGATAGGCTAGGAGCCGAAAACACAGTGCAGCCCTCGGGAAAATGAGCTTGCAGAGCCTCTGTTTTAATAAAATATCGACCCTTTTTAGAGAGAGCTAAATCAACCAATTCTTGTTTGGAGACAAAGATCAAAGTGGTGTCGTTTGATTTCTCTGGCGCGCAAGCCTGCTCGACTGAAGCGTCCAGTGCTCCTTGCAGGTGAACCAGTCCGTAACTTTTAAATTTTAGAAGCTCTTTGAGTTGCATTTTCAACCTCGCGTCAAATACTCATTTGGATTTTGTCATATATATCATGACTAGTATAAACCCTAGTGAATTCCCTAAGGAGGTTTTCATATGGCTAAAAAAGCGGCAAGTCCAAAGAAGGTAGATTCGAAAAAAACTCCGAATAAATCTAAAGTTGCAGCGAAGCCAGCCGTGAAAACAAAACCTGTTGTGAAGGCACCTGCTGCTAAAATCACAAAACCAGCTGCAAAAGTTGAAGCCAAGCCTAAAAAAGAAGCAGTTGCTCCAAAGGCGAAACCGACAACGATGTCGGTGGCTGCTACTGCTAAAGTTTCAAAAGTGACTGCAACTAAGGTTGTGAGCGGCAAGCAAGTGGTTGATAGTACTGAAAAAATCAAAATTGACCGGGACTCGATGAGCGACGAGCAAGTCAAGTGGGCCGAGATGTATAACAAGCACAAAGAGACTCAAGCCTCATCCTATGATATGAAAGCCACTTTCCAGGCGGGTATTCCAATTCAACATAAAGTTTTGGGTTGGGGATGGGTTGTTTCTAATGACAATGATCGATTGGAAGTTCTTTTTAAAGATGGAAAACGGATGTTGATCAGCAACTATCGTGGGTAAAATTGACTGGACTTCAAATGAAAAGTCCTTAAAAGTAGAGGCGCATGGCAAAAGATGATTTAGCACAGGTCGACGGAAAAGTTGTGGATGCCCTCGCGGGTGGCCTTTATAAAATAATGCTCGATAACCAAGTCGAGATAGCTGCAAAACTATGCGGTAAAATGCGAAGATTTAATATCCGAGTTGTTGTGGGTGATCGGGTCACAGTGGGAGTTTCTCCTTACGATCCAACCCATGGCCTTATCATGTTCCGTCACAAATAATATTCATTCAATTTACGAGGATCTATGGAAGCTCAATTACAGACCTATCTGAAAAGAGCCGCAGGTGATGTTTCTGCAAAGTCTGCAGCCGCGGTTCTTGAACTTGTGGCTGAAGGTGGAACAGTTCCTTTCATCGCCAGGTACCGAAAAGAAAAAACAGGCAACTTAGACGAAGTTCAAATCCGCCAAGTGATTGAAGCTCACGAGACCTACCAAGAGATCGTGAAACGCAAAACTTTTTTAGTAAAAGAAATCGGCGAGCAAAATAATCTGACTGAAGAGATCAAAAAGCGAATCGAAATTTCTTGGGATCTTGGTGAGCTCGAAGAAATCTATCGCCCATTCAAAAAGAAGAAGAAAACCAAAGCGACTTTGGCCCGCGAAGCAGGGTTGGAAAGTTTTGCTCAATGGATCTGGGATTTGGGTCACGGCCTCATCGCAGACAGCACCGTTTTTGAGTTGAAAGCGAAAGAGTATTTGAATCCTGCCAAGGGGATCAATATTTATGATGAGGCCATCAAAGGGGCTCAAGATATTTTAACGGAAAAAATTGCCAACGATCCTGCACTTCGTGTGGAAGTTTTAAATAACTACATGGAAAAGGGTCGATTAGTTTCGAAGGTTGCAAAAGGCTACAAAGCTAATTCTAAATTTGAAATGTACAAAGAGTTCGAAGAGCCTGTGAAATCCCTTCTTGAAACTAAAAATACCCATCGTTACATGGCGATGCGCAGAGGATGGCAAGAAGAAGAACTCTCGATCGATATTCAGGCAGATGAAGCTTATTTATTAAAAAGATATACGACTTTCGCAACCTCGACTCCAGACACTCCCATCGGAGCTTTTTTATCAGCGGTTGCGAAATCTGCTCTAACTGTTTATGTGATTCCCTCTGTTGTGAATGAGGTTCACCGAGCATTAAAAGAAAAATCAGATCTCGATGCGATTCAGGTTTTTGCAGAGAATGTAAAGAAAGTTTTATTGTCGTCTCCTTATGGCGCCAAATGCGTTCTTGGAGTGGATCCCGGAATTCGCACGGGTTGTAAGTTGGCCCTTATTGATAAAGCGGGACGTTTTATTTCTCACACAGTCATGCACACCGAAGGTGACTCAGCTGAAACAAAAGCAAAAGCTTTGTTTGCGGAAGTGACTAAACAAATCGTGATTGAAGCCATTGCTGTCGGTAACGGAACTCACGGAAGGCAAGCTGAAAGCTTTATTCGTAAAGTGCTCAAAGAGCTTAGCATTCAAATTCCTGTGATCATGGTAAATGAATCAGGAGCTTCTGTTTACTCTGCTAGTGAAATTGCTCGTGAAGAATTTCCTGATTTGGATCTCACAGTCAAAGGTGCGATTTCCATTGCTCGACGGTTACAAGATCCTTTATCTGAGCTTGTAAAAGTGGATCCTAAATCTATTGGCGTAGGTCAGTACCAACATGATGTGAACCAAGTTCAACTTAAGAAATCCTTAGATGCTGTGGTTGAATCTGCAGTGAACAGCGTCGGTGTTGATGTGAACACAGCTTCAGCCGCGTTGCTAAGTCACGTGGCAGGCATTGGTCCTGCAACAGCCCAAAGCTTAGTCAAATTTCGAGAAGAAAAAGGAATTTTCAAAGAGCGAGATGAGCTTTTAAAAGTTCCAAGATTATCCACTAAAGTTTACGAGCAGGCCGCTGGCTTTTTAAGAATTCCTCAAGGCAAATTTGTTTTAGATTCTACGGGAATTCATCCTGAAAGGTACCAAGCCGTTCGTGACATGGCTCATGATTTAGAAATGTCTTTATCCGAGATGATCGGTGACGGAGCTAAAAAAGTTTTAGCTTCCAGAACCAAATGGGCCGCTTTGATTGGTGAGTACACATTTGATGACATCGTCAAAGAACTCGAAAAGCCAGGCCGAGATCCTCGTGATCCATTTAAAGTTTTCAAATACCGTGATGATATTTTTGAAGTGAAGGATTTAACTGAAGGTATGATTTGCCCGGGACTTGTGACAAATGTGACAAACTTCGGAGCCTTCGTTGATATCGGTGTTCATCAAGATGGACTGGTTCATATTTCTGAACTTTCACATAAGTTTATTGAAGATCCTCGAAAGGCTGTCAGCCCGGGTCAGCAAGTCACAGTGAAGGTTTTAAAAGTAGATGCAGTGAAAAATCAAATTTCACTATCAATGAAGTTAGATGCAGCCCCTGCACCAGAACCAAGGGCACCAAGATCTGAGCAGCAGCGACCGCGACCACAGCAAAGACCACAAGGCGATCGCCCGCAGCAGCAGCGTGACGGTCAGCCTAACCGTGGACCGAATACAGGAGGACGACCGCAAGCGGGTGGAGCCCCCCGTGGTCAGGACTCAAGACCCCGACATAATGATGGACCAAGGCACAACGACAGTGGTGGTTACAAAGGAAATGCGCCAAGACAGCACCAAGACAACAGGCCTCAAAGACCTGCTGCCAACCCGTTTAACAACCCTTTTGCAGCTTTATTAAATAACAACAATACAAATAAAAAATAACATCTTGAAGGAGATTGAAAATGCCAAAAGCAGTAAGAAATAAAAGCGTCAAGCACAGAAAAAAAAGACTCGCGAAGAAAAAGCGAATGAATAAAGTGAAGAACAAAAGAGCTGGTAAGAAAAAGCGCTAGTTTTTAGTTTTATTTTTTGAACTTTAAAAAACCCACTTATTTTAGGTGGGTTTTTTTATTTTTGCAGTCGTTTGAATTAAGATAAAAATCGATCAAGATGCTCAGGTGCTCCGTCTTCGCCGAAAGTAGCGATCTGACTGAACTCGATTTCCTTACCAAATATTGTCTCTTCTCTGAGTGTGATGACCATCTGACTTCCAAACTCTTCGTATTTTACAATTTGATCCTTAGTTAATCGAATCGATTTGGGACCATCTTCAACAATCAAGAATCCATTTTCGATCGAAACGATTTTGTTTCTTTTATTTGCCCTGTAAACAACCCATGCAACAACAATGGGTATTGCAGAGATAAACAGAAAAAAACCCCAGTCACGACGATCTAGACCGAAAAAAGTAGAGAAGGGGAGACACAACGAGAGAAAGAAAAAAAAAGGACTTAAAAACTTGTTAAATTTACTGTTTGGGTTCGTTAGCTCAATTCTCATTAAGACTCCAATCCATCGCCATTTTAATTATGAGGTCGTCTCAATCTTTTAAACAATCATAGGGGATTTTGAATGGCAAACCCTTTGCAATTTCAATTGTCATGAAATCTTTTCTGAGGTTATTCCTAATCTATGCATGCACAATGATCTTCGCAAGCCCAGTGCAGGCAATAATCGGCAATCCCAATCAGTTAGACAAATCGAAGAAGCCTTCCGTGTGTCGTCTCATTATGAGAAAAGCGGATGGTTCTCCTTCGGCTTGCACCGCCTTTTTAATTGCGCCCAATTTGGCCATGACAGCCGCTCATTGTATCCCTGAATCAATCGATTGGAAAAAGACACCGACGTCGATCTCATGCGGTCAGATTGGAATAGAAAAGAGCAAAGCAAAATTAGAAACGACAAAAAGTGGAAATTTCATTTTGACTGAAGGAGTTCTTTTCGACGAGACATTTGGAATTCTTGATCATGTTCTGGATCAAAAATCTGATCAGGCCGTGCTCAAGTTAGCAAATCGGGCGGTACAAAAGCCACTTCATCTGATCAAGGCAAAGCAGAATGAGATACACCGATGCTGGATCGCAGGCTACGGAGTAAATAATCAAAACTACATTGGTGTGCTTTACTCCTCTGGATTCAACACAAAACCTGAATTGAAAGAGGGTCTTTTCCTCGTGAAATCGTCCTTCTTTACGCCTGAGCATTTGAAACCGTGGTATCTGTTGCTGAATGGTGAAAGCTTCACCTCTAAATATCGTGAAATTACAAAATCACTTGATACCAAGACAATGACGAATCCGATGACGACTCCGGGAGATTCTGGTGGTCCATTGATTTGTCAAAAAACCAATGGTGAAATTGGCGCCCTTGGGGTCATTCGCTCAACTGTTATCGATGACTTCATTCAACAAGTGATTGATGGCAAATATGATTGGGATTGGTTCAATCATTTTTCACCCATCAATTTTGAATTGATTCAAAAACTGAAATAGTAATTTTTAATTTGAAGCTGGAATTTCAGGAATGCGATGCCATTCGTGTCTCAAGTTTTTCATAAGCATGGCGCTATCCAATCTTGCTGTTCCTTTTGGAAAAGAAGAGCTGTTTTCGAAAAGATGTACCGATGCTTTTTTGAATGTCATAGGTTGAATTTCCCACTCGAGCATACGAAGCTCCATACCTTGAAAATGGCTTTTATCAGCGGACAAGGAATAACCAACAGCTCCTTTGGCAAAAAAATCAGAGGCAACTTTTAAATCTGGAAAAATTGAATTTGAGGAAAGGTGCTGCGAGACTTCGCCTTGAAAATCAACCATGGATTGGTTTTGTCCATTTGGAGTAATTTTAACTTGATAGTCATCACCTTGTTCTTTGACGTCAAAATCACTCATTTGAAAAATCCCTGGAAAGATTCTTCCGCCAGTTACATAATTGAATCGAGAGGCGGTATTTCTTTTTGGAATATAAACACCTTCGAATTTTTGACCATTTACTTCCCATTCAACTGCAATCCGGTGGGCCGCATTTTCGGAATCAATACCCAAGAATGGTGGAACAAATTGTGGACGTAATCCTGAGAATCGAATCATACAAATGCCACCAACTCCGACCCCATTGAACAGGCGAGGTTTGAAAGGTTGGGGCAAATATTTTTTTAAGTAATTTGGATCTAATGAATAATTCAGTAGAATACGTCGCTCTAATACACCAGTGATCACAGGAAGTTGAAAAATCATAGCTCATTATAGCACTAGGAAATCAGCAACAGAAGTAATATCTGTCGCACAATGGCCGCCGTACTGTGGATGCCATTGAATTCGAATGGATTTTTTGGCAGCTAAGTTTGCCAATTCCTCTGCACCTTCAAAATTTCCATACTTATCGTAAAGACTACAGCTTAGGTAAAACTGGGTTTTCACTTGTGATACTGACTTAATTACTTTTAATGGAGAAAACTGGTTCCATTCCTCTTCGTTGGCGATATACGTTTTCGCAAATTCAGTGATCGCATATATAACTTTAGGATCAGCACCAGTTCTTTTCAAAAATTCTTTTTTTACTTCAGATGAGGCAAATGGAGAATCTTTGTAAAGACCGGGGCATAGAGAAGCCACCTTATCAAACAAATCATTTCGCTTAAGTCCCAAAACAAGAGCGTTAGTTCCACCCATGGATTCACCAAAAACAATTCTTCTTTTTGGCTGACCGACTTTAGATTCAACTTTGGGAATCACATCATTCCCAAAAAACTCGAGTAATCCGCTTTTTTCCTGAGATCCTTTTTGAGTCAGCAACCATTTGGGACCGAAAGAAACTGTTACAACTGTCGGTGGAGCTATTTCCTTTTTCTGCCAGTAACTTTGAATCATCGAGGTGTAGAAAGTGTCATCATTCCAAATGTTCTCATCTAAATTTCGACCGTGAAGCAAGTAGGCAATATCACCATTCACGGGTTCATTTTTTGGTACGTGAATACAATAGGTCCAAGACACAGGAGTTGTTTCAGTAAAACAAGTTTTTACTGCCGAGACGTAATCGACTTTTTGATCACCGGTTGGTGAAGTGAAATATCCCCAGGTGAAGTAGGACAAACATCCGATGAGAGCAATCCCGATCCATGCAAATTAATTCTTCATCTTTACCTTTTCGGGAGAGCTAGCAGCGCCTCAGCTAATTCGCTAAAGCCTTCGCCCCCGCAAGACGTAGTCACATAGGCCGGCATGTGTTGAATCTGATCTTTAAAATTCAAAACATTAGCGACACCCACGGATTGTTCAAAAAAGGAAAACAAGGGTTCGTCGTTGGGAGAATCGCCTACGAAAAGACAATTCTTCATGATTTGCTCTGGATTCATTTTGAATTCCTGAATGAGCATTTTTTTAATCATGGAAAGTTTGTCGTAGTTTCCAAACCAGCCATTGACGTGGATTGAGCTAATTTTTGCAACAGCCCCGTGATCTTCAAAAATCTTTTTGATCAATTGAATTTTATCATCTGCAATTCGCGGAACATCTTCACAAAAATCGATGGCGAGGTCTGCAAGCCGACAAAACTGATCTGAAGCCACAGCAGTGCCCGGAACTTTTTTTAAGATTTCGAATTCAATGAGTTTGAGTTTTTTTTGATTTTTGGCTCGTTCGATTTCCGGAATTTCAAAATGTCTGTGCATTTTTTTGTTATGATAGCGAAAATAAAAAGCACCATTTTCGCCGACGATGCCGTCTACTGGCCACTGGCGTGCGATCATTTCGCACCATCCTGCAGGGCGACCGGTCACAGGAATTATTTTAAATCCTGCATTTTTCAATTTCCAAAGTGCAGAATAAGCAGCAGATTTTAAATGTCCTTCGTCAGTCAAAGTGTCATCAATGTCTGTGAGGATCACTTGAGGCCGAGAGGTAATTTCAGAGATGTTTTTCATCACTTGAAAGTCTAGTTCAAAGGTTGTCAGCGCGCAAAGTCAAAAAAGAGACTTGCCTTTGAGGGGGTCCCGAACTCATTTTATCTATATATAAGTACGGCCTACATGAAAAATCTGAGAATGAGGTAACAGTGGCAGCCAGCAGTAAAGGTCTAACCGGAATGAAACTTGTGGTCGTAGAGTCCCCGACGAAGGCAAAAACCATTCGTAAGTTTTTGGGGAAGGACTACATTGTGGAATCCTGCATGGGTCATATTCGTGATTTACCTCAATCATCAAAAGATATTCCAGAAAAAGTAAAAAAAGAAAAATGGGCACAGCTTGGTGTCAATGTGGATCAAGATTTCGAACCCTTGTACTGCATTCCAAAGGACAAAATTAAAGTCGTCAAAAATTTAAAAGATAAATTAGCTGAAGCTGATATTTTGTATCTCGCGACCGACGAAGACCGAGAAGGAGAAAGTATCAGTTGGCACTTGGCGGAAGTTTTAAAACCTAAGGTTCCGACAAAACGAATGGTGTTTAACGAGATCACAAAAGACGCGATTTTAAAATCCCTTAAAGACACCCGTGAGATTGATTACAATTTGGTCAAAGCTCAAGAGGCCAGAAGAATTTTAGACCGACTGGTGGGATATTCGATTTCGCCTCTGCTTTGGAAAAAAATTGCCTATGGATTGTCTGCGGGGCGAGTGCAATCGGTGGCGGTGAAGCTGATTTCAGAAAAAGAACAAGAGCGTTTGAAATTTAAAAAATCCAGTTATTCTGGATTATCTGCCACACTCACCAAAGACAAAATTGAATTTGAAGCGAAGCTTTTATCGGTCAATGGTCAAAGAATTGCGACTGGTAAAGATTTTAATCCTGACACGGGAATGCTACTGGCAGGAAAAGATCTTTCGCTCTTAAATCGGAAAAAAGCAGAAGAGATCTTAAGTACAATTTCAAACGCGGCATTCACAGTGGATGAAGTGGATGAAAAACCAGTCAATCGAAAGCCTTCGGCTCCATTTATCACATCCACATTGCAGCAAGAGTCCAATCGAAAGT
>CAZPBD010000057.1:14689-17886 GCA_964584655.1 uncultured Pseudobdellovibrionaceae bacterium | reverse complement strand
TGAAGCTCAGAGTCCACGGTCAGTTGAATTTCGTGCCCCTCAGGATTTTCTTTAAACAGCAGACCTTCAGAAATCAAAGGTCTTCCTCGAGCATCTCTTTTGACAGCTACTTTTTGAGAATTTCCCTTCAGGGTATTTTCAAATTGAAGCTCTAATCCTTCTAAACCCTGGCCCTCATTTCCTAAAAATCCAATGACTTGTGAAAGCAAACTTTCACTGGGATAAATTCTTTTCCATTCTTCAACAAAGCTCAGGCCCCGAATTTTCAAAGCTCGAATTTTTTGCATTTGTTCAAAATCCATTCGACGTTGAATCCAAGTGAATCGCCGTTTGGGATCCTGAATTTTTTTGAATATCGATTCTTGAGAGACTCCAATTAGACTTGCGAGATCTCGAGCCACTTTGCGCTTGGCCTTAATCATTGAGGGATCTGCATAAAGTGAATAGGCAGCTGTGCTGACAGCAAGACCTTGACCATTTCGATCCACGATGGGGCCCCGCCTGGAAGGCAAAGTCACCACAGTTTGAAACTGCCTTGCCTTTAAACTTTTCAGTTTGTCATTTGGTAAAAATTGAAGCCAAGCCGCTCGAAGAACAATCAGGCTTCCCAGTAAAATCATAAAGAAAAAGACAACGATGATTCGTGATTTCATTCGAAAAGATCTCCGTTGTCAGCGTTTAGAAAATGGCTGGGAAGAATGATGATCTGGTGGGACTGAGCTTTTTTTAAAGTCAAACGACTGGCAGCCATTTGTTCGACAAACTGAGGTCGTGTCAGTTTAGCTAATTGCACTTCGAGATTTTTTTTATCTTCAGCCGATTTTCTAGAATTTTTAGAAACTTTTAAAAGACTGTAGCCAAGACGTCTTTCTTCCATTTGAAAAAACACAACTGTGAAAAGTGTCAGAATCATAATTCCTACACTGATCACGGGCTTTACTTGATTCACATGCTCTTAGCTCATCCTTGAACTCTCCTTTTCAATTTTTCGGATAACTACTCTCGCAGTTATCACTCGGATAACTGCTTCCGCAGTTATCCCTCAAATCACTTCTTACTGAAGTGATCGCTCAAAAACTCGCAATTTCGCACTTCTTGAGCGAGGGTTTGCGACTTGTTCATCACGGTCTGCTATAATCACTTTTTTATTAATTGGCAGTCCTAGCTCTGAACCTTTAAAAATATTTTTAACAATGCGGTCTTCCAAAGAATGAAAAGTCAAAACTGCCATTCTTCCACCGGGCTTAAGTGATGCCATCAGTTTGGGTAAAGATTCTGCCAATGTTTCCAGCTCTTGATTCACAGCGAGGCGCAATCCTTGGAAAAAAAGCGTAGCTGGGTGAAAACCTTTTCGTTTCCAGCCCTCAACTCTTTCAATGAGTTTTGCAAGCTCCAGAGTGGTCTTGTAGGGTTTGATTTTTCGATCATTTACAATGGCTCTGACGACACGGTAAGGACTTTGGACTTCGCCCAATTTTTGAAAAATTTGAATAAGCTCTTCTTCACTTGATTCGTTCACTAACATTTCGGCGGTCACTCCAGCGGTCGTGTTCATTCTCATGTCCAATGGACCCTCGTGATAAAAACTAAAACCTCGGCTAGATTGATCCAGCTGAGGAGAGCTCACACCCAGGTCCAACATCATGATATCAAATGTTCCCCACTTTTCAGTTGAAAACTGTGAAAAATTTCCATGCTGGACCTGTAACATCCCAGACTGGACTTCCGTCTTGAATTTTTCATTGGCAAATTGAATGGCTTCAAGATCTTGATCAAAGGCAACAGTTTCTAAATCCGGACTGATTTTTTGAAAGGCCTGATAATGGCCACCACGACCGAAAGTGCCATCAAAATAACGTATTTTCCTATTCTTAGACATCAACAAATTACTGTTTGATTCTGGCCATAACAGCTCTGTGACTGGCTTTAAAAGCACGGGGATGTGATCCTGGAATTTTAAATTTGAAATAAGTTCAGCTCGAGTCATAATTGATTCCGACCATAAGGATTATTTCGTTGAGCGTCAATCGGGTTTCAGCTAACCTATAAGTGATGATTAACAAATGTCCCAAGTGCGGGTTCGGGCAACCGCAAGATCAATACTGTGCAAAGTGTGGCGTCGATATGACGACCTACAAGGCTCCCCCACAACCATTGATGAAAAAATTAGCGGAGAATCTTTTCATCCAGCTGGTTCTCATTTTCTTTTTGGGCGCGGGAACAGTTTATTGGCTCAGACAAAATTCCATTCAAAGCACACAGGCCCGAGTTGAGTTTTTAAAAGGTTCAAATTTGCAGCTTGAGTCCTCAGAGTCTCGCAATCAATTTGATCAGGAAGTCAGCCAGACTGTTGACTCAAGTGAATCAGAAGTTCAACAGGCTTCAATAATGGGTGTCTCTGGAGAAATCACAAGTCAGGATCTGGGACCCGCTTCCAAACCAGAGGTGAAGATTTTCTTCTTACAAGTTTCAACCAGCACATTGAACAAATGGCTCGAAGATGGAACTTTGACCCGTGTCGAGTCTTCGGACGGCATTATGATGGGTTACGTCAGTGAACTTCCTAAAATTTTAAATGTGGCTCAAGGACAATTGAAGGTTCTGAAGTCTGAAACCTTCGCAATGGCACTTGAGCAAATTTACTCGAGCAAAATTGCACTTCCAAAATCAGAAAACTCACAAACTCGAAGTGTCGCAAGCCCGACTGATGAAGCCAACGACGGGATGACAACTTTTGCAACTTTAGAATCCATCAAAGACGATTCAATCACTGGACAATTGGAAATCAGCTTGGATGCTCAGAACAGCTTCCCCGTCCAATTTGAGATGAGCCCTGGATCCTCGGTTGTGGTCACTGGTTTTGCTAAGCTTAAAAACATTGAAAAAACTCCCGATTCTGAACTGATAGTTGTTTTAAATCTGAAAAAGTGATTCACCCTTGTTGCAGACAACTTGCAGGTGGTCATTTATGTATCAAAAGCACTTCTACGGGTCCCAAGTTAAACTTCTCTCCAGTCCCTTCCTCAACGGTGTTTTAGCCAAGCTCTGCTCAGATGAAACTGTACAACCTGAAATCAATCGACTGGTTCAGTTGCTTTATAGCCAAATGATTTCACTGGTGATCGACCAAGAATTTGAAAAAGAAACGGTCACAAAGCCCACTCGAATGACGAACACTCATCCTGATCAACTTCTAA
>CAZPBD010000057.1:0-14589 GCA_964584655.1 uncultured Pseudobdellovibrionaceae bacterium | reverse complement strand
CCAGATCCCATGGGAGCCACAGGCACCACAATTTTGTCCTGCCTTGAGCACTACAAAAAGAATGTAAAAGGCACGCCTCGCAAAATGATTGCCCTGCATTTAATCGTAACGCCTGAGTACCTAAAAAAAGTCCTTCATCAAAATCCTGACGTGACCATTTATGCCATACGAGTTGATCGTGGACTTTCCTCGGCAAAAGCTCTAGCTTCTACTCCTGGAGAGCTTTGGGCCGAAGAAAAGGGTCTGAATGCCAATGGCTACATCGTTCCTGGGGG
Source organism: uncultured Pseudobdellovibrionaceae bacterium (assembly GCA_964584655.1). Taxonomy (GTDB): domain Bacteria; phylum Bdellovibrionota; class Bdellovibrionia; order Bdellovibrionales; family Bdellovibrionaceae. Next base: position 14,314 of record CAZPBD010000057.1, on the reverse strand, counting down.
CGGTGGCTTTGGTGAAATCATGAACAATTCTTTTGTCTAAAAAATTGAAATAAAACGAGGAACTCATGCAACCTAATCTTTCTATCAAACCTTACCTAACAGAAGAACAAATCGAAAAAAAGATTAAGGAAATTGGTCGCGCACTGACTGACAAATTTCAAAAGAAGCAAGTGATCGCGATTTGCGTTTTAAAAGGTTCATTCATGTTTTACAGCGATTTGATCCGACAAATTGATGCTGATATTTCCTGCGAATTTTTCGGAGTTTCCAGCTATCACGGCAATACCTCTTCAGGTGAAGTGAAAGTGACTTTGGATCTTTCAAAGCCCATCGAAGGAAAGCATGTTTTGCTTGTTGAAGACATCATGGACACTGGTATCACAATGAACTACCTCAGAAATGCTTTGTTATCTCGAATGCCCGCAAGCCTGACCACTGTGGCCTTGCTTGAAAAACCAGAAGCTTTGAAAGTGCCTTGCAAACTTGATTACGTCGGATTTCAAATTTCCAACGAATTTGTTGTGGGCTACGGACTGGATTACGAAGGCTACTACCGCAACCTTCCCTACATCGGTCAGGTTCAAAACTTTCAGTAGTTAAATTTTAAGCGGCTACAAATGGAATTATTGAAAGCCTCAATAACAGCAGGGCAAACAATATCCAAAACGAAATGCGAACACTTTTCTCCCAAAACGTTTTGGCAATAAAGCGTCCCAACCAAATATTGATTAGGACTAAACTTTCTAATCCAGCTAAAAAAATGAGCCAACTAGGTGTTGGCCTAAAATCTGTCCAAATCACAAGATTTGCCATAGTTCCAACAACGAGAATGAAATAGGCAAAAACTAATTTTATAGAACTTTGATTGTGCAACTTTTCCTCGCTTCTCAACATTAATTGATTGGCTTACCGATGAGGGCTTAGACAAATCACGATTGATTTACCATTGCTGATTGAGATTTTGCTGGAAAGTTTTTTTTGAGTATACTTTTTATAAGACTGACTACTGATAAGATATCACAATAAGACCTTGGGCTCCCAAGCCGCCAGTGCAAGGCGTATCAGCAGCGCATCCACCACCGCCACCTCCGTAAAGTCCACCGTTACCTCGAGCTCTGACTGTGGTTGCATCACCCGGTCCACCACCGCCACCGCCAGAACCGTGAGTTGACCACTCGGTTCCGTTACCACCGTTGCCGCCAGCTCCGTTTGTTCCAGAGCCGGAGCCGCCTCCACCACCGGCTCCGTTGGTGCCGGCAGCTCCATTCGGAGTACCTGACACGCCACCCGTTCCTCCACTAGCACCAGTTCGATTTCGACCACCAGCTCCTCCGCTGGTTGCGGCACCAGTAAGACCAACACCTCCGGAATTTGCACCACCGCCTCCGGCACCACCTTGATTTCCACCGACGCCGCCGGCACCACCAGGTCCCAAAGGTCCTGCGGCAGCACCGCCACCTCCGCCACCAAAGTTCCCTCTGTTACCGCCGTTACCACCAGAGTATTTCACTGTACCGACCGAAGCCGCAGCAGTTCCTCCGGCACCACCCGTGAGAGTGCCTCGAAGTCCACCTTTTGCACCCACGACAACAGCCGTGCCCGAGATGTTTGCACAATTCGAACTTGAATTACAAAAATAAGTATCAGTGCCATCAGCAGATCCCGCACCACCTGCACCAATTGCGTAGGTTACAGTTGCACCAGGAGTGAGAGCAATGTTGTTCACACGAGAGTAGGCGCCACCGCCTCCACCAGCCCATCCATTATTTGCCGAGTAGCTAGCACCTCCACCTCCGCCGCCAATGACTTCAATGGAATTCGAACTGCTATTCCAATCAGCAGGCACGACCCAAGAAGTACCTGATGTTAAGATGACGGATCCACCCGTACAAGTGGCTGTGGAAGCACCGGTTGGTAAATTATTATAAAAGGAAGCCCATTGCGTATCACTACCTAAAGGAATGAACAGATCAAGGCCCGTGGAATTTGTGACATTTCGGCACACACCGTAAGCGCTTACGACCTGTGAAGTGCCATTGGTTATTCTCACAGCCTCTACTGCTTGAGCTCCCAACAATATAATGTTGAATATAAGAATCGAAAATTTGCTGTTGAAGACTTTCAATTGCACCTCAAAGATATGTAATTTTACAATCTTTGAGGTGCGATGCAATTGTAAACTTCTACACCTCAATTAAAACAAGATCTGATTTTTCTTCAAGACCTGTGATTTTAACGGGCTTGTCCCCTTCTATTGCCACGGCATCGCCTTTTTCCAAAGTTTCGCCGTTGACTTGAATTTTTCCATAGCCCACATGCAACCAAGTTTTGGTTCCCTTCTTGATGGAATACTCGACAGTTTTGTCTTTTTCCAGAAGGCTGGCCCAAACCCAGGTTTTCTGGAAAATCTTAAGACTGCCATTGGATTCATCAGGTGAAATCACCAATCGCAATTGATTCAATTTCTCTGAAGGCTCAAATAACTTTTGAGCATACCGAGGCTTTAAATCTTTTTGCTCTGGCAAAACCCAAATCTGCAAAAGTTCAACACCCGCGTTTTTGCTCGGGTTGTACTCACTGTGCATGACACCTGTGCCAGCACTCATGATTTGGACTTCACCGGCTTTAATTTGCTCTTTGTTTCCCATGGAATCTTGGTGCTCCAAAGTGCCACTTAAAATATAAGTGAAGATTTCCATATCTTTGTGCCCGTGCATTCCAAATCCAGAACTTTCGTTGACGATGTCCTGGTTGATGACTCGCAATGGGCCGTACTGAATAAAATCAGGATCATAATAAGAGCTAAATGAAAAGGTGTGATAGGAATCCAACCAATCATTCTTAAAATGTCCACGATCTTTGGATCTTCGAATATTGAGCATAAATAACCTCGTTAGTTTTTGGCTTTAAGCATGGGCTTAAAGTTTTCAATGTAAAGAACACCTAGCAGTACGTGCAAGACCGTGATCACAAGTCCAATGGGAAGACCTGCAGGATCTAAAAAGGCATGCATCGCCACGATGTTCAAAGTAATAGGAGCTAAAATCACAAGCGCAAGAGGCGTAAATAAGTTCAGCAATAACAAAGCTCCACCGACGATTTCAGTGATCTTAATAAATTGGAACATGTAACCGGACATGTAAATGGCACCCGTCAATTTCGACATTTCTTCCGACGAGGGCGGGACTGGGATAAATTGAAGAAAAAAGTTAAGCCCGAAAATCAGATACACAAGACCTAGAATTGAACGGGTTCCTAGTTTTAGCCATTTTGAATTCATATAAAGACTCCTTTAAAAGTGAATAATCTCACTTCATTAGGATAGCCAAAAACATGATCAATTAAAATTATAATTATTTGATTAACATGATCTAATTAATAGCATATTATAGGACCATGGAAATTCATCAAATTGAATGCGTACTTGCAGTTCACGAGACTGGTAGTTTTAGGTCTGCCTCAATGAAATTGAATAAGGCTCAGTCGGCGGTTTCTCTTGCAATTAAAAATTTAGAGAGCGAATTGGGAATTCAGATCTTTGATCGGACTCAATATCGACCCATTCTGAGCTCACAAGGCCAAAGCCTTTTGCCTCAGTTGATTTCTTTTCAACAGCAAATGGGAATGATTCAAAACCAAGCTCTGTTTTTAAAAAAAGGCCATGAGCCACGCATGATTTTGGCGGTCAGTGCCCTGTGGCCCGAACGTCAGCTAACGGAAGTCGTGCAAAAGTTCACCGAACAATTTCCCTTCACTGAGCTCATTTTAAAACAAGAAGTTCTAAGTGCAGATGAAATGCTTTTGGAAGATCAAGCTGATCTTGCATTGAGTGTTATTTTTGATGAAGCTGATCTATTTGAGAAAAGACCTATGGGAGCCACTCAGATGCTGACCGTTGCTCACCCGAAACACCCCCTGGCTTTGAAGAAAAAATCCGCTGACCTCAGGCAATTTCGCCAGGTCGTTGTGAAAAGTACTTATGAAAAATCGGTGCGTATGGCGGGCGTCGAGTCCGGCCAGCCCCAAATCGGCGTGCACAGCTTGTCACTTAAAAAGCAACTGATACTGTGTGGTGTCGGCTGGGGAGCCTTGCCAGATCACATGATCAAAGCTGAGCTCAAATCAAAGCAATTGGTGTCTTTGGGGCACATTGATGTGGAAGTGCCCTTTCAACTGGCTTGGAAGAAGAAAAAAAGTTTGGGTCCCTGTGCGCAATTCTTGATCTCAACCCTAGAAGCCAAGAATATGAACATATCAAAGTTTTAATTCTCTGCAAAGGGTACCTCGCTTGAAACAGTATCACGATCTACTTACAAAAGTTCTTCAAACCGGAACAAAAAAAATGGACCGCACAGGCGTTGGAACATTAAGTCTGTTTGGTCATCAAATGAGATTTGATTTATCTGAAGGCTTTCCGCTTTTAACGACTAAAAAACTTCACACTCGCTCGATTTTCCATGAACTGCTTTGGTTTTTAAAGGGTGAAACAAACATTCATTATTTGAAAGAAAACAAAGTCACCATCTGGGATGAATGGGCTGATGAAAATGGAGAGCTCGGGCCCGTTTACGGAAAACAATGGCGAGCTTGGGAATCTGCAGACGGACGAAAAATTGATCAGATTTCTAACGTCATTAATCAAATCAAAAAGAATCCAGATTCTCGAAGGCACCTTGTTGTGGCTTTTAATCCTGGCGAAGTGGACCGCATGGCCCTTCCCCCTTGCCATGCTTTTTTCCAATTTTATGTTTCTGAAGGAAAATTATCCTGTCAGCTTTACCAGCGAAGTGCCGATGTGTTTTTGGGTGTTCCGTTTAATATCGCAAGCTATGCGCTTCTCATTCACATGGTGGCTCAGGTTTGTGACTTACAACCCGGAGAGTTTATTCACACCACCGGCGACACACATATTTATCTCAATCACATCGAGCAATCAAAACTTCAGCTGACTCGTGAATTCAGGCCGCTCCCCCAGCTGAAGCTCAATCCCAGCGTTAAAAACATATTTGATTTTAAATACGAGGACATTGAAATCCTTGGCTATGATCCGCATCCCACAATTAAAGCCGAGATCGCAGTATGATTCTTAGCCACATTGTTGCCATCGATCAGAATTGGGCCATTGGAAAAGACAATAAGCTTCCTTGGCATTTACCCGAGGACTTGAAGTTTTTTAAAGAAACCACCTCTGGTAAAATCATGATCATGGGTCGAAAAACTTTTGATTCCATTGGCAGAATCTTGCCTGGACGAATGCACATCGTGATTTCAAGGCAACCCCATCAGTCTCAAAATGAAAATTTGCATTATGTCTCATCGCTGGAATCCGCTTTCGATTTAGCAAAAAAATTGATTCCTAAGTGGCCTGAAGAGGTTTTTATATTGGGCGGTGGCGAGATTTTCAAACAGACCACTGAGATTGTTGACCGGGTCTATTTGACGAAAATTGAAAAAATAGTAGACGGTGATTGTTTCTATCCACAGTTAAAGTTTGATCAGTTCGATCTGGAAAAACAAAATCATTTTAAAACGTCAGAAACTTTTTCGATCAGTCTGTATTGTCGAAAAGATGGACGAAAAAAGAATTCTAACTAATTTCGATTGTTTCACCGACAATAAACCTATGAGTGCTGAAAGATTTGTAACAAAAGAAATTGCTCACATTGAAGTCTACGGACGACATGTGAAAAAGATTGTGGCCCGCATGGTGAATGTTTCTTCAACCGGCGCGTTCTTCGAAATGTCACAAACAGATTACGTTCCTAAAGAGGGCGATATGGTTTGCGTGACAGTGCACCTCTCATCACTTAAAAAATCTCGCGTCGTCCATGCTCAGGTGATCTGGAATCGAGGCTTAGGCTTCGGAATCCAGTTCATGGGCAGAGACGAAATCGTAACAAAAATGATTTCCAACAAAATGACGGCCTAACTCGACTTGCTGAAAGTCTAGTTTCAAAATTGAACCAGTGACCCAGCCATTCGACGGGTGATGAACTTATTCTCAAGTTCAGCCAGGAGGGCAGATGTCCAGGTTACGTTGGTTAGTTTCCATTGTTCCATTTCTTATATTGAGTTCAACAAAAGTTGCTGTGTCTGGATCCTCGGACATCATGCTTCTCAAGGTGTTTGCAAAAAATAGCTTTGAGCGAACTTTGATCTCAAACACTGGGGCTGCCATTGAATTTGTGCATGATGATCACGTCATTGTCACAGCTCTATTAGAAGAAAAAAACCAACTCGAAAAATTAGGCCTTTCAGTCGAAGTCGATCGTTCAATTTCAAAACTTGATTTTCCAAGCAAAGATTCTGATTACCATGACTACTCAGAGATGACGCAAAAATTGAGACAGATTCAACAGCTTCATTCAGATATCACAGAGCTCAAATCCATTGGTCGAACCGTGGAAGGGCGAGATATCTGGGCTCTTGTTATCAAAGCTAACAAAAATTCAACTACCACGCCTCAAGCCATTTTCATGGGTGGGCATCATGCCCGCGAACATTTGTCAGTTGAAACACCGCTGCGATTGGCCGAGTGGTTACTTCAGCAATACTCAGCTGGTAATGCACGAATTCAAGCTCTGGTGGATGAACGTGAAATTCACATCATCCCAGCGGTCAATCCTGACGGGCTTGAGTTTGATATTTCTGGCTTTCGTTATAAAATGTGGAGAAAAAATAGAAATTTAAATTCTGATGGAACTTACGGCGTCGATTTAAATCGAAACTACGGCTATAAATGGGGCACGGGGGGATCGAGCTCAAATCCAAGATCTGACACTTTTAAAGGACCCGCTCCTTTTAGTGAGCCTGAAACTCAAGCCATTCAAGCTTATGTCAAGTCTTTGAACCGAGCCAAAGTGCTACTTTCTTTTCATACCTTTTCAGAGTTGATTCTTTACCCCTGGGGTCACTCGAAAGACTCCATTGCAAATCCAAAGGATTTACAAGTGTTTGAGAAGATGGCAAATCAAATGGCCACCTGGAACAAATATAAACCCATGCAAGCCTCTGATCTTTATATCGCAAGTGGTGACACCACGGATTGGGCTTACGGAGAGCTAGGAATATTTGCCTTCACTTTTGAACTGGATCCAAAGCAACAACTGATTGGTGGCTTCTACCCAGGTGATGAAATCATCGAAGGTGTGGTCGAAAAAAACAAAGAGGCCTTTTTGTACATGATTGATTTAGCTGACGACCCGTATCGAGCTCTTTAAATCTGACTCAAATCAAATTTAAGAATTGAAACTGCCTAATCCCATGTCTAGGCTACTCCACAGCCCATGGAGGAGCCTATGAATAAATTGGTTTTTTTAATTTTACTTTCTATTTCTCATATCGCATTTTCTAAAAATGATTTCCCGCTGAATGCGAATAGCAAATCTCAAAATAATTATCTTTCAATTTTGCAGTCAGCAGCTAACAAAGTAAAACCCCTCTATGACAGACAAGGTTGGAAGCTGAAGGTCGGCTCCAATTGGAGCAGTGACACCGTAAACGCCTATGCCTACGTGCCGTTAAGAGGCACTGCAAACTTGCAGTTTTTTGGCGGACTCTATAGGCATGAAAACGTAGATAATGACGGTTTTCTTTTGGTATTTTGCCACGAAGTTGGACACCACATGGCGGGCAGACCCGTCAGCGGTTCGGGCCTTAGCGTCGAAGGGCAATCAGATTACTTCGCCACTCACACGTGTCTGCCAATGATGTTTGCAGACCAGGACAACGCCTCATGGGTTCAAAGAAACAGAGTTTCACTTCGTGTGATGCAACTATGTAATCGCGTTTGGGGATTCAATACCTCACGCTCTTACCTTTGCCAAAGATCACTGTCTGCTAGCGAAGGAGTCGCGCTCCTGTTTCATGGAAACGGAGAAAATAAGCCGAACTTATGGGCTAAAGATCACTCTCATGTTGAGACAACTAACTCCAGACACCCCGAAGCTCAATGCCGTCTGGACACCTTTGTTGCCGGAGCCACCTGCAACACCGAAAATGACCCAGGCTCTAACCGCGGCAAGATCTGTTCGTTTCACCAGGCCATCGAACGAAAAGCCATCAGACCCGGGTGTTGGTTCGCGGACTGATCAGCCTTTGCAGGCCAACTGATTAAACCTTAGTCAGCTGAAAACACCGAAAGTCCTGATTTTTGAATAAGTTTTAAGCAAAAGTGGTGGCACGTTTAGTGAAATGTTCTACTGCGATGAATTTAGTCGTTGGTCATCTTAGCCTGCTTTTAACTTTTCTTTTTTCGGTGTCGGCACTCGCAGCCATCGAAAAAAGAGAATCTGAATTTCGAAATTGCACGAAAAATTCTTTGCAGTATTCGACCCCTCAACAACGAGATCTCAACAGACTTGATTGTATAGAAAAAAAATGGCCAAAATCTTCCACGCTGCAACAATGTTTAAAAGAAGCTCGGAAGTTCGAGTACCTGACAAATGAGCAACTGGCGATCAAGAGTTGTTATCACACAAACGCACAATTTGCCGGGATTAAAAATTGTTTAACTGTTGCTAATCAACTACACGAAGTCTCTGAAAGAGATGATATGAGATATGACTGCGTAAGCGTCGCAGGCTTACCCAAAAAAAAATCTGAATGCCTCAATATTGCGAACTCGTTTGAACAATCAAAGTACAAAAAAAAGTTTAATATCGTTTGTTTAGAAAATTGAACGTTGCCGGCTCTAAACATTTTAACAAAGACTACACTTCGTAGTGAAGAGATGGCATAATGAAATATGCCTCATGAAAGGACATAACATGAGCACAAATTTGTTGGGTGTGAACATGACGTCAGAAGTAAATGTAAAAGCAAAAAAGTCGAAAACGAAGCTTCAGCTGAAGGCTCCGACTCAAGAAAGATCTCGTCAAACTGTTGCGACAATTTTAGAAGCTTGCGAAAGAATTATGATTCGCGAAGGCTTCTACGGTGTCACAACAGATAAAATTGCAAAAGAAGCCGGCGTTAGCATCGGTTCTCTTTATCAATTCTTTGGCAACAAAGAATCAGTTGTGTCTGCTCTTATTCATGAACTCATTCGTCGTGATAGCGTTATGTTCATCGATCGCGTGGCGCAAATTAATCAAGTGGCAGCCGATCAAAGAACGGGCTATTTGATTCAATTGGGTCTTGATATTTATTCAACTCAAAAAGAACTTCGTCAAAAAATTCAAAGCATTTATCAATACTTAGTTGATCAAAACGAATTTAAAAAAATTCTGGCAGTTTACACGGATACTTTTGCCATGCACATTCAATCAAAACCTGGCCGTGATGCTCGCATGATGGCCAAGCTGACTGTGTCTGCTTTTATGGGCTTGATGGAACAAGTGGTGACTGAAAATCCAAACTTTATTCAAGATCCGAAAATAGTTGAAGAAATCAAAAGAATGTTTCTTCGCTATTTGAATGAATAGGCTTTCTTAATTATTTGATCAATCACATCTCTAGCAAGACCTGCATCTGCAGGTCCGTTATACATGAATACAAAGGGAACCATTCCGTTGGTTTTATCCTCAGCAAACCCTGATAAACTCGTCACTCCATTTAACAATCCTGTTTTCGCTCTGACTTTCCTGGTGAGGCCGTCGTCTTTAAATCGTCTCTTCAAGGTTCCGTCCACCCCGCCAATCGGCAGTGAACTTAAATATTCTGGAAATGTAGAAAAGTGATTTTGATGATAAGAAAGCACTGCCCACAAAGATTTAGCAGTCATCCGGTTTTCACGGGTGAGCCCTGAAGGGTTCACTAAACTTAAGTGCTCCTCATTGATCCCAAGACCTTTTAAATGTTCTCGGATCACTTGAATGCCCGAGCTAATACTTCCCGGGGTTTTTTTCTTAAGTCCCATATTTTTGGTTAGCATTTCAGCGACATAATTATTCGAGAACTTGTTCATGTCAGACAAAATATGTTCGATCGGTTTGCTCTCGGACTCGGCAAGTACTTTTGCTGTTGAACTCACAGTCCCTGATTGAACACCACCAGTAACAACAATTCCTCGTTGAAGTAAAAAGGACTTCAAATTTGCACCCGACCACAAATCAGGCTTTTGGATGTTAGCAAACACCACGTGTTCCTTTAATTTTTTGCCGATTTTTCCAGAGACAGTGAAAATTTCTTTTTGTGTTTTTGAATCCCACTTTCGATCCACCTCGATTTGTGCACTTGATCCACCTGTGGTTTTCACTCGGTTCACAATCGTATAGTAGTCGGATTCAGGATCTAGGATGACGATCGCGTTTGAATCATCACCAGGTCTGACAAAAACATTCACCGAGTTCCAATTAAAAGACATGGCCCCCACTGGAGCATCATAGGCACGGTCCACACGTACGCTTTCCCTGGAATCATCATACCTGACCGAGTCAAAGAGACTGTCATCCACAACAATTGAACCCTCGATGGTTTTAATTCCAGTTCGTGTAAACTGATTCACTAAGAACCATAGATTTTCAGAAACAAAAGAGGGATCTCCACCACCCACTAGAAAAAGATTTCCCTTCAATGTCGACTTTTCTTGAAGAGCTGAACTTTTTAATTCAGTTTTGAACTTTGACCCCGGTGGAAAATGCTCAAGAACCGCTGAAGCTGTTAGCAATTTCGTGATCGATGCCGGTAACATTTTTTGATTTTCTTGGTGATTCAACAAAGGTTGACCAACTTGATGAGCCCAAAAAAAAGAGAAATGGTCAGGATTTAATTTTTTTGAACGAATCAGGTTCAAAGACCAGTCGTTCAAAGACTGTGCAAAAACAGTCGTGGCAAAAAGAACAGAAAACGCAGACCAGATAGAAATAATTCGGATGAGTCTCACTAGCCATACCTTTCAAAAAGCATTACGCTCTAAAGATGAATTTGAGTCGGAACCAATGGTTGCAGGTTTATCTTCCTGTGCCATTACTTATCTTGTTAGACAATTGGACAAAAAGTCTAGCGCTACATTATTCAAACGGACAAGAAGGTCCCTTTGGGCCCTTCTATTTGATTTTTAATCACGGTGCGATGCTTGGCTTGTTCTCTGATCTTCCTCCAACTTTGCGTATCGTTTCACTCTCAACATTTGGCGCACTGATCGTCGGAGTTTATTTTCTTTTTCAATATTTAATTCCTGGCAAACACATGAAGCTTCGCGTGGGGCTTTCGATTTTACTAGGTGGAATATTAGGAAACGTTTGGGATCGCATTCGTTATGGTGCCATTGTTGATTTTATCAAATTCAAAATGGGTGACTATATAAGTCCCATTTTTAATGTGGCCGATGTGACCCAATGGATTGGGTATTTTATTATTGTGTATTTTTTCGTGCGAGAAGGTCATGCGCTTTGGCCCGAGCAAAACTCAAGAAAATCGTTCTGGGTCAATGCTCCTTTCCAAAAAAGGTTCAGCGTTTTTTTAGCTTTTATCTCTTTGATTCTCACGGGCATTTTTGTTGTTTTTTGCTACACATATCTACGTGTGACTCTTCAAGAATTGACAGCTGCAAATAACCAAATCGTACAAAAATTTGCTCGACCTTTTGTTTTGCTCATCCTGGGCCTAGGATTTGGCTTCTCACTTCTGATCTATATTTTAGGCGGAGTCTTTTCTCATCGAATCGCTGGTCCTATTTATGCCTTTGAGCGATTCTTGCGGGACACCATGAGAGGTCGTAACGCTCACTTCAGGGTTCGACAAAGTGATGAGTTTAAACATTTAGAATCTTTAGCTGTCGAGATCTCTGAGAAATTTAATTCTCTGTCAGCGGCTGCGGTTCCGCCTCAAGCAAGTGCTGAAGATAAAACCGCTTCTTCTGCTGATCCAGAAGGCAAATAGCTGATAAATAGTCCCCGTCTGGATTTCTAACAATTCCCAACGGAAAAATCGGGCGCATCTGTTTCGATTTAGATCCTTTTTCATAGAGGATGTTCATCTTCTGCCGGTTTTGAAGAGCTTGCACGACACTTTGATGAGCAATGGATTTAGGAAATTTCAGACTGTAATAAGGCCATTCTACTTTTTTTTCTTGAACCGTTAGCACCTCTTGAATGGAGCAGTTTTCAGGCAAGCTGTTGAGGCACTTCAAGCCCACTTGTAAACATGCTTTCGCATCATCGGCAGCCCTATGTGCTGTGCCACCATCAATATTTAAAAACTGAATCAAAGTTTGAAGTTTATGATTGATGGAACCTTTAATCAGCTTACGAGAAAGCAAGCTTGTACAAAATACGGGTGTCGTCGGAAGGGTAATCCCATTTTTTTCATATTCGACGCACATAAATCCCATATCAAAGGGGGCATGGTGGGCCATCACAATGGTGTCCCGCATGAATTTTTCAATTTGATGAATCACTGCACTCATGGGAGGACAGTTTTCGACCATCTCGTTCGTGATTCCGTGAATCTTGATGACAGTTTCACCCATGGGTCGAGAAGGCTTAATCAAAATTTGTAATTCATCGATGATTTGACCCTTGAACCACTTAACCGCACCAAATTCGACCACTTCACTTCCCAACGGGTAGGCACCACTGGTTTCAGTGTCAAAAGCAACAAGTGGGAAATCTGTCCAAGGTCGAGTCCTGTCCATACCTCTTTATTGTTTTTATTCCATCTTTAAGTCAAATTAAATGCAGAGGGCTTTTTGATCAAAACTATTTTGCTATTCACATTTTTGTTTTCAATTTATGGATTTGCACAAACCAGTGGCAGTTCGACTTCCAGCACACAGCCGACATTTAGAATGAACGGCAGCGCACAACTCACTTCCAACTACATAGAAAAGGGTCTGACTCAAACAGATGGCGATCCAGGTCTACAGGCCGATTTTTGGTTTAATCTGGGATCACAATTTCGAGTGGGTGTTTGGGGAGCAAACGTCAGCTATGATTCCGCATCGAGCACTCACTTTTGGCTAAAAGCAAATGCAGACGTTCGAGTGGATTTCAGTCAAACAAGCAATCTGATCATTAAGTATAGTAACAACCAATATTTTAGATCCAATAATCGAGATGGCAACACCATCGGTGTTCATTTGGATTTTTCTGGTTACAAAGTTCTGTATGAAATCGATAGCAATTGGCAAGGCACTCAAGATGGAGCCACTTATGCAGGTCTTGGAAAAGACTTTCCCATTTGGAACACTTGGGTTTGGGCCAATCAAGGTGGATATACAATTCCTGAAGCAGATGGTGTGCAATCTTTCTTTGATTACAAAACGGGTCTTGGCAAAAAGTTTCAAGATATCTTTGCCATCGTCTCAGTTTCATACAGCAATGCTTCTGGATCTTTCAAAGATCAAGGCGAGCTCGCCGGCTTTTTAAGTGTCAGCGTAAAATACTAAATCTGGCATTTCCCCTGCAAAGTTCAATTGTATGGGAAATAAATTCCGTTTCGTTTTGATATTTATTATTTCAAACTTATTAATGGGCTGCTGGTACCAAGAAGGCCGCATCATTATCGATGCTCCCATCGACGAAGTTTGGCGTTACACGGCTGATTCGACAATGGCTGCGGAATGGTCCGTATTCTTTGATCACATCGAGCCTCAGCCTGGCATCGAGGACGGCAAGGTCGGAGCACTCAGACGTTGTTTTCGCCGGGCAGACAAAACAGGACTGACTTGGGATGAGACAATTACAAAAGTGGTTCCCTATCGATTCAGACAACTCAGAACTTTCAACATCAAAAATTCACCTATTCCTGGAATGGAGCAATTTGAGTTTGATGTTTACCATCATTTGATTCCGTTGGGTCCGAATCAAACAGAGCTCGTTTTTGCATCAAAAGTAATTAAATCAAAAATGACCCTTTCAACTCTTTCTCTCAATATCAAAGCCGGTCGAGAGGCTGAAAAAGTAATTCTACTGAATTTAGAAAATATAAAACGAGCCATTGAAAATAGAAGATACAATTTTCAACAAGAGCTTCATCCTTTCATGGAAAAACCAAACCGATATTTTGACAAAGTTGAAAGTCGACAAAGACAGCCCCAATCAGAAAGCGACTGTAAGACTCTTGATTTGCGCCCTCACTTCGGCCCACCAAGATCACAAGGTAACATCGGCTGGTGTTATGCCAATGCAACAGCAGACGTCATTAGCTATCATTTTCGAGAGGAGCTCAAGCATCCAGCAAGTGCCATCGCCATAGCTTTGAATTTCAACTACCATTGGTTAGCGGATAATATGCGCGAAGGTGGGTTTATGTTTTTAGCCCTGCAAAATGCCTTTCGAACCGGGGTTTGCCCACAATTTTTCGATCAAGAAATCATGAGCAAAGGAAACCAAAAATCACTGCGTGAAAAATTAAACTTCATCCTCCATTT
>CAZPBD010000056.1:0-18588 GCA_964584655.1 uncultured Pseudobdellovibrionaceae bacterium | reverse complement strand
AATTTTCAGTGCTCGAAAATCGAAGATCATTTTTCTGAATTAAAAAGCCACCAGAAATTGTTCGGATCTGAGATTCTGAATTTTGCTGATAACTGTTTTTTGGAATTTGTAGAACTCGAAAGTTCTTTTTTGATTTTAAAATTTCAAGTGCCTGTGGTGAATAACTTGGAGCCAATAAACATTCTAGAAACAGAGATTGCAACAGATCGGAATGCTCGGCGGTAATTTCAAAATTAACAGCGACGATGCCACCAAAAACACTGACAGGATCTGAGTTGAGAGCTTTTTTAAGAGCTTCTGAAGGATCATTTGAAGTGGCCACACCGCACGGATTGTTATGTTTGACAGCGACCACAGTTGGCGCTTGGAACTGTTTGCAAAGTCCAAAAGCTGAATCGAGATCCAGCAAATTATTATAGGAAAGTTCTTTTCCACCGAGTTGCTGAATCAATGATAAGCCTGAAGTCAGGCCGGTGTTTTCGAACCACCACGCAGGCTGATGGTCATTTTCACCATATCTTAAAGTTTGCTTCAATTTTCCAGCCATTGAAAATTGGGTTTCAATTGAGTCATCCAATTGACTTGCAATGAGCTGATCATAACAACTGGTCATACGAAAAACTTGAGCTGCTAGTTTCTTATGATCTTTTAAATCTAATTTGTAATTCTTTTTTTGAATCCATTCGTAATCACCTGGATGACAAACGATTGCAATTTGCGAATAGTTCTTCGCAGCAGACCTTAAAAAAGAAGGCCCACCGATATCAATTTTTTCAATGAGTTCAGCCTCTGTTGAATTGGCTTGCACTGCTTTTTCGAAGGGATAGAGATTGCCAACTACAAGATCGAAAGATTTGACATTCCAGTCAGTCAAAGTTTGCTGATGAGCTGGAGAGTCTTTTTTTGCAAGTAACCCCATGTGAATAAAGGGGTGAAGCGTTTTCACTCGGCCATCTAATACTTCTGGAAACTTAGTCACTTCGCTGACATCTGTCACTGACCAGCCTTGTTCTTTTAAAAATTGCGCTGTTCCACCAGTCGAAACCAATTCCATACCCTGAGCCACAAGGGGTTTGAGGAACTCGATGAGTCCTTCTTTTTGACTGACACTGATCAGAGCTCTTTTAAACATTAAAAAGGAGCCCTTGCCAGTAAGAGTTTAAGATCGTCATTGGTTAAGAATAATCCCACGCCTAAATAGCCAGACTGAATTTTTTGATTGTCCATCAAGTCATCCACTCCGCCCAAAACATACAAACCCCAAAATAAATCATACCGTGCTGTCAATCTGACGTTCATATTATCAAACTCGAAAGCCTCTGCTGAAAGTTTTAATTTTTTTCTGAAGAAGTGATAGTCGATTCCAAATCCACCGGAACTTTCGATCAGACCTCCACGCAATGTGAGGTCCCAAAAATTCATCCCGTAAAGAGCTGTGAACTTCGTGCGACTTTTATATGTTTTTTTCTCGTCGAGATCAGATACAACACTGCCATCAGGATTTGAAATCAAAGTGTTTGTTTCGCGAACA
This sequence comes from uncultured Pseudobdellovibrionaceae bacterium, assembly GCA_964584655.1. Classification (GTDB taxonomy): domain Bacteria; phylum Bdellovibrionota; class Bdellovibrionia; order Bdellovibrionales; family Bdellovibrionaceae. The sequence goes on along the minus strand of CAZPBD010000056.1, from coordinate 17,057 downwards.
AGTCCAACGGGATCATCGATGATACCGATAAAATAAAATCGATCAGGACCTGGTTGAATGTGGACTCCGATAGAAGTTCGGGTCTCGCCGAGATCACCTAAGTAGGCACCATGAAAATCAAAAGCTGTTTGTAATCGATTGGCACTATCAAACAAACTTGAAACACCTTGAATGGCCGTGTTGAGCTCATCCACCGTGGTCTCATCATTCACAAGTTTACCAATAGTACCTTCACCACGGTTTACTTTGCCTGTGATCTCATCGATATTTTTCATTGTCGAATCAAGACGAGCCATGGTGTTCTTCCAAGTTTTTTTGAAACCTTTGTCGGACTCGTCGTTAATCAATTCATCAAGAGTGGTTGTGATATTGTTCACCTGATCCACAATTTCACCGATTTGCTCTTTGTTTTCGCTGGTCATTTGCGAAAGATCAGCAGTCAATTTTTCGATATTCTGAACAATTCGACCTAAGATGTGTTTATTGGTTCCGTCTTCGCTGACAGCTTCTGCTAAGTTGTCTGTCACTTTTTTCAGTGAGTCTGCAATTTCGCCGACTTTGGCAAGAACGTTATCCAAAGCCCCTTGATCGTTCACGTTTAAAATTTGTGCACCATCTGGCAAGGGAGGATCAGATTCTCCGCCGGGAGCCACTTCCACATGTTTATCCCCAAGTATGCCTGCAGATTTCACAGCCACACTTGCAGAAGTTTTCAATCCCAATTCAGATTTGACTGAAATATCAACACGGGCTTGACCGTTTTGAAGAGTGATATCTCGAATCACACCCACGGGAATTCCCGCAGTTTTAACTGTGCTGCCTTTGATCAGGCCAGTAGCAGAAGGAATCACAAAGTAGGCTTTTTGTTTTCGCGAGAAAAAGGCGGGATCATCACTGACCTGCATGGACATCGCACCCACAAGTCCCCCGACAAAAACAACGAGAGCTCCTACTTTAAATTCTATAGTTTTTAGCCAATTCATAATTTGACCTGATCCTGACTCATTGGTGCTTCATTCCTTTGGAAACAAATCGTTTTACCAATTCAATTTCCGAGTTGTAAAAATCCTGAGCTGTTCCATAGAGTAAAACTCGTCCTGCATCTAGCATAGCGATTTTATCTGCAATACGGAAAGCCGCATACAAATCATGACTCACCATGATACTGGTCGTTCCTGGTTTTGCACGGTGAGTTTCAACTATTAAATTATCCACCATTTCGGTCAAAATGGGATCTAAGCCTGTCGTAGGTTCATCATAAATTATAATTTCAGGATCTAAGGCTAGGGCACGAGCCAATCCACATCGCTTTTGCATACCACCCGAGATTTCACTGGGTAATTTTTGATAATGTTTGGGCTCGAGACCCACTTCCATCAATTTCTTCTCGGCCACTTTATAAACTTCAGCTGGTTTGAGCTCACGACGATGTTCAAACAATGGAAAGGCCACATTTTCAAGAACTGACATATCATCAAACAAGGCTGCGGACTGAAACAGAACTCCAAATCTTTGCCGAAAGACTGTGAGCTCATCTTTTTCCATGGGCCCCAAGTCATGACCCAAAACTTCGATTTGACCAGACGTGGGTTTAAAAATTCCTAAAATATGTTTTAAACAAACAGACTTTCCAGTTCCAGAGAATCCTATAATTGCGGTCAGGGATCCTTTTTCAATATCGAGATCAAGACCTTTTAAAACAAATTCTTTTCCATCAAAGGTTTTCTTCACATCTTTGAATCGAACAGCCATGTCCTTCATTACACATGCCCCATGACAACATCATAAAGTCGGATCAGATTTGCTAAAAAATAATCCAGAACAATGATCATAACCATGCTAATGACAACACCCCGATTGGTGGCCTCACCCACGCCCTTGGCTCCACCTTTTGTGAAATAGCCTTTGAATGAACACACAAGAGCAAAAATAATTCCGAACACGCAGGATTTAATCAGACCTTCAACAATATGCTTTAATTCGACGGTTTGATTGATGCGATCAAAAAATACGGCTTGATCTAATTCCACAAGTCGAACGACCAAAAACCAACTTCCGACCATGGCTACAAAATCAAAAACAATTGTCAGCATGGGCATACATAGAAAAGCGGCGATCACACGGGGAGAAATCAAATATTGAATGGTATTTACACCCATGACATCCAGGGCATCGATTTGTTCGTTGACCCTCATGGTCCCTAATCGTGCGGCCATAGCACCACCGGCTCGGGCGGCAACAATGAGTCCTGTTAGAACGGGGCCCAGTTCTCGAAAAATTCCTAAAGCCACGACGGGTCCCACCAGATTTGTGGCATTGACGATTTTAAATCCTAAATAAACTTGAAAGCTCAGTGCAAGACCTGTGAACAAACTTGTGAGGCTAATAATTCCAACCGATTGGTTGCCGATAAATTCCATGTGCTTCAGCACTTCACTCCAGCGAGATGGTTTTTGAAAAGCCAAACGTAAGGAATGGTAGAGCATAATCGACATCTGACCGACTTCATTTATGAAGGCTCTAAAATTTGAAGTGGGTGCAGATGAAATTTCCAAAGTTGATCCTACTCCTATGCTAAAAGACTAGGACTAAGGCTTTAGAATAGCAAATGTTTCCATGAGATCTGCTGCTATAGAATTAGCCACTTTTCTATTGGCAGTGACAAGATAGAGTTCCTCAAAAACACCATCAAGAAGTCCGATTTCAATCAGCTCACCTCGTCGAACTTGACCTGCCACCGTGTGTGCAGCGGCAGGCACTAATCCCAACTCACTTGCTGCCATCATTTTCTTCACGGATATATCTTGGCTCTCGGTCATAATATTCAGGTCAATTTGATGAAGTTTAGACCAGTGCTCGATATCTTGACGTAAACGACTGTCATAGGTCGGCAAAATCATCGGCTGCCCAGAAATCGATTTGGGAAATCCTTTTTTTAAGCTCTTAAACTTGGGGGCCGCATAGAAAGACACATTTTTTTTGGTGATGAGCTTAGAATAAAGTCCTTTAGATCCTAAACCAATTGGTAAATGATTGGTGACCAACAGATCCATTTGATGGGATGTGAGCTCTCTCAGCAGCTCATCCAGTTTGCCTTCAGATAAAGTGATTTGGCAGGGAGTCTTTCTTAAAGCTTGCTGAACCAGTTGAAGCACAATTTGCTTTGGCACGCTATCAAGAGCGCCCAAATGCAGATACGGCTTTAAAGGTTTCGAACGATCTTGCAAAACTTCGATCATTTCAGATCCCATCTTGAAAATACTTTTTGAGTAATCAAGTGCGAGCTTTCCATGTTCTGTTAAAACTAATTTTTTATGCTGTCGTTCAAATAGCAAAACTCCAAGGCTGGCTTCTAATTGCTTCAGCTGTGCTGACAATGTGGGCTGACCTAAATGCAGTTTTTTTGCTGCCAATGAAACAGATCCCGTCTCTGCAATGGTTTTGAAATACAGGAGATGATGGTAATTAATCCATGAGGCCATGCCGCTTTGTATCGTTTAAAATGATACAAAACAAGTTTATTATCGATTTGAAAGATGTTAAAATTTTCTGCATACTCGGGTCTGCAAATTAACTTTTCTCTCAAAGTAGGATGTTTATGATTCTCTTTCCATTCGTTGATTATTGGTGGTTTTACGCAGGCTTTGTTATTTTCGTTCTGTTGATGTTGGCACTGGATCTTGGGGTTTTCCACAAAGAAGCCCACGAAGTCAGCGTGAAAGAAGCCTCGGCATGGACAGCGGTTTGGATCAGCCTCGCCCTCATTTTCAATGTGCTCTTTTATTATTATGCCAAGTTTCGTTTTTCGACATCTGAAAGATACCTTTCGATCCCCGATTTTGATCCCGACGGCCAGGCCAAAGCCACAGCCTTAGAATTCCTCACAGGGTTTGTGGTCGAAAAAACATTAGCTGTGGATAATATTTTTATCTTTGCTGTTGTTTTTGCCTACTTCGGAATTCCTAAAAAGTATCAGCACCGAGTTCTATTCTGGGGAATATTGGGTGCGCTCGTTTTCAGAGCCATCTTCATCGCCATGGGTTCGGTCCTCATGCAATACCACTGGGTTGTTCTTTTCTTCGGAGCTCTGCTTATTTTAACTGGTTTTAAAATGTTTTTTGCTGGAACTGATTCCCAAGATTTGGAAAACAATTTCATCGTGAAACAAATGAAAAAAGTTTTCCGCGTTCACCCCAAACTTGAGGGCGATCATTTCTTTCATAAAAAAGACGGTCTGACCTATGTGACACCTTTGTTTTTAGCTCTTATCTTTCTTGAGTTGACGGATATTATTTTTGCTGTGGATTCAGTGCCGGCGATTTTTGCTTTAACTAAAGAGCCGCTGATTGTTTTCACCTCTAATATTTTTGCCATCATGGGTTTACGGTCGATGTATTTTATGCTCGCCGGAGTCATGGACAAGTTTGGATACATTAAATACGGGTTGGCCTTTGTTCTGATCTTTGTGGGTCTAAAGATGGTTTGGCTGAATGAAGCTTTCGGTGGAAAATTTCCAATTCACTGGTCATTGATGATCATTGCGTTTTTCATTGGCTCATCGATTTTATTTAGTATTTACATGGACAAGAAAAAGAACGCTCACAAGTAAAGTCGAGGGACTCTTTCGCCAAGACTTGTCAAAACTTCCCATGGGATTGTTTTGGCAAGCTTGGCAGTTTCGAAAACTGAAATCTGTGAACCGAAACTGGATTCGCCTAAAAAGACCACTTCATTTTCGCTTAAAACTTCATGGCCGGTCACATTGACCATTAAATAATCCATACAAATGTTACCAACTAATGGCGCACGTTTGCCGTTCCATAAAACGTCTGCTTGGTTGGACAGAATCCGGTGCCAACCATCAGCATAACCGATGGGAACCACTGCCACTGTCGAGTCCTCGGGTGCAATCCAGGTGTGATTGTAACTGACGCCTTCGCCCTTTTTTACTTTTCGAACCACAGATGTGTGAGACTTTAAAGTCAAAGCTGGCTTAAATTGAAAACTACTATGCTCGACAGGATTGTATCCGTAAAATAAGAGTCCAGGTCGAAGTCCCCAATTTCTTAGTGATAAAAGTGGATCTGTCTTTTTATTTTTTAAAAGTTCCAGCTTGCTTGCCACTGCTCCGCTATTCAATGCATGAAAGTTATCTGTGAGTTTTTCAAAAACTGAAACCAAAGGAAGGAAGTTTTGTAATTGTTTGTGACTTTGTGAATTTGGTTTCAATGAATCTTCACTTTGGTACAAATGAGTCAGCACACCTTCTACTTTTAAAAATGGATTTTGCTCAATTAGCTTGAGAATGGCTTCCGCCTGCTCGACTGGAAAGCCTAAACGATTCATGCCTGTATCAAATTTTAAATGCAATGAGACCGGCTTTTTCATATCAATTAAAATATGAAGTTGATCCACATGGCTAACGACAGGAATCAAATTGTACTCGGCCAATGCTTGGGCCCCTTTTGCGTCGAATCCACGAAAAACAAGAATGGGAATTTTTAAACCTAATCTTCGAAGCAGAAGTCCTTCTTCGATCAAGCAGACTCCAAGACTGGGAACTTCCCAACTTTCAAGCAGCTTTGCGATTTTAGCATCTCCGTGGCCGTAAGCATTGGCTTTCACCATGGGACAAAGAAATGTGTCTTTTGGAAAATGAGACCGGATGATATCGATATTGTGCTGAAGATTTTGAACTTTAACTTCAGCCCAAGTCTTGCGGTAGATCTCCATGGAATTCCTCTTGAATAGGTTTGGGCACACCAACTCTGCCACCACCTTTGACTTGCATTTTTTTACAAGCCTCAAGTGACAGTTTCAAGATACCATGAGTTTTATGAGAGTGAACATTGAGCTCACTGACTCCACCACTCATTGAAAATTTAAAACCAAATTTTTGTCGACCTTTGATTTGAATCTGATCCTGAAGGGACTGTAATGTCGTCAGCATTTGTGATGTTGATTGGTAGGTTATAACAGAAACAAAGGACTCTGAGGATTTAACTTGGTCAGCGCCCCACAGCTGGCAACTGACTTGGAAAAGCATTTCTTGGGCTTGTTTTAAAATTGTTTCACCCCAAAAATCGAGAATTTCTTTTTGATCATCCAAACTAAGAACTGCATAGGACAAGGGAAGCTGTTTCATTTCTGCTTCTCTTCGAGATTGCTCAAACAGATTTTCTAAAGATTGAATCTCTTTTTGCAGCTCTTGCTTCGGTTTCTCGATAAAATCCAATTGAGTTTTTCGTCTTGAATTCCAAAGTTCAAATTCTCGGTCCAATGCCCATAATGTTCTTTGCTGCAAATAGAGTTGATCTGCTGAAATAAATTCTGCAAGTCCACGATTGTGGTACGTGGAGAGAATCGGATACTGATCGATGGGTGCCTGTACCATCCAAGCTTGCTGCGGTCGTATCATGTGCAGCTGGCTGACCCAGTTCGAGAGCTTGGACCTGAGTGCCGACGTATCAAGGACAACGATGAAGGGCTTAAATTCTTTCAAATAATCAAACAACACGGATGGATTTTTAAAAACTTGAACTTGATAGCCGGCTTGTTCATAAAACTGTGCAAAGCCTTGGCGATCCTGATCCGGTCCGATCAAAAAACAGACTAAACCCTGAGATCGATGATTAAGCATTTTGACCTCGAATCGGATTCTCATCTAAAAAGTTTTCGCTCTTGATTGAAGTCGCCAAATCATTTTCTTGATCTTCTTCATTGGTTTTCATAGGTGATTCAATAAAATCAAGGCTCGAGAAATCAAGAAGCTTTTCGATCTCTTGATCCACTGCTGCCAGCTCAGTTGCGATCATTTCATCAGCGCCCGCTTCTTCGAGGGGTTGAGGAAGATTCATTGGAATGACAATACGGCCTTCAGCCTCTGCCGTTTGTTTTCTTTTTTCGGAAAGCTTGAGAACCCGTTGAGCTTCGTTTTTATCAAAACAAATTTCAAAACGCGTCCCCACACCAATTTGTGATGTCACAGAAACAATGGCGTGATGCTGCTTCAAAAGACCAAAGGCCTCAGTTAAGCCAAGTCCAAGTCTGGACATGTGAGCTTTTGTGGTAAAGAAAGGATCGGAAATTTTGGCAAGATCTTCAGATTCGATTCCCGAGCCATTATCTGTGATCGTCAATCGAATCATATCCTGATCATCCGTCAAAGAAACTGAGATCACTTTGTTTGCCTGTCGGGTCATGGCTTCAGCTGCGTTTTGAATAATGTGATCTAAAGCTTTTTCTATGGCATCGGAATGCAAAGGATAGAAGCTTGTCTCATCAATTTTTTTCTCGAGCTGAATTTGTTCAATTTCAAAAGTGGTCTGCCATTTTTTTAAGGATCGAAGAAGCGGAGTTTCGAGCTTCATCGGAAATTTTTCAAATTCGGACTCGCCCGCAACAGAGAGAAGTTTATCTAAAATTTCTTTAGAGCCTTTGGCTTCACGAACCATGGATTGTAAAGCGGCCACTTCTTCTTCAGATCTGTTTTGAGAAACACTTTCTAACCACTGCGAATGTCCCAGCAGGCTCATGAAAGCGGGCTGCAACTGTCGACCCAGTGATGAGGCCACTCGGTGAGAAAGATCTTTGAAGAACAGCTCTTGCTTTCGTTCTTCCACTTCCTGCTTCGGTTCAGGCTTCACAACTTCAAGCTCTTTCACTTTTGCAGAATATTGTTCTTGAAGTCTGATCTTTAATTGCTCAACCGATGCCAATTGCTCGGATTTTTCTGATTTAAAAACCTGAGTCATGATCGCCAAAGAAATAATAAAAAATCCCAACGACACCAATGTGATTTGTACCAGAAAGCTTCGACTAGAAACGGATCCGGTGGAAGAAAGTGCGGCCACTAAATTTGTTGAAGCTAAACTGAGTTCACGGGGCTGTTGCTTTTGTCTGTCAGGTCTCTTTTCACCGATATAGCGAATGTCCGAGTGAAAAATTATGGTGCCGGCACGGTTCACAAGCGACCATCCATTTTCAGAGGACAAAAATGATAGGCTCTGACCCCAATCTGTGGCTTGAGCTAGAAAAACTTGAGTTCCGTAAATTCTTGAAACGTAAGCCGCTATGAACGGAGTTCCGTTCCATTGGAAGGCTTCCCAGTGAACGCCATCAATACGGCCCACAGGTAATTTGTTTTTTATTTTTTTGATCAATTGATCTCTGTGAGCAGCGGGCATCATCTTTTCAAATGGACCGTAGAGGCTTGATGAGCGGTCTTTCAAAAAAGCGATAGCCTTCCAGGGACCTAATTGTTTCCAATCTTCCACTGAATATCTAGAGACAAAAGGCTCATCGTCTTTCAGACTTTTTAAAGACAAGGTTCTTTCTTGGAAAAACCATTGCAGCACTTCACCCTGAGCTGTCATTTTTTCATCGTAATTTTTTAAATGTAGGTTCCGGCTTTGTGAGTTCACACTTTGAACCACATAGCCTCCCCAGAGGAGCCATATAAAAAATAGAAAAATCATGGGTTTAATACGCATATCTAGAATTGTGAACTGAAACTCCATCAAGAATCAAGACAAAGGGCTTTGCCTTAAAGGTTAAAATTGAGGTATTTCATTTTCCATGGCGGTTATTCGATCAGATATCTTAGTGATAGGCTCAGGACTTGCGGGTCTCAGTGTGAGTTTAAAGCTTGCGGGGCCTCGAAAAGTCGTGATTCTAGCTAAGGAATCCGCCGTTCAGACCAATACTTCATGGGCTCAAGGCGGAATCGCCGCAGTTATGGCAAAATCCGATTCCTTTGCCAGTCATATCGAAGACACCTTGGTCGCTGGCGCTGGCCTTTGCAACGCCGCAGCAGTTGAAGACGTCGTGCGCCAAGCCCCTGATCGCATTCAGGACCTCAATAACTGGGGGGCAGGTCTCAACTTACAAGACCTCACCCGAGAAGGTGGCCATAGTGAACGACGTATTCTTCACGTGGAAGACCATACCGGGGCTCACCTTCAAAAAGTGCTCACCAACGAAGTTTTAAAGAACCCAGATATTCAAATCCATGAAAACGCTTTTGCCATCGATTTGATTCTCAATCGGAATCTGAATCCCCGTGACGTGGCAGCTCCCCAATGTGTCGGGGTGTATGTTTTAAATAAAGTCACCAGAGAGGTCGACACTTACCTAGCAAACGAAATTATTTTAGCCACAGGCGGAGCAGGGAAAGTCTACCGTTACACTTCCAATTGGAGTGGTGCCACCGGTGACGGCATCGCCATGGCTTACCGTGCGGGGGCCCGAGTTTCTAATTTGGAATTTATGCAGTTTCATCCCACTTGCCTCTATCATCGGGAAGCTCGAAATTTTTTAATTTCTGAAGCTTTGCGCGGCGAGGGCGGAGAACTCATCAATTCTGAAGGTGTCGCTTTCATGAAAAAGTACCATCCACTTGGATCCTTGGCGCCAAGGGATATTGTGGCCAGATCCATTGATGCTGAAATGAAAAAGACAGGGGCCACTTCAGTGTTTTTGGATATGACTCATTTACCTTCTGGCTTTATTGAAAGCCATTTTCCAGTGATTCATGAAAAGTGCATGGAGTATGGCATCGACATGCGAAAAGATCCCATTCCCGTGGTTCCAGCCGCTCACTATTTGTGTGGCGGAGTCGTGACTGATTTAGCGGGTCAAACTGACATTCAAAATCTTTGGGCCATCGGGGAAACCGCTTGCACTGGCCTTCACGGAGCGAACCGATTGGCTTCTAATTCTTTGCTTGAATGTTTAGCGATGGCTCATAATTGCTCAGAAATTATTTCTGCAAAAACTGTAACTGCAAATGAGCATCCCTTGCCTGCTGATTGGATTTATCCTGATCAAAGTGATGAGGATGAAATGATCGTGATTCACCATATGTGGGACGAGATTCGAACACTGATGTGGAATTATGTGGGGATTGTTCGCTCGACTAAACGACTCCAGCGCGCTCAACATCGTTTGCAAAATGTACTTCAAGAGGTCAAAGACTACTATTCGAACTTTCGATTGCACCCGGATATCCTGGAACTTCGAAATATTGCAGTTGTTGCAAGCCTGACCGTGGAATGTGCATTACAAAGAAAAGAATCCCGAGGCATCCACTACAATTTAGACTACCCATTTGTTGAAAAGTCCGAATTTTTAGCACCTGCGCGCGATACGATCTTGCTCCGCTGACTTTTATCATCTTAGAATACCTGCATGAGCTATTCACGATTTGAAGGTTTCTTTAAGGCATTTGATCACACTCAACTTTTTTATCAAAGTTGGACCCATCCAAATCCTGTGGCTTCGGTGATTATCACCCACGGGCAAGGTGAACACTCTGAATGCTATTCAAGACTGATCCATTTTTTTGAAGACAAAAAGATTAATTTTTATAGCTTTGATCTGCGTGGACACGGAAGGTCTGAAGGACCCCGTGGGTATTCGGAATATTTTGAAAACTACGTCAAAGATAATTTACAGTTCTATGACTTGATCACAAAAAAAGTGGATGGCAAAAATCCACTTTTTGTTTTGGGGCACTCAATGGGGGGCCTGATTCAAACTCTGTCTTTGTTGCAGGCCGATCAATCTGCTTTTCAAGCGCAGATTTTAAGTGCACCACTTTTTGGATTGGCAGTGGAAGTTCCTGCTTTTAAAAAGCATGGTGCCCAACTCATTCAGAAATTATTTCCAAAATTGACTTTAGGAAATGAAATTGATTACGACATGCTCACTCGAGATCCTGAAGTTTTGCGAGAGTATGAAAAAGACTCCCTCAGGCACGACCGGATTTCTTCAGGTGTGTACTTAGGATTTGTCCGAGAATTTGAAAATCTTCACAATCGTGTCTCTGGCATCACACTTCCATCATTGCTTGTTTGTGCTGAAAAAGATCCCATTGTGGATTCAAGGGCCTGTGAGCTGGTGTTTGCTGGACTGGGCTCGAAGGTTAAAAAGTCTCACCTGTACGGGCAAGAGGCGAAGCATGAACTTTTTAACGATATCATCCGCAATGAAGTTTTTGGGGATTTAGGTCGATTTTTAGAAAATCAAATTGGAGCTTCGAAATGAAAATCATTTTCCTCATTTTAATTTCGATGACATTTGTCAGCTGCACCACCACACCCACAAATGAAAGTGGCCTGGTGGTGATTTCCCAAGCCGAGTACGAGCGAAGAATCGAGCCTGCCTCTAAAAAAGTAGAAACCTACCGAGGAATATTAAACACTTTGCACTTGAGTGCCACATTGATTAACAGCCAGGTGATTGATTCTCAAATTTTACACAAAGCTCGCATCTACCAATGGAATGCAGAACAGGTCGAAGCTGAGCGGGCAAAAATGCTCGAAGTCGCAAACTCTCAGACTCAAATGTTTTTAAGCTTGTACACGCCCGAGCGTAAACATGATGACCTTCACAAAAACAAAACACTGTGGAAGATTTTCTTAGACAGCCAAGGTCGAAGGTATGAAGGCAAAGCTGTGAAGATTAAACTTTTAACTAACGAAATCCAAGCCATGTACCCCGAGCACACACGTTTTGCGACCCCCTACTTGGTGACATTTCCGGTTTCGACAAAATCCATCGATGGCCAGCCAGTGAAGCTGACTTTGACGGGCACTGTTTCTTCTGTCTCTTTGGATTTTTAAATGTATCGTAAATTCATTTTCATTTTCCTGCCTTGGATATTGATGTCGGCTCTACTTGGATCTCCATCTTTCTTCTTAAAAAATGGCCGAGCCAATGAAGACACTTTGTACGCTCTTTATTGTAATTTCAGTTCAGAGGTGGTCCTTGGAACTTTGATCATAGCCAATTTATTTTCACTTTTTCGAATTTTCAAAATTCAAGAAAAAATGAAGTATCTTTTCTTAGTTCTGATTTTAATCTCGATTCCAATTCAATATGTTTTATATATAGGTGCACATGTTCAAGTTTTTGGTAAATAAAGTATTCTTAGTTTCTGTTCTGTTTGCAATCATGGGTTGCAGATCGACGCCTCCGTCATCAGTTGAAATCATACCGGATTCTCAGGAATTACGAGCTGCCGTAAAAAGTAAAATTCGGGATGAATCGGCAAATCTCACGAATTGTTATAAAAATTTTGCTCCAGGCAATGAGCTGAACCCCACAGGAAAGTTAGTATTAAGAATAATTGTATCTAAGTCCGGGCAGGTCACCAATGTCAGTCGAGATGACAAGGCCTCTACATTTGATGATACAAGAATATCAGAGTGTATTAAAAAAGTGATTTCCAGCATCACCTTTCCTGTGAATTCTTTAGGTAAAGAAGCCGAAATCATTTACCCTTTTGTCTTTCAAGGGAAATGATTCAATTAATTTTTCATAAAGTTTTTTTCGATTTGCCTGAGCAGACCTTGGCAGGCTTTTAAGCGCTCTTGCTCTGAGATGGAACCCCAGTTTGTTTGGCTAGAATACTCGGGACCCTGAAGAGCTAAAGCATATTCAAAATCGGTGGCTGGGTTAAGACCATCATCGAACAAATAAACTTCCCTGAAATTCATCGGCCAAGTTCTTACTTTCGCCGCTGGTAAATACTTTTCTAGAATCGCCATGAGAAAGCTGTGAAAGACTTCACCGTCTTCACGTGGATAGTCCTTGAAAGTTTTGGTTCCATAATCAGGGTCATTATGAAATTCGCGGACAACTTTATCAAAAAAAACATTTTCATTTGGTGACTGGGATTTTGTCCATTCTTCATAATAGACATCACGGCCAGGATTATTGAGATTCTTCTCGATGACTTTCCAATTCATTCCAAAGTCTTTGGCTAAAGACTTTACGTCCTCCAAAATGATTTCTTTGATCTTGTTTCTTGCACGTAGTTCAAAATAGGCCGTCGTTGATGAAAGGAGCTGTGCAGAGGTGTCGCTGATGGGTGTAGAAGCTAAGATCTGATTTTCAGCTCTGCAGTTCACTGCATACTCATATAGGCTTTGATTTGGCTTGTGGTCGCCGACAGCTTCTTTCACCATTCGAGCGATTCGCTTAAAATTCATTCTGGTTAGGCGAGAAGTGAGGTCAGTATTAGGTCGAGGCTGTTTATCATATCCATCGGCGATGAGTGCGTTTGCTGGCGGATTTAAGTTTCTATAACGACCTTTTGATAAATGGTTTTTCTTAAAATAGTTCCATTCATTTTTCAATTGCTTGGATATTCCAGGCTGGAAATCAGCGAAGGCTTTGGAATTGCCAGAAAAGATCGGCACATCATCCTCAGCACCGTAAACTCCAGGCCACGTGGCATAAGAACGCCAAAGCGGCTGACCTTCTCGGTGACAGGCCATACATTTATTAGCAGGTCCACCATTGGCAGAAATCCTATAAGGTAATGCGCCCAGTTGCCCACGCTCATTAAATTCAATCTCTCGGTATTCAAATTTTTTGGTTTCATTATTAAAATTTTGTACTTCCAACATTTCATAATTGGCCTGGCTAGGCGAACCATTGAAAGTGATGATTGTGCCTGCCCCTTTTCCAAAAACGAGGACCCGTGGATTTTCTTTCGATGATTCATGTAAGCTCATGCTTCGATGAACCAGTGTGTACCGAGACATATAATCAGGTTTGTTAACTTTTAAATATCCCAAGAGTTGATCAATTTTAGAGAATCGATTTTTTTCTAAGATAGAAGTGAGTTCTTTGAATGTAAGATCAGAATCAAAAACTTCTTCATCATTAATATGCGTATAGGATGCGGTTTGCCGAAGACTTAAGTTTTTAGCCACTGGAGCTTGAAACAGCGAACAGGAAACCGGCATCAATGCGATAAAAAGAATGGCGATTTTTGAGATGAAATACATGATTAATTTTTCGGCTTTCTAGGCGCAATTCTGAAGTCGAGTCCAGAGGACAGGTTTCTCAAAGGGCAAGCCTTTGGTCTTTCGCGAGGCATTCAGCTCAATAACTAAGAAATTCGGCTGATCAAAATGAAAGAAGCCACAATCACCGAAGTTATAGCAGCGACCAAGACTGCTGCGGCTGCAAGATCTTTTACTTTTCCGATGGTTTCATTTTTTTCCGGTGAAATGTGATCACAGAGATTTTCTAAAGCCGTGTTCATCAATTCGGTTAGAAATACGAGGCCGATGCAAAGCCAAATGACGATCCATTCAATGGCAGAAAACTGCAGCCAAAGACCCAGACCGTTGACAGCGATTGCTGCTGCCATATGGATCCACGAATTGTGCTCTTCTCGGAAGAGGATTTTGAAGCCGTTAAAAGCATAGGAAAAGCTCTGGATTCTTTTTTTCCATGAAAACTTTTTCTCTTTTTGATTCAAATCATTTGATTTCATTAAAGCTAACTTTTAAGTCATCATCATTAAATCTGGTAATTGACTAACATGAAGACGCATCTTCTGAAGCTTTGATTCACGGGATTTATTTTCATCCTCACTACTGAGTGGAGTTAAAGCTTTCGAAGTCGCCTCGACTCTTTGCAAAGGACTGCCGAATGAGTCGATCTGTTTTAGCTTCATCGTTTCAGAGTAAGCCTTATCAAAATCTTGATTTAAGAGGGCAATTGCTTGTTTTTTATCGCCCGATTGAAAGGCAAACCATGCATTCAAGTAAGCGTCTTCAGGAGACGACATTTTAATCAGATGCGCACTTTCTTTAATTTTTTTTCTATCACCTTCTGAAATCGCTTGAGCCCAGATTTCCTTTTGTCCAATGGCGGAATGAATAGCTTCCGAAACTTTATACAATCTAACTGATTTCGCTTTCTCGGCTACATTGGGGTAACTTCCTTCGATGTAAAGTTCTTCGACTCCGAAGACATCCTTTGCCAGTGTCGCGAGTTGCAAAATATCAGATTGATCATTTGTTAATTTACCAACACTTTGCTCAGTTCTATAGAAAGCAACCAGTTCAGATACGGTCACTTTTGATTGCGGTGGCCTAGACATCTTGGCCGAAACGGAACTCCTGGATTGCACAGCATCTGCGAAGGTCCCCTGGGGTGCGAAAAGAAAAGTCATTCCAATGACCAATTGAAAAATAGCTCTATAATTATTTAATTGAGAATTCATTTATATTCCTCACTCGGTTTTTGAATTATCTTGAATCCTTATCTTCAGAGGTATTAGCCTATATGTAAATAACGATGAATGCTTTCGATTTAAAAAATAAAAATATCTTGTTCGAATCTTGCGATGCAGCAGCTTTTCGCTTTGCTTTGCTACTCGACCGAATGCGGATCTTTTTTTTGAAGCTGACTCTTAAGAATCAAACCTTACGCCAAATTTACTCTGACCGAGCCTATCGCTTGGGCTGCACTTTTATCTTGCTCAGCGCTCTTTATCTTGTGATCAGCTTAAAGTGGTCAATTGTATTGCTAGTTTTTGGGCCCTTGATCTTTGGTTATCCCCACTTGGTGGCTAGCTACCGCTTTTTACAAAAGCCCGAATCAATTGAAAAAAAGAACTGGGACTCCTCAAGAATTTTTCGTCTCTTTCTATTTTTGACTGGTGTTTCACTGCTCATTCGCTTTGCAAGTCTCAGTCTCAGCTGGATTCCCCAGCTTCCCTACGGAACATGGGAAATTTTATTATCATTGGTCGCTTTAGTTATTCTTCGTTCAAAGTTTAAATCCTTTGCTCAACACATGGTTACAACACTCACACTTCTTAGTGCTGCACTCCTTTTAAAATTATCTTGGCATAATCCGCTTGCGATTGTTGGTTTTGCTTTGCTGATTCATAATTGGGTCGGATTTGGTCATTGGTTCTTGGCTTCGAAAGATTTAAAAACCCGAAGTGTTGTGATTCTATCCACTCTTATTTTTGCCTTTATTCATATTTTAGTTTTTGCTGGATTTTTAGATTCTTGGATTTCATTTCTTGATTTGAGTTTTCTTTCAACTCAATCATTTCAAGTCAGTGGATGGGTGCTTGCGCCTTGGTCCAATGATCCCATGGTATGGAACCGGGCCCTTGTGCTTTATTCCTTTGGTTTGTCCATGCACTATTTTATTTGGCTTCGAGCTTTGCCTCAAAGTTTAGATCAAAGAGTCGTTCCGAATTCATTTCGGCGCAGCTTAGAAAAACTTCGAAGTGATTGCGGCGCTCAAATGACGACTCTATTGTTTTTAGGAGCCCTCTTAATTTTAGCGATGTGGTCTTTTCTATCGCTTGCGGGTCGCATTTATTTTGGAATTGCAATGTTACATGGGTGGCTTGAATTAATTTTTCTGATAGCTGCTTTTTATTCTGGTTTGCTAATTAAAAAGGAGGCTTCACAGCCAGCTTCTGGGGCAAAAGAAGCCGCTCTTTAACTTCGCTTAAACTTCATTCCCACTGCAAAATCAAAAACTGCAGGCAAATGACGAGCCAAACCTAAAGCAAAACCAGTGGTGCCAGAAGGACTGAGTACCTCGAGATCTTCAACGATCGCTTCACGAATCATTTCAGCGTATCTTTCTGGCGTGATCGTGTCTTTGGGGACTTCAATATTTTTTCCATACAAAGGTTCGATTTGATCAAACATTCTGGTTTTAATTCCGGGTGTGATCAGAACTAAACTTGAGACACCTGTGTTTTTTACTTCTTGTCTGAGGCAATTGGTAAAAGCCAGAACTGCAGCTTTTGAGGCCGCATAAGTCGAGGCACAAGGCAGATGCATCACACCTGAAACACTTGAGTGATTGATAATCTTGCCACGTTTTCTTTGTAGCATTCCAGGCAAGAGTCCGTGAGTCAGGTGAATCAATGCATTCACATTCACTTGAAGCATGGCCATAATGTCATCTAAAGTTTGTTCCTCTAAAAGACCGCCAGTTAATAAGCCTGCATTGTTAAACAGAATATCAATTTTAAGAGGATTCACTTCGTCGATTAATTTTTGAACCCCTGCACGTGTGGACAAATCGGATTCGATGATTTGAACAGAAGCAGCCCCTGCTTTTTTCATTTGCTCAATCAAAGCAGCCTCATTTTTTCGCACAGATAAATAAAGGTGGGCCCCATCTTCAGCTAATCTTTTTGCGACAGCTTGACCAATTCCGCGATTTGCACCAGTGATCAAAACCTTAGCACCTTTAGTTTCCATCTGAGTATCCCC
>CAZPBD010000055.1:0-18847 GCA_964584655.1 uncultured Pseudobdellovibrionaceae bacterium | reverse complement strand
CCTGGGGGCAGAGCCTGGCTAAAAACGAGTTCATCTGTCAGCTCAATTGCAAATCTAAAAGGGGACGACAACATTTTCCAAGGGGATCAATTTGAAACACACTCTTTTTATGACAGTTTTCTTTCTGACAATTTGCTTTCAGGTTTTAGCGGCAAAGCCCAAGAGCTCTGCAGTGGATTCAAAAGTTAAAATTTCAGATTGGAACCCGGCCTGTCATGGACTTTTGGAAAA
Source organism: uncultured Pseudobdellovibrionaceae bacterium (assembly GCA_964584655.1). Lineage (GTDB taxonomy): Bacteria > Bdellovibrionota > Bdellovibrionia > Bdellovibrionales > Bdellovibrionaceae. Next base: position 18,616 of record CAZPBD010000055.1, on the reverse strand, counting down.
TTCCATTGCCTCAACTTTGAAGCTCGAGCAAACCCTGAAAAAGAAACGAAAAAAATTATCTCAAAATGCTTTTAATGAAAAAATCCAAAGCGAATTGCAAGTGGTTCAACTGAACGCTTGGGTTTGTGCCGTATCATCCAACCAAAAATTAGGTGCCTCTGTTGAGCAAGAATTTTTGCAAGAGTACGCACGCAAAGTTCAGCAAAAAAATCTATAATCTAGTTTCTTTGAATTAAAAATTTCGCGACTTTCAAAAACTCTTGAGACTCGACACTTTGGGTGGAGCTTTCAACGATGGGTACGCCGGCTTCACTGGCAAGTCCCACTGAGGGATGAAACGGAATTTCCCCCAGCATCGGAATCTTCTTAGAATCCATGTACGAGCTCAAATCTCCTTTGGGAAACATTTGAACTTTTTCTGAAGTTTCAGGGTTGAGCCAATAGCTCATGTTTTCAACCACACCTAAAATGGGAACACTCACCCTTTGCCACATGTCCACGGCCTTTTTAACATCGATCAAAGAGATATTCTGAGGCGTGCTGACGAGCAGAGCTCCGTAAACGGGAACCTTTTGGGCCAATGACAGTTGCACATCACCAGTTCCCGGAGGCAGATCCACAACCAAATAGTCGAGTTCGCCCCATTGTACGTCCCTCAAGAATTGGTCCATGGCTTTGAAAAGCATGGGACCACGCCAAACCACGGCCGCATTTTCTTCAACCAAGAAGCCAATGCTCATGATCTTAATTCCATAGCGTTCGATGGGAATCAGTTTTTGTTCGGGAGTGATTTGAGGTTTTTGATTCAGGCTGCCTAACATTCGGGGCATGGAGGGTCCGTAAATATCGGCATCCAAAAGGCCCACTTTTTGTCCTGATTTTTGTAAAGCCAAGGCAAGATTGGCAGCTACAGTGGATTTTCCAACGCCGCCTTTGCCTGAAGATACAGCAATGATTCGTTTTACACCAGAAATGGGACTTTGTTGTTCGAAGGGATTCATGGATGCCATCTTCAGACCTCACTTGCTTAAATGCAGATCTCTCGTGATAATCGATTCAGGCGGGGAGAGCCAGTTTTTTCATGCTGAATTCTATTTTTTATTTTAGTCTGATTTGCCTTGGAACATTTTTGTTTGTGGTTTGGTTTATGTCGGGTCGCAAAGGCGGCTACGGAGAGCCCACGGCACTTGATTTACGAAAAGGCGAAAAGCTCAAAAAAACTTTGATTTTACCTGGTGATAACCCGGGGCAAAATGCATCTCCAGATGCACCGGCATTTCGAGATGTCACACCTGTTGTGGACGACGAAAAGACTCCAGTGATGATTTCCACTCCTCCACCGCCACCCTTGGGGCCACCGCCTCAGGCTTTTTTTGTCTACAACGGTCATGATTGGGATGCCTTCGAAGTTTTGGGGGTTTCACCCTATTCGAGTTTTTCAGAAATTACCAAATCCTACCAAACCATGATTCGAAAAGCCGACAACGGCAAACATGATTTTCTTCAAGCGGCTTATACGGCAATTTTGCGAAAATTTTAGTTTTTGCTTTCTGGGTGAGTCATCTTGTGGACGAACTTGAGTTTTCCCTGATGACACATAAAGCAGCTGGCCTCGGGGCCTGATTTACCATCCATGCCCTCACGTTTTAAAACTTCCACAATTTTCGTGTGAGCCAAAGCCACTTTAAACTGAGGTTTGCTAGGATCTTTAAAGTTGGAAGTCGAGTGGCATTCGGTGCAGGTCACACCTAATTCCCGAGACATTTGAAGCATGCTGATGCGAACGAGTTCTTCTTCTTTTTTGAATTTTTCAGAGCCCACGCCACCCACCGGGGTGGGGGTGACTAAAAATAGAAGGCTCAAAGCCAGAGGTATTACAAATTTTAATATCTTCATACAGTAAGGCTGACGTAATTAGCTAAACGCATCAACACTTTTCGTGTACGACGGCAAGCTTCCAAAGTTATTGTACTTTCTCAATCGAAATTTTCATTTTGAAGGATGGTTATGCAAGAAGTTCGTAGGCTCAACGATTTAAATACCCTGGTTTCCCTGAGTAAAAGAAGAGGTTTTGTTTTTCAAAGCTCAGAAATTTACGGGGGCTTGGGATCCTGTTGGGATTATGGACCTTTAGGATCCATTATGAAAATGAACGTGAAACGGGCCTGGTGGAATGCCATGACCCGCAGATCCGACATCGTGGGGCTTGATGCTGCCATCTTGATGCATCCCACAGTTTGGAAAGCCTCAGGGCACGTGGATGGATTCTCGGATCCATTGGTGGATTGCAAAGATTGTAAAACACGATTTCGCTCGGACAATACGGAAAGCTATCTCAAACATCAAAAATGTCCTCAGTGTGGTTCTAAAAATCTATCTGAACCTAGAAATTTTAATTTGATGTTTAAAACTCACATGGGTCCTTTAGAGGACTCGGGTTCAGCGATCTATTTAAGACCCGAAACGGCTCAAGGTCATTTTGTAAACTTTTTGAACTGTCAGCAAAGCTCTCGTTATAAAGTGCCTTTTGGAATTGCGGCCATCGGAAAGTCATTTCGAAATGAAATCACGCCAGGCAATTTTATTTTCAGAACCCGGGAATTCGAACAAATGGAAATGCAATACTTCGTCGAGCCCGGAACGGACGAAAAGTATTTTGAGCAATGGAAAGAAACCCGCTGGAATTTTTATTTGAAATACGGAATTAAAGCCGAAAATCTGAAAGTTCATGTTCATGAAAAGCTTGCCCACTATGCAAGAGCAGCCGTGGACGTGGAATACAAATTCCCTATGGGATTCAGTGAGCTCGAAGGGATTCATAACAGATCCGATTTCGATTTGACTCAACACATGAAATTTTCTGGAAAGTCTTTGGAATACTTCGATGAGCCAAATAAGAAAAAGTTTATCCCTTACGTGATTGAAACCGCTGTGGGTTGTGATCGTTTATTTTTGGCCTTCATGTGTGATGCTTACCGCGAAGAAGTCACAAAAAATGAAAAGGGTGAAGAAGACATCCGCATTGTGATGGGTCTGCATCCCGAAATTGCTCCCATAAAGGCGGCGATTTTGCCTTTATCTAAAAAAGAAGAACTGTCGGGACCTGCAGAAAAACTTCGGGACCAATTGGCTGAAGATTTTGATGTGATTTACGATGAAACGGCCTCTATCGGGAAGCGCTACCGTAGACAGGATGAAATCGGAACTCCGTTTTGTATCACTGTGGATTTTGAAACTTTGAACGATCAAGCTGTCACGGTTAGACACCGTGATAAGATGAGCCAAGAGCGAGTGCCCATGGCGACTTTGAACGAGTATTTAAGAAAAGCGCTGAAGGAATTTTAGCCCGAGCCAAAGGGGCCGGGCCTCCTTTGGGGTGGCACTTCAGTTGCTCTTACCCTAGTAGCCATGCGAATTTGTTCGTTTATCGTCATTTTATCGACTCTCGTGAGCCTTTCAGCCCATGCTGAAAAGCGAGCCTACTTTTGGGGTGGCGGAGGCGAGCCTTTTACTAAAAGTTCGACAAAGTTTGACCCTCATTTTGAAGCCCATGTTCGCCCCCTTTTAAACAAAGGTTGGGTGGTTAAGGTCCTCTACGGAAAAGGCCACCCGGACAGTGAAAAATTAGTAGAACTCACCCTGGGTAAAGGATCTGTTCAAGAATTCAGTCTTAAAAATGTTCAAGCTCAATTGTCAGAACTGACTGAAGACTTAAATTCAAAAAAACTGACCCAAGTTTTATTTGTGATCGCCACTCACGGAGTTGAACCCGAAAAGAGTTCATCGGATCAGACTCACCGAGTTCAGTTAACAGATATCAATTTAAAAAAGAGCATGAGTTTAGATTTGCTCATCCCCATTCGCAATCTGACTGAAAAGTTAAAAATCCCCACGGCCATTTTGGATCACTCTTGTTACTCTGGTGCCAGTCTTGTTTTGTCAGGACCCAATACTTGTGTTGTTTCAGCAAGTTCGTCTCAGGATGTCAGTTATGATGATTTTACGATGAAGCTAGCTCAACAACTTGTTCTGGGTCAAAATTTGGAAAATGCGTTTATAACGGCCAGAAGTAATTCCAACGATTTCGCCGGACCCGAGATTTCCACCCGTGCGAATTCTTTGCTCAAAGAGATGCTAGCGGCATTAAAAATGGCTGTTATGCCCCACAAAAATCCGGCTCATTGCCATGCTTGCACACTTCACACTCGTTTTTTGACTGACTTTCAAGTGGGACCATTAAAGTTATCGGATCTTTCTGAGCAGGAGCAAAGAATTTTGCTTCAATTGGTTCGAATCAAAAAAGAAGCGCTCGAATCACAGGCCAGCTATGCGGCTGGGGGTAAGACTTTTGATGCCAACGAAGCTGTCAAGCTCAGATCCCTCATTCAGTTTTTTCACAATGAAAGACAGCTGTATCACTCTGTTTACCCCAGGCTACAAAACTCAGAGCCTACAGTCTGCAGTCAATTCAAGTTGTAAGTCTTAGCTCAGTTGACAAAAATCCAGATTTTCACTACGTTTTGTTTATGAAGAATATTTTTTATACAACTCTTGTGTTTTGTGTTTTCCAGCTATTCGCGGTTTCAGCCCATGCCAGTGATCAAATCACTGAAAACTTCTCTGAAATCACAAAAACTGAATACCTTTATGGAACAGGCTATGGCTCTGGGTTTTGCCGGGGTGATAATTTTGCTGATTTCTGCGTTAGACAAATCAAAGACCGCACCGAGGGCGATGCCAAGCGGGATATTGAATACCAATGCCGCGCTAAGCAGGGTCAACTCAGCTTTTACGGAACCTGCAATACTTTTTGCAGCCCCTCTTTTTTGACGCCAGGCCGGGACGAATTCGTGACCTGCAATGCGCGCTGCTCTTACTCCTGTGAGATCCGCGAATAGCCTATTCTAGAGCAAAGCCTCAAAACGCAGTTTTCGGGCTTTCGCTGGCGCATCATCATCCTTTCCCTTGCCTAATATTCTGATTTTTTGTTTTATTGCACCATGCAAACAAACACTGAAAAATCGTCAAAATCTAAAAACGTGATCCCCGAAAAATTTGTCTATTACTTTGCTGCCGGTGAAGCCGAAGGCAATGCAGGCATGAAAAACATTTTGGGTGGTAAAGGCGCAAACTTAGCCGAAATGACTCAAATGGGACTGCCGGTGCCCCCGGGATTTACGATCTCCACAGACATTTGCACTCACTACTACGAAGAGGGATCCAAACTTCCTGATTGGGTGAAGCCAAAGGTTTTAGAGGCCCTCGCCAAAGTCGAGAAAAAAATTGGTAAAAAATTTGGTGATGCTAAAGATCCTCTTCTTTTTTCAGTCAGATCCGGTGCTCGAGCTTCCATGCCAGGGATGATGGATACGATCCTGAATTTGGGTTTGAATGATCAAACAGTGGAAGGTTTAGCAAAGGCTTCTGGTAACCCTCGTTTTGCTTGGGATTCTTACCGAAGATTTATTCAAATGTTTTCAGACGTCGTGCTCGGAATGAACTCCTCTCTTTTGGATGTGCTTCTGGAAGACATGAAAGAAGAAAAGCATTACAAATTTGATTATGAACTGACGGCTGAAGATTTAAAAAAACTCGTTGTTAAATTCAAAGACCAAGTCCGATCACAAACAGGACAAACTTTTCCAACAGACCCCATGGAGCAACTTTGGGGCGCAATTTCTGCCGTCTTTAAAAGTTGGAACACCCCCCGGGCCATCACTTACCGTGAACTTCATGACATTCCTTACAGCTGGGGAACAGCCGTTAACGTTCAAAGCATGGTGTTCGGAAACATGGGTGATGATTCAGCAACAGGTGTTGCTTTTACTCGGGATCCCTCGACTGGCGAGCAGTATTTTTACGGCGAATTTTTGGTCAACGCCCAAGGCGAGGATGTGGTGGCGGGTATCAGAACTCCGAATGTTTTAACCAAAGCTGAAGCGGCGAAAGCGGGCACAAAATCCTTAGAAGAACTGATGCCTGAAGCTTTTCAAGAACTTGTGAAACATTATAAAACTTTAGAAAAACACTACCGAGATATGCAAGACATCGAATTCACCATCGAGCGCGGAAAGTTGTGGATGCTGCAAACTCGAAACGGCAAACGCACAGCAAAAGCAGCTTTAAAAATTGCTTGTGATATGATTCAAGAAAAATTGATCACGCCTGAGGAAGCTCTTTTAAGACTGGATCCTTCTTCATTGAACCAGCTCTTACATCCTTCACTTGATCCTAAATCAGAAAAAATAATCTTAGCTAAAGGTCTTCCTGCAAGCCCTGGTGGCGTCAGCGGACAAATCGTTTTTAGCTCTGAAGAAGCCGTATTGATGAAAGAAAAAGGCCAAAAAGTCATTTTGGTTCGAGTGGAAACAAGCCCGGAAGATATCGCGGGCATGGTCGCGTCCCTTGGAATTTTAACAACCCGTGGGGGCATGACTTCTCATGCGGCTGTGGTCGCTCGAGGTATGGGGAAATGTTGCGTGGCCGGTTGCAGTGATGTGCAAGTGGATGAGCGCGCAGAAACCATGAAGGTCAAAGGCTACGTCCTCAAAAAAGGTGACATGATCACTTTGGACGGCGGCACCGGTGAAATTTACTTAGGTGAAGTGAAAACGATTCCTCCACAATTGGATGGAAATTTTGAAAGTATTATGCAATTGGCAATGAAACATAAGACTTTAGGTGTTCGTGCCAATGCCGATACTCCGCAAGATGCCATGATGGCCAAAAAGTTCGGCGCTGAAGGCATCGGACTTTGCCGAACAGAGCACATGTTTTTCGGAGCTGATCGTATTGATGCCGTTCGGGAAATGATATTATCTGAAAATAAAAAAGAGCGAGAAGTTGCACTGGCAAAGTTGTTGCCGATGCAAAAATCAGATTTCTATGAACTGTTTAAAATTATGGAAGGCCATCCTGTCACCATCAGACTTTTAGATCCTCCATTGCATGAATTTGTTCCCCATGGTGATGAGGAAACAAAAGATTTAGCAAAAAGAATTCATTGGGATTTTGAAAAGCTGAAAAGCAAAATCAAATCATTACATGAATTTAACCCCATGCTAGGACACCGGGGTTGCAGGCTTGCCATCACTTATCCAGAAATCTATGAAATGCAAGTCAGAGCCATTGCAGAAGCAGCAGCAGAGCTCGTACAAGCGGGTCAAAAATTAAAGCCAGAAATTATGATTCCACTGATCGCGACGGCCAAAGAGCTTGAAATTTTGCGAGCTCTCACAATTCAGACAGTTGAAAAAGTGAAGCGTGAAAAGGGTGTGGACTTTGAATATTTGGTCGGCACCATGATCGAACTTCCTCGAGCTGCTGTGACAGCTGATCACATCGCTGAACATGCGGACTTTTTTAGCTTCGGAACAAACGATCTGACTCAAACAACCATGGGATTATCCAGGGATGATTCAGGGAAATTTTTAGGCAGCTATGTCAGCTCTGGCATTTTCCACAAAGATCCATTTGTGACATTGGATCAAGTGGGTGTGGGCGGCTTAGTTAAAATGGGCACAGAGCTTGGCAGACGGGCTCACCCAAGCCTTAAAGTTGGCATTTGTGGTGAGCACGGTGGGGATCCAGATTCCATCGAGTTTTTTAACAAGGTGGGCATGGACTATGTGTCTTGCTCGCCCTTCCGAGTTCCCATCGCCATTCTAGCTGCGGCTAGAAGTGCGCTGCAAACTCGAAAGTCTCAGCACTAGTTTTTTGATAAGTCGTTGCACTCAAAAGAGGAAGTGGCCAGTGGAACAACCACGGCTGCTTTAAAGCTTGTTGTTTTTTTGAAAGCGACAAGCTTTGAGTTTTTAATCGTAAATTCCAGTTTGAATTTCGCTCTGAATCCTTCAGTCGTCGTATTCGATTCTAAGGTGTAACCATCAGAAAAGATGTGACCTTTGCGCACGAAATTGAGTTTTGCGAAGCTTTCTTTATCACTCAGTAGCTCGTCATTTGATTCAAAACGAATGTTGCCGGCAGGTCCGTATCCACTTGGGTTTTCAGAGATGATTTCCCATTGCTTCACGGGGCCGCTGTTCTCGATGGCGATGATTTGTTTTTGGCTGTTCAAAATCAGCTTCACTTCGCACTTACGGCTGCCATTCATGCTGTGAGCAGAAGTTCCCACGTAGGATTGAGTGCTTTGGGCTTGGGCCAAAAACGGAGCTAAAATAAGCAAACCAGAAGTCACAAGAGTTTTCAATTTCATGGGGTGTCCTTTTAAAAAGTTGAAGAGAGCCAAACAGATGGCAGCAAAAGGAAAGCCAGGGTGGGCTTAGGTTTAAAGGATTTTGAGATGTCAAACTTTCAGGCAAATTAATGGAAATAGCCAAATTAACAGGCAGAAGCCGATGGCCGCTCTGCATAATCTGACACTTGCTGGTTTGTGTTGATTGACTCAAGGGTTGATCCTCGCAACATTCATTGTTTGACCAGCTTAACTTGAGAGGGGATTTCATTTGAGAATCAAGAAGCTTGAACTCATTGGATTTAAATCATTTAAAGACCGCACTGTGATTCAATTCGACGAAGGTATCACGGGTATCGTAGGACCTAATGGTTGCGGTAAATCAAACATCGTAGATGCTCTTGTTTGGGTGATGGGCGAAATGTCAGCTAAGGACCTTCGCGGATCTCAGATGACAGACGTGATTTTTGCGGGTGCAGACGGTTATGCCCCCATGGGTATGTGTGAAGTCTCTTTGACCCTTGAAAATGATGGCGGTCCCTTTCCTATCAAGTACATGAAATTTTCAGAAATTATGGTCACTCGTCGTCTTCACCGCAGCGGTGAGGGTGAATATTTCGTTAACAAAGAGCCTGCAAGGCTTCGTGACGTTCAAGAAATTTTCATGGACACAGGCGCAGGCTCAAAAGGGTTCTCGATTATTCAGCAAGGCATGATCGGTCGAATTATTACTTCAAAACCTGAAGACCGAAAGCATTTGATCGAAGAAGCCGCTGGAATCACAAAGTTTAAGGCTCGTAAAAAAGAATCCATTCGTAAACTTCAAAGCACCGAGCAAAACCTCGTTCGTTTGCAAGATATCTTAGGCGAACTCAAGCGCCAGATGGACTCATTGTCCAGACAGGCTCAGCGGGCGGAGCGCTACAGAAATTTAAAGCGACAAATTGAAGATCTCGATTTGTGGTTGTCATCCAAGCAGTACTTGGATTTGAAATTGGCGGCTGATGAAGCGCAAAGAATTTTCAATGAAACTCAAAGCTTGGAAGTGGAAGGACAATCAAAGATTTCCACTTTGTTCTCTGACCTTGAAACCTTGAAGCTTCAGCTTTTGGAAAAAGAAAAGGCTCTCGAGATTTTGCAAAATCAAACTTTTGAAAATCAATCTTTTGCACAAAAGCGCGAGATGGAAATCCAAGAGCTGAAATTTGAAATCGAACAAGCTCGTAGAAATGAAGTGATGACTGGTAATTTGGTTCAAGAATCTCAAGCTCGCTTGGAACTTCTCAGCCGTGACCAAGTCCAATTGTCGGCTTCAGTTCAAGAGCTTGAAGTGGAAGCTTTGAAGTTTAAATCTGAATTTGAAACTCACTCCAGCGAATTTCAAACTCACCACACACAAATTTCTGAATTGGACGAATCGCTAACGACAGGTCGCCGCGAGATGATGGCCTTGGGTCAGGCCGAGATGACTTTGACTGGAAAAATTCAAAGTTTCACGGGTCAATTGACTTCCTTGTCTAGCCAAGAATCAGAAAGCCAATCTCGTGTGGAAGAAGTCCGACTTCAACTTCACGAAATTGAAAAGCGTCGTCACAAAATTCAAAATGATTTGGACCGCGAACGTCAGATGCAATTGGATTTAGCAAATGATGTGGAATCCTTTGAAGCCAATAAAAAAATCTTGAGTGAATCGGTTCATGCTAAAAAATTAGATGTGGAATCATTCAAAGATTCTTTAAATCAGGTGGCCTCAAGACTTTACGGTTTAGAAAATTTAGCTCAAAACTTTGAAGGTTTCGAAGAAGGCGTTAAAACCGTCATGCTTTGGAAAAAACAAAAGCAAACTCAAGTGTCTGCGGACGGGTCAGTTTCTGAATTTGATCTTTTTGAACCCGTATCAGACGTGGTTGAAGTTCAGAACGATTATGAAATCGCCATGGAAGCAGCTCTTGGTTCAAGACTGCAGACAATTTTGACTTCCAGTCATGCCACAAGCGTTCAAGCTGTTGAGCATTTAAAAACTCAAAAAAATGGTAGATCTAGTTTTTACCAATTTGATGATCTTAAATTTGAAACCGACACTCACCCAGGGCATGAGCCCGGTGTGAAAGCTCTGTTAAAAGACGTTGTCAAAGCAGCTGAAAAGTTCCAGCCTTCGGTACAAAAGCTATTAGGTCAAATTGCAGTTGTTGAAAACTTAGAAGTGGCTTTAAAACTTCGTCCTCAGTATGCCGGTTGGACTTTTGTCACTTCTGAAGGTGATCTTTTAGATGCTTCAGGTATCATGACTGGTGGTTCAGGCGAAGCGGTCGAATCAGGCTTACTGAAGCGAAACCGTGAAATCAAAGAACTCTCTGAAAAGAAAACTGAGTGGGCTGGGAAGCTCGCTTTAGCTCAAGCTTCATTGAAAAAGTCAGAAGAACAACTTGAAAACGTTGTGAATGATTTTGAAGGCGCTCAAAAGCGAAAAATCGAGCAAGAGATCAAAGTCACTGAGCTGAAAAAAGATTTCGAGCGGGCTCAAAATGAATTCGAGAACGCAAAGCAATCTTTAGAGCGTTCCGAGCGTGATTTCAGAAGAATCACCGATCAAATCGAGTCAATAGAATCCCAATTGCATGATTACCGTGAACAAGCCCTTGAGATGAGCAATAAAAAGCAAGTTCTCCAGACTGAGGTTCTTGAAAAAGAGCAACAACTCCAAAGCCGACGTCGTGGTGTGGATGAATTGCAAGCTCTTGTCACAGATCTTCAAGTGAAAAGTGCAACGAAAAATCAAGAGTGGCAAAGTACACAAAGACAACTCGAGATCGTCTCTCGACAAGTCAGTGAGTTGGCTTTGCAATTGTCAAAAATGAGTGATGAGTCCGAAATGTATTCTGAGCAAATGAGCGAAAGCACCATGGCTTTAGAAGAAAAGAAGCTGGATTTCGAAAAGTCGTTACAGGCTTTAGAAGAAGGCAAAAAGCTTTTAGCCGAGAAGAAAAATGAATTCGAAGTAGAATCGGCTCACCTCAGACAATTAGAGACTGAGCGTAATGAGCTTCAAAATTTGAAGAATCAAAGATTGTCTTCGATGTCTGAAGCTCAACTTAAACTGGATCAAGCAAAACTGAAAGAGCAGTACCTGATCAGCCAAGTACATGAAAAGTACATGCGTGACCTTGCTGAAATTGCGCCTCAATTTGCGGATCAAGAAAAAGATCAAGTGGCTGTGGAAGCAGAACTTGTCGAGCTCAAAGAAAAAATCTCAAAGATCGGTGAAGTGAATTTGTCTGCGATTAATGAATTTGAAGAAAGTTCTAAGCGCTTCCAATTCTTGAATCAGCAGCACGAAGATTTAACAAATGCTCAAGATCAACTACGCAAAGTGATCGATCGAATTAACCGAATCTGCAGCAAACGATTCAAAGAAACCTTTGATCAAGTCAATGAGCGCTTTACTAAGGTGTTCCCAGTTTTATTCGGTGGTGGTGAAGCGAAACTTGAAATTCACGAAAATGCTGAAAAAAATGAAATGGGAATCGAAATCATTGCACGTCCTCCAGGTAAAAAGATGCAGAATGTGTCTTTGATGTCCGGTGGAGAAAAGGCCTTAACGGCTGTGGCACTGGTGTTCTCGATTTTCTTGGTGAAGCCTTCGCCCTATTGTTTACTGGACGAGGTCGATGCGCCACTAGATGACGCCAACGTTTTCCGTTTCAACGATCTGGTTCGTGAGATGGCCAAACGTTCACAAATTATTGTGGTCACTCACAATAAACACACCATGGAAGTGGCAAAGAAACTTTACGGTGTGACAATGCAGGAAAAAGGCGTTTCAACCATGGTTTCTGTTAACTTGCAGGATATCTAACTCATGCGAGAATCCCACGGAGATGCTCTTTTAGGACTGTTGATCTTTATCGCAGTCCTGATATTTGCGATCGCATTACCGTTTATTTTAAAGGCATTCAAAAAAAAGCAGCAGCAGAATCAAGAAAATGAAACGGCTGCGCCTTCGGAAATTAAGGGTTTACCTGACTCATCAAAGGTCATTCCCCTTCGAATTAAACTTCAGAACACCAATTCAAGTTTAGTTGGAAGACTGAAAAAAGCCTTTGAACAAGAAAAGTCTTCAGATGCTTTAGACCAAATGGAAGAAGTTCTTTTTACTTCTGACATTGGACCTAAGACAGTTGAAACCTTATTAGACCAAGTGAAAACAAATTTGAACTCCACTGAGGTCAAAGATTTCTCAAAAATTTCAAACTCCTTAAAATCCCAGATGTCTGAAATCTTAAAGCTTTACGATCCTAATTTCGTCAATTGGAACACTTCAGGTCCCACTGTGTTTTTAGTTTTGGGTGTGAACGGTGTGGGAAAGACCACCACCATCGGAAAGCTTGCGGCTTTATGGGGTTCTGAAGGCAAGAAAGTTTTAGTGGCTGCAGGGGACACCTTCCGAGCAGCCGCCAGCGCTCAGTTGAAAATTTGGAGTGACCGAGCAAAGGTGGAAATCTACGCACCAGAAAATACAAAAGATCCCAGCGGTGTGGCCTATGAAGCCGTCCAAAAAGCAGTGAATGAAAAATTTGATGTGGTGATTTTGGATACCGCGGGAAGACTGCACACTCAAAATCATCTAATGGAAGAGTTGAAAAAGATTAACCGTGTGATCACAAAAATTATTCCAACAGCACCCCACGAAGCTTGGATCGTGTTAGATGCAAACTCGGGGCAAAATGCTTTGATTCAAGCCAAAGAATTTAATACTCATGTGAAGTTGACAGGTGCAGTTGTTACGAAGATGGATGGGACTGCTAAGGGTGGCATTATCATTGGTCTTCATGATGAACTAGGACTTGCTGTTAAAAAAATCGGTGTAGGTGAGGGGCTTGAAGATCTTCGGGCATTCAATGCTGATGAATACCTGGATGCGATATTTAATTAATTTGAATTTGTCTTTGGATCTTCCGTCTGAGGATTCTGGTTATACCAAATACGATCAAATTGTGATTTTGCCGAATTCCAATAAAGCACCGATGCCGTAGATTCACAGGCTGCGAACCAAATAGCGTCTGTCTTAAGCTTCACTTCACTGGGTTCTTCTGTGCCACAAAGCTGTGAAAATCCCCTTGCGCATGCAGACTGAATGACATCACCCACTTGGGCGAGCTTAATAATCATGCTGCCTGAAGCCTTTGTGGCGTCAAGTTCCATGGGCTTGCGATCTCGGGATGAAAGAAGAAAAACTAAAAATTGTTGAAAAGGACCCTTTTGAAAAAGACTGACTTCGTCTTCTTTAGAATCTCCATCAAAATCACCAGTGAGAGTTGTTTTAGGAGGAGTTCCATCCTGGCTTAAACAGTTTCCTGATCCAGGATAAATGGCCTCCGAATAAGCATCAGAGCCCATGTCTCTGTTGAGCCAAGACCAAGCTCCGACAGAAAAAAGTGCGATCAGCGTAGCAATGATGATTCTCTTCATTGTTCCGAACTTATAATAAGTTGATAGATTTGATCAACTGTTAAAACATTTTGTTGTTTGATTTTATCACCATTGGATCTGACGGGTGAGGCCATTCCTAACAATTGATAGATGAGCTCATGGGTTCTGGGAACATTATTGTAGATAGAAACAGGATTTCGATTCTTTTGAGATTCTAATTCAGCTTTTGTAGCAAGCATTCCAGCTCCAGGACCCACCAAGTAAAGTGGAATTTTTTTACCATCACTTTGTTGGACTTGTTTAGCAATTGCGGTCTGACTAAAATCTTTCTCGTTGAGTTGACCTTTTACATCTACTAACTCTGAGCCTGTGAATGTTTGTTTAACTAAATTCAAAGTCCGGTTTTCGTATCCAGTGGAATCTATGATGAAATCACCTTCGACCACGGAAGTGACAGATGTCTTCTGATCCAAAACGGTCATTTGATACTTCCCGTTCGGCAATTTTTTAATTGTTTGAGTATATCCTGAAACAGCTTGGATTTCCCCACGCTCAAAAAAGGGAACGACTTTTTCGACGTACCTGTCCCATCCATTTTGGCTGGCAATGTATTCGGTTGAATTTTTTGACTCTTGACCAATCCAAACAATCTTAAATCCCTTGGGTCTTTTTACAAAGCTTTCACTCATCTCTTCAACTGTGATTCTTGCGCCATCTCCGTTACCGATCAAAAGCACAGTTTGAGGCAACTCAATTGTGGTTTTGTCCTGGATCCCACGATTAAATGCTTTCATGAAGGTTTCTGTGCTCATGATAGGCTTTAGGCTTGCAGGATCCTTGACCGATTCTGCTGTGTATTTTTCAAATTCCTTTTTAAATTCTGGGTCGGGTACTTTTGTGGAAGCTTCGCCAAGGCCCGTTCCAATGATAATATTTCGAGCTGTTAAGATTCGGCCATCCTGTGCGATCAGGCTGATGGTTCCATCCGAGTTATGTTGAATTTTAGTCATTTCAGTCCCAAGTAGGACGGGAACCTTCGATGAATAAATGAGAGATTGAATGTAGGCTGCGAGTTGCAGAGAGCTTGCATACTTTGAGCTTGTGAATTGATCAAACCGAAGTGAGCTTGAGGGAAATGGATGCATCGAAAACTGGGCAGTTTCAGAGCTGTTGATCATAAATTCTTTTGAGGCAAAATTTGAGGCGACTAAATTTGACTTATCAATAATCAGTGCTTTTTTTCCAGAGTTTTTGAGTGCTAAAGCAGCAGCGGCACCTTGGACACCAGCACCTACGATAATAAAATCATAGGTGTCAGTTTTCTTTTTCTTCAGTGCATTTGAGCGCTTGAGAAATCGAGCCATGAGCTTATCGCTTAATGCAATTGAGTTTTGAATTTCGCTTGAGACAGGGTAGGTGGGTCGTTCGTTATTTGATTGAACGGCGAGGGCACAAGAATTTTGAGCCCCAGCTTGGATGGATCCAAAGACAAAAGCCGCACTGATGAAAAATTTGAGAAGTGTGCGACTGATGTTTTTCATTTTAATTATCTTCCTAATTGAGCTTGTTGAAGAAGTTTAAAACCCTCAACCAAATCACGGTACTCTTGAACCTGAGTTGTTATTGGTTTAGAGAAATCACGTTTGTTTTCAATTTTGCAAGATTTCGCTGACAGGAAACTTTGGCCGAAGGCTTCAGAAGCTTCACACGTCACTTTGATTTGACAGTTGTTTTTGCGGTTACACTCGAGTGATTTTGACAAAAATGTATCGACTGTAATGCTTGGATTTGTCAAACTTGCTTCCAATGCCTTTCCACACTGCTCGTGATTCATACTCGCTTTTTCAAACTTTTTACCAACAGGGCAAAGTGCGCCGATGGCTGCTGATTTGAATGTGGCAAGATCTGATTTGTAATTTGTGAATACGTGGCTGACCTGATTGATGAGGCCAATGGCCATTCCCATTTTACATTTACGATCGCCAACGTGGCTGGCACATACGAACTTGTAAAAACCAAGACCGCCGTCTTTGTAGTTTCCCCAGTGCCCAACATAACCGTAGTTATCGGGTTGCATTCGAACGCAAGGAACTTTCAAACATTCTTGTGTCTTAGCGTAAGAAATTGAATTCACACCCGTTCTTCTTGCACCAGCGGGAATGTTATCCGGATAACTGTGCACAAAAAACGGAGATCCTGTACCGACCTTAAAGACTTCCTGAAAAGCGGTGGATGTGAAAGAAGCAGCCACAGGAATTGACCAAAGAGATGTGAGTTTAGCACCTACAGCACTATTGTTACAACCGTGTAGCCATGCATAGGCATCAGGTGTAAATCGTGATCTCAGCTCACCAAATTTTTCAGTGTCTTTAGGATCTAAACGATTCATCGAACCGTCCAAGATCAATCCATAATAGGAAGTCGAGTGGCTGAAGATATTCACTGAACCGATTTTGTTGAACTGTGAAAGTTCGTTAATCAGAGTTTTAGCTTCTAGATCTTGTCCCACTTCTCTGAAATTTCCAAAACCCCACTGTTGAAGGGCCATCATCGTTCCATCTTCAATTTTTGAGTAGCGTTTGAAGTTTGATCGTGCGCCATACTTCGTCACATCATCTTGGTTTGTTTCGTTCAAAAAATTAAAATTAAGAAGTGAAGTCTCGAGTCTTCTTGAATAATCAGTTTCGAGCCAACCCTTTCCATCATCAAGAACTGCGATCAGTACCACTTGATCCTGAGGGTTCACGTCTTGAACCTTTCGGGCCAAAGAGGCTGCGGACATGTGGAACTGCAAAGCCATATCGCCACCTTTAGCAGCTACGATGACATGTGTTTTTTTATAGGGATCAATTCCCTGTTTTTGGTAATCTGCAACGACGTAGCGAGCTTGTGCTGTTACTGCCATAAACGTGACTGTAATTGCAGCTGCCACTTGGCTGAGTCTTGATAAATTGAACATGAGTTAACTCCTTAAATTTAATTATGACTTACTTTTTGCTGAAAACTTCAATAGCAAGTTCGTATCCTGATTTTTCTGCTTTAGAAGAATCTGATTTTAAAACCTCAAACGCTTTTGCCATGTTCGGAGTAATGATTCTGCCTTCAGACAAGATATAGATGCGAGCATCTGGTTTTGCATTTCTGATGATGAGGTCCTTGTCAGCTTCCATTTCAATTTCAACTTCTTTAGCTGTTGACTCAGAAATTTTAGCAGAAGACTCCATGGCAAATGATAGATTTGCAAAGGCTGTCGTTAATGCGGCGAGTGTGAGTAATAGTGTTTTCATTTTTTAACTCCTTAAAAGTTTGTTTTCGTTGCTCACAACTACAAAGCAAGTGACATGTCAGCTTCAGATTTGATTGGGTGGACTTGAAGGAGGTGAGCTTGTTTTTTTTTCATGATCGAAACAAAAAAGGATCGACAGTGATGTTAGTCGACTTTTAACTGAGTCAAGAGTTGATCGAGGTGATCTTCTGTTTGAGTGATTTCACTGACTTGAGCTTCAGTGTAAAAAGATTCGACAAGCTTTCTTCGGTTCTGACTGTTCTGTAGGTTCAGCTCCCAAGATTTCTTAATTTTTTGATACGACTCAAGCATTTCATCATTCAATGGCAGTCCATAGGTCAAGGGGCTAATGAACTCATGGGGTGCAGAGAACAAGTTAAACAGCTCGATGGATAGCTCATAGGACTCTTTGATTTGGCTTGCGGTGTTGAGGGCCATTGCAACGATGGAATCATTCACTTTTGATCTTGTTTGAGTCAATGAAGCGGTTTCTAAAATCGACAAAGCGGCGTAGGTCTTAAGAGATATTTTTTGATTTTTTAAAGCATACTTCTTCATTCGCTCTTGAAACGGAAGCTCAAGGTGCTTTCTTACAGAACCTAAGTTCTCTGGTACCCCAGTTAAAAAACTAAGAGCTTGAAGATAATGTCGCCCATGATTTTCAAAATAGAGTCCTTTTTCGATATTCACTTCTGTGTTTTGACTGAAATCTTCAGATCGGGATACTTTCAACTTGAGAAGTATGTCCCTGAGCTCTGTCGGCTTGATCACTTTGACCTCAAGGAGCTCTGGGCGTAACAGTGAGCTCTTCAGCAAATTCAGACTCTCTGAGGCGCAGTTATTTGTGATGAAGTAGTATTTGCTGTCGTAATTCCAGTGATTCTCGAGTGCTCTTTTCAGAAACCTCTCAATTTCAGATCTTGATAGATGAAGTGGGTAGCTGGTCAGGTCCCTGAGCTCCTGTTGCAGATAATTTTTCTTCACCTCTTCAAATGGGACAATGAATAGCCGAGAGGGATAGGCTCCCGTGAGTCCTTTCCAAGAGCTGATCGAAAATGCATTGATGAAGGCTCGAAAGCTGAGAACCACATGATAAAACTCGTCTTTCATACAATCAGGCCCAACGTTGGTGCGCTTCGGATCGCAGATGACGACTCGGAACATGGAGTGTCCCCACAAAGACATGGCCTCGGAGCCCTTACCGGCATGCAGGTAGTGAATTTGATAAACTCGGTCGATAGGAATTTGTCTAATCAGCAAATCAGGATTTGAGGAAGAAGGATCAACATAAAAGTTGTGATCACAACTGGCCTTTGATTTTTGCAAACCAAAATGTTGATCAAAGAATTGGGACAATATGGGTTTGCGACATGCAAACTGAGGATCCAGCAGATAGTATTCAAAATTAACTGCAAAGTGCTCGACTGAGTTTTTGAATTCTAAAGCGTCAGCTGTGCGATGCTGATAAATATTATGGGACTGTCGGTAATTAGTCCCTTGAACTGACAGAGGCCATCCCGCAATTTCTAAATAGTAGGGGTCTGTGGACAGAGTGGTTTTTGTAGCTAAATAGACCTCACACAAATCAGGCAAAGATTGATTGGACTCATTGGAACTATTTAAAAATTGGCAATTTTGGATGAAACTCTTTTCGCTTGAATTTCGAACATTTAAAAAGTCATAAAGGTGGGCTGTTTCGTGGATCA
>CAZPBD010000054.1:2523-18959 GCA_964584655.1 uncultured Pseudobdellovibrionaceae bacterium | reverse complement strand
GAATCCAATCCAGAGCGAATGCCCGTCCTCTTCATAGGTCATGGATCACCTATGAATGCAGTCGCAAATAATCCTTACACTCAAACCTTAAATCGATTGGCTCTCAGAATTCCTAAACCGAAAGCTATCTTAGTCATTTCGGCTCACTGGATGACCAATGGCACTTGGGTCACACAAATGCCACAACCTAAAACCATTCACGACTTTTCTGGGTTTCCAAAGGAACTTTTTGATATTCAATATCCAGCTCCTGGCAGCCCAGAAATTGCCAAGTTTATTCAAGAAACAATTCTAACGACAAAAATTTATGGAGACCAAGATCAGTGGGGCCTTGATCATGGCACTTGGTCAGTTCTGCGGCACATTTATCCAAAGGCCGAGATTCCAGTTCTTCAGCTAAGCCTCGATATGAATCGATCAAATGAAGAACACATTCAGTTGGGACAAGAACTGATCAAACTCAGAGATCACGGCATTTTAATTGTTGGCAGTGGAAATCTAGTGCACAATTTACGAAAAATAAGTTGGGAGCCAAACGCAAAGCCATTCGATTGGGCCATTGAAATGGATGAGTGGCTTAAATTAAAACTCCTTAGCGGAGATTATTCAGCTGTGTTGAATGACTTTCACAAAACCGAAGCTGGAAAATTAAGTATCCCGACACTCGAGCACTATTTGCCTTTGCATTACGTTCTGGGTGCAGCAGATGCAAAAGACAAACTTGTATTCGAATTCGAAGAAATACAAAATGGCTCAATTTCCATGAGAAGCTTTAGCTTGGGGCTTAAAATATGAAACCCACAATCGTTGCAATCCTGTACCCAGGATGCATCTTTTTTGAAATCGCTTTGGCCTTAGAGCTTCTAAGCGAAAAGTTCGAAGTGATCATGAGCACACCGGATGGTGAAGATCACTTAGCTAGCAACGGCACTTGCATTAAAAACTGTGTGCCCTATTCAAAACTTGATTTAAAAAATGCAAAGGCCATTTTAGTTCCCGGTGGAGACACCAGGGCTATTATGAAAAACCAGCAGATCGATCAGGTTTTACAATCCGCAAACACCCAAGGACTTTGGATCGCGGCCATCTGTGCAGGGCCGCTCCTTTTAGCCAAAGCTGGAATCTTGCAGAATAAAAAAATTGCCCATGGATTTGGCCCCAAACAAATCGATTTTTTAACCCCGTATTTTTCTGGCACCCAATTATCAAGCGAAAAATTCGTGTGTGATCAAAATATTCTCACTGCCACGCCAGATGCTCATATTGATTTCGCAGTGGAACTGGCATGCCGACTTGAATGTGCTGACCCTAATAAAGCCAATCGAATCAAAGATTACTACCGAGGAATTTTAGGCCGAAAGATTCGTGCTCTGACTTTAGCCATTATTAAAAACTCGAAGGATCAATTTTTATTTCATAAAAGTTTCGACAAAGTTAAGAACGAGCATTTCTACCGAGCCTTGGGTGGCGGTGTGGATTTTGGTGAATCCGGCAAAGTCGCATTAATTCGAGAAATTCATGAAGAGCTGGGACTGGAGTGTGAAGTCTCAGAACTGGTGGCCTCGTTTGAAAATATTTTCTCATTTGAAGGCCATGCCGGTCATGAAATCGTCATGCTTTTTTCTGCCACATTCAAAGACAAAACCGCCTACGACAAAGTCGAATTGGACATTGTCGAAAGCGGTGTTGTGATCAACAAAGCTGTGTGGAGATCTCTTAAGCAAATTCAAGATGAGGGTGCGAAGCTTTATCCAACTGGTGTTGACCAGGTGCTATTGAATTTAAATTCACATTCTTAGCTTGAGACATGGTGTTAGTTTTATCAGGCATTAGCAAATGCTTAGTCAGTATGGGCTGCTTTGACTGCCCGTTTCCCCAAAGAAATTAAGCTCCCACTGTTTTTTGCCCCGTGCTGAGGCAGGGCCCTGACTTTGCAAACTTGAGTGGTATCGTTGGGGTGTCTATTAAAACTTTTCTCGTTTTGATTCTTTTCTATTCTTTAAATTCTATGGCTGAAGATTCACACTGGCAGTTTGCCGCAGGCCTCGGCCCGAACTTTACACAACTGGATGCGGTTGGTGATAGTCTTAAAAGTGATATCGGAGTCAGCCTGTGGGCCCGGAGGTATCAAAATGATTCCCGGTTTTTTACTCAGCTAACTTTTGATTATTTTAAATTTGGATCAGATCCTCAGATGCAAAACTACCTGGTCGGCGTTGGCTACCTGTTTGGAGAATCCGATCGATTCAAACACGATGCCGTGTTAGGAGCTGGCCTTGGGCACGCAAAAAAGTTTCCTCGAGCGACTCCCGATCAAAAGGGAGCCTCTCTTCAAGCCAGATATTCAGTTGAGTACAAATGGAAACCTCATTTGCAGCTGGGACTCGCTTTAGAATTCGTCGCTGTGGATCTTGATGATAAGCAAGCCAAAGAAGCTTTTGTCAGTCTTCCCATGGTTTATTTTGCTTGGACTCCTTCGAAGCAACCCAAAGAAGATCCCAATGACAAAAGAAAAAAAGACACAGATCAAGATGGGGTCAAAGATCACCGTGATCGCTGCCCGGGGACACCACTGGGATCTGTTGTTAATAAATTTGGCTGTGTGAAAAAAGAAAAAGTTCAAATGCAAGTGATGGTGAACTTTGCAACTGACAGCGATGTGATCAATGAAAGTGACTTTAAAGAACTCAAAGAACTTGCAGAGATTTTAACTGAAAATTCAAAGGCCACTGTTACCATCGAAGGACACACAGATTCCATGGGAAATTTTGACTACAACATGGATTTGTCCGCACGAAGAGCCGCCGCCGTTAGAAAGCACCTGATTGAAAAATTTGGGATTGAGGCCAACAGAATTACTTCAGCAGGCTATGGCCCCAAACAACCGGTTGCAGATAACAATACGATTGAGGGCAGATTTCAAAATCGCAGAGTGCTCGCAGTCTTTGAACCCAATGAAGAAAATAAATAAGGAATATGAAAATGAAAAATAAATACGGACTTATGGCTTTAGTTTCTGCGATCACAGTTCTTTATCAGAATTGTGCCCAAATCAATTACGCCGACGACGGAAACGTCAATAAAGATTCCATCAGTGGAGTTTTAGATGATGAGACAGGTCAGGACTCTGATCAAGTGAACAAAGTCAAAATGAGTGTGGCCTTTGAGGACCTGATGACCACATCTAACTATGCAAAAAACACAGATGTGGATTACAACGATTTTGTTATGACCTACCAAGTGCGGGAAGAAAACGTCGAAGGCTTTTTGAATAAGATTGAAATTGATATCACTCCCCAAGCTCGGGAGGCTGGCTACGAGGCGCAATTGATCTTAAGTCTTCAAGGTGCGTTGTCAAACGTGGGTCAAAACGTTGCAGTTAAAACCTTTCATGCAAATTCTCAAGTTGTGGCTCGTCTTGATTACTATGATCAGAATGATCAGCTGACTTCTTCGACTGCCATCGACATCACCAAGCCCATTGTTGTTTTCAGAAAAACAAGCGAAGTGTTCATCAGCCAAAGTGCCAACTTGGAAGCAGGCACATCACAAGATCCAATCAAAGTGGTATGTAGAGAAAAGGCAAAAGTGAAAGCTAAAATCACCATCGTTGGTTTTGATCAGCATGAAGACAACCGAGCTCGAAGTGCTGTGGATCTTAAAAGATATCCTTTTTATCTTCACGTCCAACAGACAAATGTTTTGATGGGAACGGTGGACATTCACTCAACTCATAAAACAAAAGACGGATATCCTTTAGCTTTTCAAGTACCAGGAACTTATCTGCATCCTGCAGACACAGTGAACATCAGAACTGTTTACCCCTACTTCGATCTTTACTTGAAGCTTTTAAATTCCATCAGCATGAGCACTGAAGATGTAGCCAAGGCTTCTGTATGGTCAGAGTGGATCATCCCCGATTGGTCTAAGAAATTGGCCTGCAGTCCTATTTGAATTGAAACTCAATGAGTCAATAGAATCTCAAATCGAAAGAATGTCGATTCTGTGGACATCTGAGCAAGGCTTGACTGACTAAACACATTCCAATTGACTTCACCTGGATTCTTAATTGCAATCTATCTAATTGAATCATGGGGGGTTTAGTTTGGGTTTAAATCCGAATTGGTACACATCGACTGTCAAATTTCTGAGCTCTCGATTGTCTCAATCTAAGACTTGGTTAATTCTATTAGGTCTTACAGGTGTCATTGTGAGCTTTCAAAATTGTGGCGGAGGCTTTAAGACAACCCAACAATCCGCAGGCTTAAGCTCGAACCAGGCAGCAGATAATGGCACGCCTGCACCCGCTCCGGCACCGGCTCCCGTCGTGAACAGAGCACCAGCATTAGTTGCCCCCACTGCAGCCTCAGCACTTGCTATGAATGTGGCTTCAAAAGTTGTTGTGAATGCAGTTGATGCGGATACTGCCTTTACCAATCTCACTTTCATTTTGCGATCACCCCCTGCCTCTGGCCAGGTGGTATTGGACCCAGGCACTGTTTTACAAAATCGAGGTTTCACTTACACGCCCAACCAAAACTTTATTGGCACAGATACTCTGGTTCTTTCAGTTATGGATCCAGAAGGAAACATGGGGCCCGATCAACGATTTGATATTCGAGTCGAACAACGGGGTATTGGACAAATGCTGGGGACATGGGTGAAGGCCACGTGCACTCCGAATACAGGGCCCATCGTAGGAACTTATGTTTCCACATTAACTAATTTTACAATGACTGAAACGGTCTACACAGTTGATTGCGTGACTCCGATTCTTGAGCATCGAATGTCAGGCCTTCATCGCACAGGACTAGAAAATGTCGTGTCGACAAATGGAGTGACAGGATTTGAGTACGACATCACTAATCATCAATCCACAGTGCGACCGCTGTCTGCCATCGCAGCCCAGGCTTTAAACGCGCAGGCCTATTGCGGTTTCACTGGTTGGGTTGCAAACGTTACCCGTGATATCACTCTGACCGGTTGCAATGGCCTTTGGGCCTCGACCAATTTATTCATGTTGCGAAGAGTGGAATATCCCGTCGGGCAACCCGCTCGACTTTTCTACTCCGAGATGGCGGGTGGTATCGGAACCTCAGCTTTGACAAGATCTCGCGGTCTTGCCTTGGGAACTGTGTTTGTAAAGCAACCTTAGTGTCTCAATCTTAGAAAATTAAATCTGAGATCGACAACTGAGCCCTGTTCAGTGAAAATTAAACTATGAACAGATTAAAAAGCCAGCAAGGCATGTCGCTCATCGAGGTCATGGTTTCAATCGGAATCATGAGTATTATGCTCGTTGTTTTCACCACCATGATGACGAATCAAAACAAAGAAATTAAAGCCATGAATGAAAAAATGGCTGTGCAAGAATCCTTTCGATTGCTATCAGCTTCGTTAAGCTCTGGAAAAGCTTGCAAGTACGCACTGAACAATCCGACTGCACTGACTTTTAATTCCACAGCACCCTTTCCACAGACTATCAACTTGAGCACCCAAGCCCCGCCTCGACCCATTTATTCCTACGTGAACGAAGGGCCACCAGTTGTGCTTGGTCCTGTGCTTGCCAATGTGGGATCGTCGATCTCGCCTTTAGCACCACAGTTAACAGTTTCTCAGATCAGACTTGTCATCACCGGTGGCTCTGGGAATGAATATTTAGGAAATTGGGTGATCGACTTTGCACCTGGAACTATGGTCAGGGCTTTAAAACCCATTTCCATTTCAACAACACTCAATGTGGATGCCACAGTTCCGGCAGCTGCAAGAATTGTTTCGTGTCTTGAGCCTGCGACACCCTTGCCACAAACTTGGTACAATGTTTTAGGCAGTCGCGCAAACTCAGTGCCTTATCAAAATACAGCTGCAATGCCTATGACAGTCAGTGCCTCAGCCACAGGTTTCCAACCGTGGGCCTATTTGCTTTTTGCAGTGGGTCCCAGCAATACAGGCCCTTGGACAATTGTGGACAGCGTGACTTGTTATGATACCGGATCCGTTCAAGGCGTTGTGCCTCCAGGAAGTTGGTACCGGATTTATATGGGCGGAAGTTTAGCAGGAGCGCGAACCTACACTCGCTGGACTGAGTTGCGATAAATTGAAACTCACTAACACTCAATCTATTTTCATTGCTCTTTTTGGTCTTGTGATTTTGTTTTATATGTTGAAGCAAAATAAGCAAACCGATTTGATCCTTCAACAAACTTCAGCAAATGAAAATTTAAACTTTCAAGACAAGATTTCTCAAAAGACATTAACTCCTGAACAAAATCAAAAAAAGATCGAAGAATCTTTTGCAGTGACATTAGAGAAACAAAAAAAACAATCAGCGGATTTCATTCGAAGAATTCAAATCAGCTCAGAATTTTCTCAACTCTTGAACAAGTACTTAAATGACCGATTTGATTTCACGAAAAGAATGCATAGCGAAGAGCAACTTCAAATACCATTGGCAGGTGCAGAGGACTTTCAGAAGATAAAGAAGTTTTTTGAATCTCGGTCAGACTCCATCGCCATCGATCCAGAGGCCATTGAACTTCTTCGAATTGGCCTCAATGCAAACGTGACAAAAGAGAAAAAATTGCAACTCCTTGAGGCCGCCCTCAATGATATTCCAAAGGAATTTATTTACGGTGATCAGCTCAAATCTGAGATAGGCAGCATGGCCGTGACAAGCGGGTTCAAGCCCTTGGAGCTGAAACCATTGGTTGAAAAATTTAAATTGCAGTTAAAATGACTTTCGTAAAAAGCTGAACACTGCTACAAAACTGCCATGAATCTAATTTTGATACTTCTGATGTCCACATTTACCTTCGCTGAACCCACCCTTCAACAGGCAGATCAATTTATAAATGAGCAACTGAATCAGCCGCAGTCTGTGCTGAACCAAAAGATCAATGCTTTAAAAGCGACCGTAAAACTTCCTGGTCAAACTGTTTTCACCTCTGTGCCTGCAGTGCTTTTCGAAAAGCCTCTACAAAATTATGAAGATTGCCATAACGGCAGATGTCGCCAGTATCAGCGCAAGATTTTTTCTAAAATTTCAAGCTTCCGAACGGACTATCAAGTGAATCGAAATCACTCGATCTGGATTCAGTGGCTTGAAATTGTTGTGTCCTACCGAAAAACTTGGAATTTGGATTCCCAGAAAAAACCTGTTGAATTAACAGAAGACCGATTTGTTTTAGAAGGTGTTTACTTCGTCAACTAGCCCCTGGCGATCACATAGCTGGAGCTTTGGTATCTTCGAAGTCCCATTCGAAACACAAATGTGGCTAGCCATAAAAATCCCACAGATCCCACAAGTGAAATCAGGCCTGCGTTCAAAGTCCCCTCTTCAATGGCAGTGATCGGTAAGATCCCCGTCACCGCCGCTGGTGTTAAATAAAGCAGCATGCGTCCTCGCTCTGAGAAAATCTTCCCAGTGGGATAAAACGACAGACTTAAATTACATTCCAATAGTAAATTTCCCAGTGCATTACCCCTGGAAAAAAAGAAGGGAATTGATCCCATCAAAACAAAAAGACCCAAAAAGGCAAGGCCCGAGACAAAGGTAAATAACAAACACCTCAAAGCCATGTCAAAATCTGCCAAGAAAAACAGAGCAATTAAGTTACCGATTCCTTGAATCAGATCTCCCATGGCAGGAGCTGAGCTTTTCGAAATTCCCACAAGTAAAAGTGGTGATCTGGGCGTTGCAAGCATGGGCTCTAAGGTTCCTTCCTCGATGTATTCTCCTAGGTTTTGTACACCTCCAAAAAAATAGCAGATGGATCCCCAAGCCACTGTGATCATCCCATTCAGGGCTAAGAAATAAATCATTAATTTTTCGCCGCCAGGTTTACCTTGAAATAGCATGGCCCACAATCCCCAAAGAATAATCAGATTATTAATAATCATTCCAATGGTTCCCGCCCAAAGATTGGCCGGATTGGATTTCAAAGCATCCCAGTGGTATCGCATGGATAATTTAATCAAAGAGAATGTGTTCATGATCATCCTCCAAAACTCTGATGTTCACGTTTTGCATATTTGAAAAAATAAAAATTAATTAGAACTAAAACCCCTGCCAAAATTCCAGTTCGCAAAAACCATTCCGCTGCTGTGATTTCAAAAAAATGGCCTTTCACACAAAAATAAGCCGGCTGGAAAAATAAATCTGATGGAGGAAGTTTCAGCAGCACTGACCTCCAGGGTTCTGAAAAATCAGCAACAGGTCCCCACACTCCACCGAGAACTAAAAATATTTTTCCGAATGGAAGAAGAAAATAATTGGTCTGATGCCAAAGCACTTGGCAACTTGCAAAAAACAAAGCAAACAAACCTTGTAAGACACCGAGCCAAGGAAGCACGAGCAAAAATCGAAGCACGGAATCAATCATCAATTGTCCACCGGAACCCAAAAGTGGAAAGGCTACAAGTAGCATCAACA
The DNA here is from genome assembly GCA_964584655.1 of uncultured Pseudobdellovibrionaceae bacterium. Classification (GTDB taxonomy): domain Bacteria; phylum Bdellovibrionota; class Bdellovibrionia; order Bdellovibrionales; family Bdellovibrionaceae. The sequence goes on along the minus strand of CAZPBD010000054.1, from coordinate 10,528 downwards.
GCATAAAAATTCTTCCACCAGTACTTCGTCCCACCAGGCCAGAGAAACTCATCACAAGCCAAGATCTGGGTCTTGATAAAGCAATGGAAAAATCCCCGCTGGCTCGGTTTATGGAACCCAATCTAACAAAGGTCATAAACAAAACTTCAGTTAAGCCGATATAAAGGATCACTTCTTTTAAGGTGAAATTACCTTGGCCTGAATTAAAGCGAAGCCACATCTGTGACAGAACCCAAACAAAAAATGGGATCAATGCATTGGCTGCAATGGCTGTCGGAATATCAGAAAATTGCTCTCGTAAATTAAACCAAGCATGACGAATGTGAAATCTGATGGATTCCAGTGAATGAGTGGCCGTTGTCATACGCCTTTGTACCTTTGAGCTAAAACTTCCTCCAGACTGACTTCAGCGATCTGAATATCCTGCAGTTGATCGCCGTAATGAAATGAAAGTTTTGAGAGCGCATCAGACATGGGAACTTTTTGACTGCGAAGTTCGTACTGATGAATGAATTCTTCGGATTTGACGGATTTAATATTTTGATCAGCTAAGTAAGGCTGAATGCCTTGCTCTGAAACCGTGATTTGCACCCGGCGAAGGTCACTTAAATCTCCCTTCAAAAGCGAAAGCTTTCCGTCATAGCGTTTCACTCCGTGATCGATCAAAATACAGCGCTCGCACAAAGCTTCCACATCAGACAAATCATGACTGGTTAACAGTAAAGTGCTTTTCTCTTCGATTTGCCAACGAAGGATGAGCTCTCGCAATCGGTTTTTCGCAATGATATCCAGACCAATTGTGGGCTCATCGGCCAGCAAAATTTTGGGCTTATGCAAAAGGGCTGCGACCACTTCACAGCGCATGCGCTGACCTAAGGATAAAGTTCTGACCCGCTTTTTTAAAAGATCGGTGATATCAAAAAGCTCAGCCAATTCTTGGATTCTTTTTGTTTTTGTCGGTCCCGTGAGAAAGTAAATTTCACTGATCAAGTCTAAACACTGAAAGACCGTCATATGCATAAAAAGCTGACTGCGAGTTCCAAAAACTAATCCCAGTTGTTTATTGGCTTGCAATGTACCAGCTGGATGACCTGCGATAAGCGCAGAACCACTGGTGGGAGCTAAAATCCCACACAAAATTTTAATGGTTGTGCTTTTCCCTGCTCCGTTGGGACCTAGGAATGCGACGGATTCCCCAGGCTTCAGATCAAATGAAAGATCCTGCACTGCTTTAAATGTTTTATCGCCACTTCCAAAATTTTTGACGATATTGATCGCCGATAACGAATAGTCCATAAAAATCCTTTTTCGAAGATTTAAGCTTAGTCAGCATTTTAAGCTGTGACACGATTTTAATTTCTATGGATCAAATAAGATTTACTCGACTTTGTAAAAATCCAGAGAGAAATTTACGAGCTCTTCAGACTTCGAAGGTCCTGCCGCCTTTGAAAACTGATCGATGGTTTCTAGCATCAGCGCTTTCAATTTTAGAAAATCACTTTTACTTATGGATTGAACTACTGTGTAGTGTAAACCCGTGGTTTGAATCTTTTGAGAATCGATCACCGCTCGAGCTCGCCAATTGTTGTGGTGAATCCCTATCATCGGGGAAGAATTAGATAAATGAATGGACTGGGTATTGTAAGTCCACCGGGTCCCCACCTTTTTCACAAATCCCATGCTGTCTAATGTTTTCAAGTAAGATTCGATTTCATTTTCTGGAAGCCGAAAGTATTGGGAAAGCCTTGCAACACTTTGAAACTCTGGAATGCTGGTTGCCACATGGATGGCACTCCAAATCCAAGACGAATAGTAAATCAACTGTTGATGGGTGGATTCAATTTCTGCCACATTCAATCGCTCTTTTAAGTTTTCAATTTGTTGACGAATTTTTACTAGCCGATTCTGAAACCTTCTTTTCAAACTTTGCGAGCCCGCACGCTCAAGCTCCACGAGACACAGAAAATATTCTGTTTCCAATTCGTTCATTTTAAAAAATTCGCTGATTCTTTGAGCTTGCTCGAGTGTCAGATGCAGCTGCCCCTTTAATACTTTTGAAAGGTGGGACCTTTGACATTCACAGGCCTCTGCCATCTTCGAAATAAGGCCCCATTGCTCTTTGAACTCACTCATTTTGAGTTCAATCACTTCAATATAACTATCCAGAACAAATAGGTTTTTTTTCATATTGTAGACATTTTATCACAACTTTCGTGCTTTTTTGACAAAATTAGTCTGGAGGCAAATAACGCAACATGGCATATTCCGTAACGAACGCAAATAAACAAAAAGGAGTTCTTATGAAAAATGTTATTTCCAAAATCAAGATGTTAACGCTGGCCACATTAACCTTGTCACAAATCGCATGGGCGCAAGCAATGCCCCAATTTGGTAACAACCATAATCGCCCACGCGAGCTGTGCACAGGTGACAAAGTCATCACCCGCGATGGCTACTCTGGAAAGGTTGTCGCACTTTATCTTCATCAGAATCTTGTTGAGATTAAAGTGGATGGATCCAGAGGATTTACCGACAGCTACCGAACTCAAGATATCGGATTGACCTTCGGTTGCCTCGAGCGCGGAAATGCCTGTGTCGGTCAGGTGGTTTATCATGACGGCTACAGCGGAATTATTGCGGCCATTTTACCCTACACCAACGAAGCCTTTGTCGATTACTTAGACGGCAGCTGGCCAGAATTGGTACCCGCCTATGACCTCGCTTTTGGTGATGCATGCAAAAGACTAGGCCGATGCCCCAGACAAAATGGACGTCTTCGATACAATCAAAACAACAACTAACTAAAACTGAGTGGCAATCGATTTGCTACTCATTCATCGAGGTCAAAATGAAAAACTCAACTTTATTTACAACTTTACTACTCAGTTTCTTAAGCTCAATTGCAATGTCTCAAAATGGGACAAAGCCAAATTTGAATTTGAAACCCCTTCCGAAGGTTAACAGATCTGCGGTGGTCATCAAAGATGTGAAGCTTCCAAAAATTGAAGTTCAAAAGCCCAGCGAAGGTCCACTCGGAAAAAAATTAGGATTAGATAATAAAATGGGTCCTGGCTCTGGTGGCGGCGGAGATCCCTACACTTTGGACTTTTTGAAAACAATTGAAAGCGAAGTCATCCCCTGGTTGGAAAGAAACGGGCATACATTGCCCACTCCGGTTTCGGCCATCGAATTTAAAAATTATGTAAACCCCCAGCGCATCGCTGTTTTACCTGACGTTTATGAAAGCTGTGATGGTTCAACTGATGGTCGAAATGTTGTTGGTTGTTATAACGCTCAAGAGAAGATTTGGCTGATCAGTCGAAATTTTTATCCTTTGGATGTTGTGGATTCACCCATGAAAAGAAATTTCATCATGCATGAAATTTTTAGAGCTATGGGTATCGAAGGCGATGATTATAAAATCACAAAGGCCGCATCTCATTTCCAAGTTGTTTCTGATGAGATGATTGCGTGTGTAGTGAATATGCGGAAAGAACGTTATAACGGTGGCGCTCAATTTTCATCCACTGATGCCATCGATTATTGCCGTAAAGTAGGAGCAGCAAAAGAGGCACAAATTTGTGCCGTTACACTTCGAATAGAAAAATATCATAAAATTTCTGGCATCTCTGGTGCAAGTTTTTCTTCAGAGAACACGATCAAATCATGTATCAGAAGTAGCGCTGATTTGAAATTCATTGAATGCGCAAGCTTGTTGAGAGCTGATAGACACAACAACGGAGCCGAACTGAGTGAAAATGGAGCGATTAAAGCATGTGAACGAAGTGGTTCCGATCAGAAATATCAAAGCTGCATTGTCAAATATCGACAACCCCTTCATTATGGTGGTGCTGATATGCCTGAGGATGATGCCATTAGCGGATGTCGCGCACGTGACTAAATGACAGATGAGCTGGAAGTAAAAAACTAGGACTTCCAGCTTTGAATGAATGGTGACTTGGAAAGTCGACTTTCTAAATCCAGAAACTCGTCACCTAATAAGGATTCAATTGTTTTCGGATCAATACCCAAAGCCACTTTTCTAGATTCTACGAAAAACTCATGCTTACAATGAAACCATTTTCCCCAGGCCGCCCGCAAGAATGATTCTCGTTCGTCTTCCTCAGTTTCTTCACTGACCACTCCTTGGCAATAGGCAATTTCGTTGGTGGTCATGCCCATTTGGAAAATCACTTCACAGGCCAATTGCCATTCGAAGTGATTCAGGTACTTTTCCACGTCTGACCAGAAATCCAGGCCTGGTTGTCCATAATCACTTTTGCAAAAGTAAGTGGTGCAAACAGCAGGGCGATTTTCCCAGATCGAGCATTGATTTTTAGGTGAGTCAAAAAATGGACACAGTAATTCAGGTTTTTTTCCGAAGGCCTTTTGTCCCAATTGATCCACAAGTGCTTGATGCTGGGCCGATGGAAAAAGTCCGACCGGCAAAAGAACTCCGCGATCTGAACTTTGAGAAATTTTCGCCTCGTCAATTTCACCCAAACTAAAATTCGGAATAAATGGAAAATACGTACAGCATTTCAGATTATTTTTAAAAGGACCCTTATCACGAGTGAGTCCCGTGGGTTTCACCATGGCACAGTTTTCACAGGTCGCAGATGCTTCTGGCACATGACCTTTCAGTCGATTGGCCAACCAGGGAGCGTAAGATGAGGGAAAAATAAAGGGCCCGCTCACACGTTTGGTTTTTCTATTCGACCGTCTGGATATTGCGCAAATCTTTCTGGCTTGGATCCATGGACCATATCATGACGTCCCCACTTCCAACCTCCGAATTGTGTTCTTTGGTAATCTTCAATGGTTTGAACAATTTCCTGTTTCGAATTCATCACAAAGGGGCCATGTTGCACAACAGGCTCATTGATCTTCTTGGCTTGAAGAAATAAAATTTCCGCTGGCTGAGAGCCTGCCTGTAAAATCAATGTTGTTTCTTCTGGCAAATGAGATCCCATACCTGCTTTGAGTGAGGTCTCATTTATTTTTAAGTCCTGGCCTTTATAGAAGTACAAAGATCTGACAACATCAGGACCCGTCTTCTTAAGTTCAACTTTTTCACCAGCCGCAATTTTCATAAACAAGATACAAACATCTCCATCAGAATCACTGGCCCAGCTATTGGGTGGCGGATTCAAGGACTTTGTATTTTGAAACTCACCTGCAATGACAGAAACAAAACTTTTATCACCGTGAAGTTTGACCACCGGAATTTTTTCTGCCCAGAACATGGTGAAATGCGGATCACACATTTTATTTTTCTTTGGTAAATTCAACCACACTTGAAAAAAATCAATTTCATTGGGGCCTGACTGATTGGTCAGCGGAAACATTTCTGAATGTTGCACACCAGATCCTGCGGTCATCCATTGCACATCACCATCTCCGTATCTGCCGGAAGCCCCCAGAGAATCTGCGTGATCTACTAAACCCTTTCGAACAATGGTGACAGTTTCAAAGCCTCGATGAGGATGAACGGGAAATCCCGGTACTTCTTCCCCGTGATACATTCGAAATCCATCTTTCACTTCGAAATCGCTGCCAATTTGCCGGCCCGACAATAAAGAAGGATCAGGTCCTAAATTGGCTAAGCCCTTCGGGTACTTGTCATCATGATGAGCACAAAATAAAAAGGGCTGCTGAGTGGGCCATAAAAATCCGAGGTCAAAGGTTTCAATTTTTTGATTCATTTTTGTTTGATCCTTTTTTAAAAAGAAGTATCCCAGTCCAATAAAAGTGAAAACAGCTGAAATTCCTTGAAGCAATTTTCGACGACTTAAAAATTTCATAGGCTTTCCCCTTGCACTTAATTAAGTTACCGAAATTCGCTTGTTGAGTCACTTAAGCTTTCTATTATAGGACAATGGGGCCGGTGATCCCCATGACAACTTTGTGATAGTTTTTTTAAGTTATGGACCATTTCCTGCATTTCTTGGATTTTAAGTTCTAAATTTTTCACATGCAGAGAGGTCAGAGCTTTCACATCCTGACTGGACCGGGATTTGTTTTTCCACAGGCTCAAAAGCTTTTTAATTTCTTTCATGGAAAATCCAAGACCCCGCGCACGCTTAATAAAACGCAAGAATTGCACGTCAGTCTCTGAATAAGTCCTGTAACCACCTTCCGTCCGAGTGGCCTTTGCAATTAGCCCAATGGATTCGTAATGGCGTATCATTTTGGCATTTACACCTGAAGTTTTAGCTAAATCTCCTATTTTCATTAAAAACTCCTTTTATTCCTTGACCTTCCAATCATGGGAAGGTGCAGACTAGCTTTAAGTTACCCCCATCTTCAAGGAGAAATCGATGAAAATGACACTGATCAATTTTTTAATCCCACTCGTTGCCTTTAGCCACGGAGAAGACATGGCAGGACCCCACGGAGGTCACATTCAAATGCCTGCAAGCTTTCATACAGAGGTGGTCCCAAAGGGCGATCAAACTTTTCATATCTATCTGACAGATATGGAATTTAAGAACCCCACCACTTTAAAATCTGAAGTGAAGGCCGCGCACTCTGATGGCAGCAAAAAGGTCGAACTCAAATGTCGAACCAGAAAAGATCACTTTATTTGCCAAGGAACAACCAAGATGAAGTCTGGTACGCTTTCGCTGAAAGTCACTCGTGATGGTGTGGTTGCCACATCTCAGGCTGAATACACATTACCACTTCAACCATTTAAAACTCCATAGGAGACCTTTATGAACTCCACGACCTATTACATACAAGGCATGACTTGTGAGTCTTGCGTAAAAAAAATCACACAAATTCTGCACGCTCTACCCCATGTGCATTCGGCTCAAGTCAGCTTGGCAACAAAGACTGTGGAAATTAAATCCACACCTTCGATGTCTTTAGCTGATGTTAAAAGTGCCCTAGCCACCGAGCCGAAATACACAGTGACAGATCCACATGCTGAACCCATTGTTGCAAAAAAGTCTTGGCTTGAAACCTACAGACCCTTGATCACAGTTTTTGCTTTTGTGCTATTGACGAGCCTTGCTGTTCAATTCAGCCTAGAACATTTCAATTCAAGTTTATTTATGAACCACCTCATGGCTGGATTTTTTGTTGGGCTGTCATTCTTCAAATTTTTAGATGTGAAAGCTTTTGCGGAATCATTTTCCAGTTATGACCCCATCGCACAACGATGGATGAGTTATGGTTACGCCTACCCTTTTATTGAGCTTACGATTGGCCTGATGTATATTGCAGGATTTGCTCTTCCACTGGCTCATTTGCTGACAATTGTGATTTTAGCATCTTCCACCTACGGAGTTTATAAACGATTGCAAAGTAAAAGCGCTTTTCAGTGTGCATGTCTTGGAACAACATTTAATCTGCCACTTTCCAATGTGACCATTGCAGAGAACCTGATGATGATTTTGATGGCCGCTTCCGCCCTAGCCCTGACGAACTTTTAGTCAACTTCAGTTGGTTTTTCATCAGATCAATTGCGATTTAACTCAGCTAAGAACTCTGTGGTACAACCTCAGCATAAAAAGAGGTCTTTTATGCGAAGTCAAATTTTAGCGGTTGTTATGGTTTTATCAAGTGTGGCTTTTGGCCAAGGTTTGACTTCTCGGGACAGTCTTCTCAGTTTTAATTGTAAACTCACAAGCTTCGGTGGTGCACGAGTCACTGATATGAAATATAACAAGGCTGCCAGCTCGAAAGTCACTGGCGTCAGAGTGGGCTTGTTTTCTGGAACTTCACAAGTTGTTTATGATGTGAATGCAGCAGGCACAGTCAGAGCCGGATACATCAGCCCTTCCGAGAAAAGTCAGATTTCACTTTCAGGTGAAGAGTTAAAACGAAATGACTACCTCACTTTATTATTCAATCAAAAGCTCAGCAGTGGAACATCAAAAAATGTTTCAGGAAAATTGATCCTTGTGACGATCAATGGAAACGTTTTCAATCCACAAATGACGGCTGACAAAGAGATTGGTTACTTCAGTTGCCAATCAGTCGAAGTGAAGTAATGAGT
>CAZPBD010000054.1:0-2423 GCA_964584655.1 uncultured Pseudobdellovibrionaceae bacterium | reverse complement strand
GTAAAAAACATCAGACTCGTTGATGGTCACGATGGACATAACATCGCGTGCAAAATTGAAGGTTTGGGTTCAATGAATCTAAAATCGGAATTTGTTAAAAAAATCTAGTAGGTCGCCTTAAATCCCAATGTGAACTGATGACCTTGAAGCAATTTAAATTCCGTGTCTTTTTGACCTATGGGAAGCAGAAGTTCCGAGCTGATCACGACAGCGTCAGAAAAATCATACTCCAGATTCAATTGTAAAACAGAGGAGTCTTGCACCAAACTTTTGAGCCATCTTGTGCTTGTATGAATTTGATTGGATTGACCGAAATCTGGAAATCGAAGAGACGTATAAGAATAGGCATTGGACAGAAGCTCAAGACCACTTCGATTAAATCGATTCAGGTTTGCAACTAGGCTGGGACTTAGAGTTGTGATCGCAAGCTTTGCTTTGTTCCAATCCGACCGACTGAAACCTGCTTCATTCAAAATCAGTTCTTGGCGAAAATCAAATTCCCCTTCATAACGAATTCCAACAACAGATAATGCCTTTGCTGGCCTGTCAGAATCAGTGGTGGATAGGATTAAATTATTGCTCGTGGGTGAAATGAAATAATAGGACCCATCTTGCTCGATCTTTGCGTCCGCGTAAAAAGAATAGGTTTCTTGGACTGAGTAATTAAAATGACCTGCAATGTACTGCCCTTTGGGTCCACTATTACCAATGACAAGTGCCGCTAGATCCACCGGAGTTTCCAGCTGTCTTTCAATTTTAAAAGCAGACTGAGGTTTGAAATCCACTTCAGCCACCCAATTTTGAGTGCGATTGTCTGTGGGCTCAGAAATAATTGTGACTTGAGTTTTTTCATTCAAGGAGTGATTGGCCCGTAAGAGGACCCGGCCCTTTTCTTTGTAGTAGTAGCTTCGCTGATCGTTTTTGAAATGATAAAAGATATTTGACGGTGATAAAATTTCAGCAGGACCCCACTGATAATTTTGTAGGCCCACAACAAAAGATGTTTGATCTGTAGCTTGCAAACTTAAAAATAGATCAGTTAAGTCTGATATTCCTAAAAGTGTTGTTTGATCTGCTTCTGATTCGAGAGGAATTTGTGTTCTTTGCAGAAGGTGTCGACTACGGATCACAAAATTGAATGGCTCAGACAATTGCCACTGAAGATCAGGTCTGATTTCAAGAGTTTGACTTTGATCCGGTAATTTTAAAACGGAATTCTGCGAATTAATTAAGGAATCGTTCAGGATTTGTTTGTGATCAGCAGAACCATAAACTTCAAGTCGGCTTGCAAATTGAGCCAAAGATATCGATGAGAAAAATAAGAAAAAAAGGGAAATTTTCATCTCCCTTTAATGTGGCACATTTAGATTTTAAATTCACGCTGCGTGATACTACACACCATCAGTTGCCACAGGCGCTTCTCTTTTAGGTAGCTCTGTGCGATTTTTGAGGATGATGGGCTCACTGACGGACTTCCCGTTCTCGAGTTTCAGTCTGTCGCCGTTATAAAATGGTCCATCAAAGTGACCCTCTAAAACCATAGCTTCGAGGACAACTGAAGAAGGTACAAATTCACACTCGGTGTACGAGACTTCTTTTTCTACTAAGACTTGGCAGAGTCTAGATTGAATGGCAGATTTGACTTGATCAATGGGTGACTTAAAACTTTCATTTAAATACGTCAGTAAGTAAAATCCAGTACCTTTAACAAGATCAGTCCCTTCTTTAATTGTGGAAATTGAAAGCTTCATGCCTTCTGTGGACACAAGATTTGTAAGGTCAGGTAAGAGCGATCCACTGAAAATAATCGCTTTTCGAGCTTCAAGCTCTGTGAATTCACAAGTGTTATTGAAGCTCACTTTTAAATTTTCAATTTTGATTTCGGGATCACAGGTTCGGGACTTTAAGTTTGTAAACAGCCTTGCCGAGTAAATATGATTTTGATCTTTCATCTGTTTGCGAATTTGAGCAAGGACAGACAGTTGATGTTTGTTTGTGTTTTCTGCCAGCAAATAAGCCACTTTCATTTGAGGTGGTGCTTTCGCAGGGTCCTGTGCTTCTTTTTCTTTGTTCTCGAGCTCTGCAGCAAAAGCTTTCATTTCCATCATTTTTGCAGGCTTATAAACACCCTCAACTTTTTTAAACAAAGCAGGAATATTTTCAGAGACCTTATCACCTGTCTTTTGATAAACAGAGGTCGAAATGATCTCACACTCAGCCCCTATACAAGTGGCAACAAGAATGTACTGACCATTTTGCGCTCGGATGGGTTCTTTCAGATTCAATTGAATTCCTGCGAACTTCACAAGCTCCTGGTCTCTTCTTTTGATAATCAGATCCGCTTTTTCAAAGGTGCCCGTGAGTTCATAGCTGAACTCTTCGATTCGAGTTCCGATGGTCAGCATGGGCGTCATCATTCCTTC
>CAZPBD010000053.1:0-19078 GCA_964584655.1 uncultured Pseudobdellovibrionaceae bacterium | reverse complement strand
GAATTACCTCCTGGAGTTATCAAAATGGTTAAAGTTTACGTTGCGATTAAACGTAAGCTTCAGATCGGTGATAAGTTCGCAGGTCGTCACGGTAATAAGGGTGTGGTTTCAAAGGTTCTTCCTGCTGAAGACATGCCTTACTTAGCGGATGGAACTCCTGTCGACATGGTACTCAATCCATTGGGCGTTCCTTCTCGTATGAATATCGGTCAGATCCTTGAAGTTCACTTGGGTTGGGCAGCTCACAATTTAGGTAAGCAATTATCTGCTTACCTAGACAACTGGAATGCTGATGCGGCTCGAACTGATCTCAAAAATATTTTCTCTGACACTGATATCACTAAAAAAGTGGAATCAGCTGACGAGGCTTCTTTGAAGAAAATGATTACAACTATGAAAGATGGAGTTCACGTTGGAACCCCAGTTTTCGAAGGTGCTCGTGAAAAAGATGTGAAAGATATGCTTGCAAAAGCAAACCTTCCTTCCACTGGCCAAACAATTTTGTTTGACGGTCGAAGTGGTGAGCCTTTCACAAATCCTGTCACAGTCGGAATCATGTACATGTTAAAACTTCATCACCTTGTTGAAGAAAAAATTCATGCTCGATCGATTGGTCCCTATTCCCTTGTTTCTCAGCAGCCACTTGGCGGTAAAGCGCAATTCGGTGGTCAGCGTCTCGGAGAGATGGAAGTTTGGGCGATCGAAGCTTACGGTGCTGCTTACTCATTACAAGAATTCTTAACTGTTAAGTCAGATGACGTAGCAGGTAGAACTCGAATGTACGAAAGCATCGTTAAGGGTGAAAACATTCTAGAGCCAGGATTGCCAGAATCTTTCAACGTACTCGTGAAAGAGCTTCAATCACTTGCCTTGAATGTTGAGTTAATTGAATCAGACATTTTGACGGATTCTTCTGATGAAGAAACCGTTGAAAGCGACAGTCCATTAACTCTAAACCAATCCACTCACTAGGTATAAGAAAGTTAAGAGGTAGAACTTGAGAGATTTATTAAATTTTTTCGATAAGCCTAAAGATCCACTTTCGTTTGATGCGGTCCGAATTTCTTTGGCAAGTCCCGAGATGATTCGCGAGTGGTCTTTTGGTGAAGTAAAAAAACCAGAAACAATTAATTACAGAACATTCAAGCCCGAGCGTGATGGTTTGTTTTGTGCAAAAATTTTCGGTCCTATCAAGGATTACGAATGTCTTTGCGGCAAATACAAGCGAATGAAGTATCGCGGTGTGATCTGTGAAAAGTGCGGCGTTGAAGTTACACAAAGCAAAGTTCGTCGTGAACGTTTGGGTAACATCGAACTCGCAACTCCAGTGGCTCACATTTGGTTCCTCAGATCACTTCCTTCTCGTATTGGTAATCTTTTGAATCTTTCATTGAAAGATGTAGAAAAGGTTCTTTACTGCGAAGCTTACGTGGTCATCGATCCAATGGAAACTGCATTGCTCGAAAGCCAAGTACTATCAGAAGAGGCTTATCAAGCGGCATTGAACGAATACGGACCTAATTTTAAGTCTGGTATGGGCGGCGAAGCTGTTCGTGAATTACTTAGAAAAATCGATGTCGAGTACTTGTCTAAAAAACTCCGCATGGAAATCAAAGAAACAAAATCTGAAGCTCAGATCAAGAAATTGTCTAAGCGCTTAAAAGTTGTTGAGGCTTTCAAAAATTCAACAAATAAGCCTGAATGGATGATGCTTGAAACTCTTCCTGTGTTACCACCGGATTTACGTCCTTTGGTGCCTTTGGACGGAGGTCGATTTGCAACTTCAGATTTGAACGATCTTTATCGCCGAGTTATCAATCGTAACAACCGATTGAAGCGTCTTCAGGAGTTGAACGCGCCAGACATCATCATTCGAAATGAAAAGCGAATGTTGCAAGAAGCTGTTGATGCACTTCTTGATAATGGTCGACGTGGTAAAACATTCACAGGTCCAAATAAACGACCGCTCAGATCACTCAGCGACATGCTCAAAGGTAAGCAAGGTCGATTCAGACAAAACTTACTTGGTAAGCGTGTGGATTACTCGGGCCGATCTGTTATCGTCGTTGGACCAAATTTAAAGCTTCACCAGTGTGGTCTTCCTAAAAAGATGGCTCTCGAGTTATTCAAACCGTTTGTTTATAACAAATTGGAAGAAAAAGGACTCGCAACTACAATCAAGCAAGCCAAGCGTTTGGTTGATCAAGAAGTGACTGAAGTTTGGGATATTTTAGCTGACGTTGTAAAAGAGCACCCTGTTCTTTTGAATCGTGCACCTACTCTTCACAGACTTGGTATCCAAGCTTTTGAGCCTGTTCTACACGAAGGTAAAGCCATCCAGCTTCACCCACTCGTTTGTACAGCGTTCAACGCGGACTTTGACGGTGACCAAATGGCCGTTCACGTTCCGTTGTCAATTGAAGCACAGGTGGAAGCTCGTGTTTTGATGATGTCGACAAATAATATTCTTTCTCCTGCCAACGGAAAGCCGATCATTAATCCTTCTCAAGACGTTGTTTTGGGTCTGTATTGGTTGACTCGTGTTCGTCCAGCGGCAAAAGGCACTGGCAAGATTTTCGCAAACGTTCAAGAAGCTCTCTATGCTTTTGAAACAGGACTCGTTGATCTTCAGGCGGCTTGTAAAGTTCGAATCAACGGTAAGCTTCAAGAAACTTCAGTGGGTCGATCAATCCTAGCGGATGTCGTTCCTAAAGAAGTTCCCTTCAACGAAGTGAACGTAGTTATGAACAAAAAGACGATCGCAGGTTTGATCGATAAAACTTTCCGACTTGCGGGTGCAAAAGCCACTTGTATTTTGGCTGACTCGATCATGCAGTTGGGTTTCAAGTACTCAACTTATGCCGGTATGTCGATTTGCATCGATGATATGATTATCCCTGAAAGCAAACCAAAGTTGATTGGTGATGCTGACAAGCAAGTTCAAGAAATTCAGCAACAATATGACGAAGGTTTGATCACAGACGGAGAGCGATACAATAAAGTTGTCGATATCTGGGCACAAACTGCAGATAAACTTGCTAAAGAAATGATGGGTCAGATTGAAAAATCTAAGTTCATCATTGGTGGTAAGGAAGTTGTTGGTCCTTCATTTAATCCAATTTTCATTATGGCTGACTCTGGAGCGCGGGGATCTGCGAACCAAATTCGTCAGCTAGGTGCGATGCGTGGTTTGATGGCGAAACCTTCTGGTGAAATCATCGAAACTCCGATCACAGCTAACTTCCGTGAAGGCTTAACTGTTCTTCAGTACTTTATTTCAACTCACGGAGCTCGTAAGGGTCTCGCCGATACAGCTCTTAAAACTGCAAACTCTGGTTACTTGACTCGTCGATTAGTCGACGTGGCTCAAGACGTTGTTGTGACTGAAATCGATTGCGGAACTAGCGACGGTCTTGAAGTGACTCCACTCTATGAAGGCGGAGAGATCATTCAAGGAATCGGCGAAAGAATCTTGGGTCGTACAGCGCTTAAAGATATCGTTGATCCTGTTTCACAAAAAGTACTTGTGAAAGAGGGCGATGAAATCACAGAGACTCAAATCAAAACAGTTGATGAAGCTGGAGTTGATAAAGTTCAAATCAGATCTGGTTTAACATGTGAAGCGACTCGTGGAGTTTGCGTGAAGTGTTACGGCCGTGACTTAGCTCGTGGTGCCACAGTAAACCTTGGTGAAACTGTCGGTATTATTGCAGCTCAGTCAATCGGTGAGCCTGGAACTCAATTAACAATGAGAACATTCCACTTAGGTGGAGCGGCTTCTAAATCAGTTGAGCAATCAGTACACACTTCTCGTCATGATGGAGTCTTGAAGCTTCACGGAGTACAAACAGTCGTAAACCGTCAAGGCAAGTTGACTGTCATGAATCGAAACAGCGAAGCGACAGTGATCGATGATTCTGGTCGTGAGCGTGAGCGATTCAAGCTTGTTTACGGAACGATTTTGAACTTCAAAGAAGGTGATAAAGTCACTAAAGGTTCAAACGTAGCTGAATGGGATCCTTATTCTAATCCGATCATTGCTGAGGTCACTGGCCTTATCACTTATCAGGATATCGAAGAAGGAACGACGATGCAGGAACAAGTCGACTCTGTGACTGGTTTCGCAACTAAAGTAATTACGGAATCAAAATCCACTGACGTGAAACCAACAATTTATCTTGTTGATGGCGCAGGAAAGCCTCTCAATCTTCCAGGTCGAGAGTTACCAGCTCGGTACTTGTTACCTGTTGGTGCTCAATTGCTTGTGACTGAGGGCCAAGATGTTCACGCCGGTGATATTATTGCTAAGATGTCTCGTGAAGCTTCAAAAACAAAGGACATCACGGGTGGTCTTCCTCGCGTAGCTGAACTTTTCGAAGCTCGTAAACCTAAGGAAGCGGCAATCATTTCTGAAATCGATGGTTATATCACTTTCGGTAAAGACGTGAAAGGTAAGCAACGCGTAATTGTAACTCCGGACATCGGGGAACAGCGTGAGTACCTCATTCCTAAGGGTAAAGCCGTAACTGTTCGAGAGGGTGAGTACGTACGCGCTGGAGATTCTTTGATGGATGGACCTACAAATCCACACGATATCTTGGCGGTTCTTGGCGAAAAACCACTTGCAGCTTACTTGGCTAACGAGATTCAAGAAGTTTATCGATTGCAAGGTGTTGCGATCAATGACAAGCACATCGAAGTGATCGTTCGTCAGATGTTAAGAAAAGTAGAAATTGAAGATCCAGGAGATTCTAAGTTTTTAACTGGTGAGCAAGTTGAGAAGTACTCTTTCATTGAAGAAAATGAAAAGGTTACAAAGGAAGGTGGCCAAGTTGCAACAGCAAGACCACTTCTTCTTGGAATCACAAAAGTCAGCTTAAGCACTGACAGTTGGATTTCAGCAGCTTCGTTCCAGGAAACAACGAAAGTGTTAACTGAAGCGGCAATCAACAGTCGAACGGACGGATTACGTGGATTGAAAGAGAACATCATTATGGGTCGATTGATTCCTGCAGGAACGGGACTGACAACGTATAAGCGTTGGAAAGTGATCGTGAAAGAGGATGATGACGAGCCTTCAATGGCTCTTCCAGGAATTTCAGCTCAACCTCAAGGATAGAAATAGAAAAACTTGACCGGATGCGAGAACGGGATTAAGTTCCACTCGCTTCTGGTCTTTTTAAGACTTTTGAAAGGATTATTACTGTGCCAACGATCAATCAGCTCATACGCAAAGAGCGCACTGTACAAAAAAGTGGAACAAAATCACCTGCTCTTGCTTCATGTCCTCAGCGACGTGGTGTTTGCACTCGTGTTTATACAACAACTCCAAAAAAACCGAATTCTGCACTTAGAAAAGTAGCAAAAGTTCGATTATCAAATGGATTCGAAGTCATTTCCTACATTCCTGGAATTGGCCACAATCTTCAAGAGCACTCAGTTGTTCTTATCCGTGGGGGTCGTGTTAAGGATCTTCCCGGCGTTCGTTACCACATCGTTCGTGGTGTTTTAGATTTACAAGGTGTTAACGGTCGTCTTCGCAGTCGTTCAAAGTACGGCGCCAAAAAGCCTAAGAAATAAAGAGGGTATATAAATGTCTCGTCGTAAACGTACATACAAAAGAGAAGTGATTCCAGATCCAGTTTTCAAGGATTTAGTAATCGCAAAATTCGTAAACAAGATGATGATTCAAGGTAAAAAAGCGACTGCACAAAAGCTTTTCTACGGAGCTCTCGATGAGCTCAAAGAAAAAGTGCCTGCTGAAGAGCCTATAAATGTACTTAAGAAAGCTTTGGAAAATACAAAGCCTTCTATTGAAGTTCGGTCTCGTCGTGTCGGAGGAGCTACATACCAAGTTCCCACAGACGTCCGTCCTTCAAGAAGATTATCTTTAGCTATGCGTTGGCTGATCGAGTACTCACGTGCTCGCGGCGAAAAAGACATGGCTAAGCGCCTAGCTGGTGAAATTCTTGATGCTTTCAACAATCGTGGAAACGCTATTAAGAAAAAAGAAGATGTTCATAAAATGGCTGACGCTAATAAAGCATTCTCTCACTACAACTGGTAAAATAGTTTTGACAACTTAATGAATCCCTTGGTTTCTTAAAGAGCCAAGGGATTTTTTTTTAAACTTTAGTTAAGGTTTTTCACATCATGTCGAATCAAGACCCAAAACTTCGTGCAGAGCTTTCAACAACCCGAAATATCGGAGTGATGGCGCACATTGATGCGGGTAAAACGACAACGTCAGAGCGCATCCTCTATTACACCGGAAAGAGCCACAAAATCGGTGAAGTTCATGATGGTGCTGCAACCATGGACTGGATGGTTCAAGAGCAAGAGCGTGGAATTACTATCACCTCCGCAGCGACAATGATTTTTTGGAAAGACCATAGAATTAATCTGATCGATACTCCGGGACACGTGGATTTCACAATCGAAGTTGAGCGTAGTCTTAGAGTTCTTGATGGAGCGATCACAGTTTTCGACGCGGTTAACGGAGTTGAGCCTCAAACAGAAACTGTTTGGCGTCAGGCAGACAAATACAAAGTTCCAAGAATTTGCTTTATCAATAAAATGGATCGTGTCGGTGCAGACTTTGGAATGTGTGTCGATTCGTTGAAGGAAAAGTTAAATGCGGACGCAATTCCAATCCAGCTTCCAATTGGTGCTGAGGATAAATTTTTAGGATGTATCGATTTAATTGAAAATAAAAGTTTGATTTGGGATCTCTCTGGTAAAGACGATGGATTTAAAGTCGGCGAAATCCCCAAGGATCTGATCGAAGAGGTTGCTGCATTTCGGACGAAGATGATCGAGAGAATCGTAGAATTGGATGACGTTCTATTTGAAAAATATTTGAACGGAGAGACGATTTCTCCAAATGAGTTGAAGCAAGCTTTAAGAAAAGGAACGCTTAACCTTAAAGTTTTTCCCGTCCTATGCGGAGCTGCTTTTAAGAATAAAGGTGTACAGCCGCTGTTGGATGCAGTTTTAGATTTTTTACCTTCTCCCTTAGACGTTCCACCAATCGTTGGATTTGACCCTGAAAAACCCGAAAAAGAAATTCAATGTCCCACTGATTTTGATACACCTGCAGCTTGTCTTGCTTTCAAAATTGCAAACGATGCTTTCGCGGGAACTCTTACATACATTCGTGTTTACTCTGGAACAGTAAAAGTGGGAGACCAGCTTTACAATCCGCGTACTGAAAAAAAAGAAAGAATCCAGAAAATAGTTAAAATGCATGCGAACGCCAGAGAAGAAATTCAAAGTTTGAAAGCTGGTGATATCGGGGCAGTGATTGGTCTTAAATTTACAGGAACTGGAGATACGCTGTGTCCAGTTTCACATCCAATCGTGCTTGAAACGATTCGTTTTCCAGAGCCAGTTATAGCTGTCGCAGTGGAAGCAAAGTCTTCTGCTGATCAAGAAAAAATGCTAGCCGGCTTAGAAAAGTTGCAAAAGGAAGATCCTTCTTGTCGTCTTCGACTAGATCCAGAAACTGGCCAAACTTTATTATCTGGAATGGGAGAACTCCATCTAGATATTTTGGTGGATCGTCTTCTTAGGGAACACAAAGTTCAGGCAAACGTGGGTAAGCCTCAAGTGAGTTACAGAGAAACCTTATTAGACTCTTTTTCTTTTGATTACACTTTCGAGAGAGATTTGGCGGGCGAAAAGCAATTTGCAAGAGTTTCAATGAAAGTAGAATCAATTCCCTACAGCTCCGGAATCCAATTCGCCTCATCTGTAGCTGTAAGCCAAACTTTCACTGCGCCATTCCTGAAAGCAATCGAGCAAGGGTTTAAAGAAGCAATGGAAGTTGGTCCTCTCGCGAGCTACTCAATCGTTGGACTTAAAGGAACTTTGGTGTCTGTTGAAACTAGACCTCAGGAATCAAATGAAATGGCCTTTAAAGCGGCCGTTTCCATTGGCCTCAGGCAAAGACTAAGAGAAGTAAGAGCCGAGCTCCTTGAGCCCATTATGAAGCTCGAAGTCATGTGTCCTGATGATTTTGTCGGAAATATTGTGGGTGATCTCAACTCACGAAGAGGAAAGATCCACTCAATGTCGGTTCGCCCTGGTGGCGGCCAGATTATTTCAGCTGAAGCCCCACTGGTAAATCTGTTTGGTTACGCCACAGATATTAGAAGCTTGAGCCAAGGCCGAGCTTCTTTTAGTATGGAGTTCCAAGAGTATTCGATCATCCCACCCAAGGTAAAAAACGAGATTTTAGCTAAAATGGGCCGGTAGTTCCTATAGGTATGAAGTCGTTTAAAAATTTCAATATTGGACTTTTTGTAATCAGTACACGGTGCGCAAATTCTTCGATTTCAGAGTATAAATAAAATTACTAATTATTATCTTTATTTTCTTTGACACAGAATGCCCGGTTCGGCATATTTCGACCTTCGCGACTTAGTTCTTACAAAAGATCCCCTTTTTTCAGGCATTTTGGCCGCAGGGATTGGTCTTCGATGGGGAATTTAACGTTACGGTAACTAGAACTCGCTTTAACAAAGAGTGGTATATGCAAAGTCAAAAGATTAGAATTCGCTTAAAAGCATTCGATCATAAGCTATTAGATCAATCGACTAAGGAAATCGTCGAAACAGCTCGCAGAACTGGTGCGCGTGTAGCTGGTCCGATTCCTCTCCCGACTCGAATTAATCGATTCACAGTTCTCAGATCTCCCCACGTTGATAAAAAATCTCGTGAGCAGTTTGAAATCAGAACTCATAAAAGAATGTTAGATATTTTAGAACCCACTCAACAAACTATCGATCAACTCATGAAGCTAGATCTCTCAGCTGGTGTGGACGTTGAAATTAAATTGTCAGCTGTATAAGAAAGGAGCCTCAAATGAGTGAAGTAAATTCTCAAGATGTAAAATTAAACGGGCTTTTTGCTTTTAAAGTAGGCATGTCTACGATTTACAATGAGCAGGGCGAAGCAATTCCTGTCACTGTATTAAAGTACGAACCGTGGACTGTTTCTCAAGTAAAGACAGTTCAGCAGGACGGGTACGATTCCGTTCAATTGGCTTGCATGCCTAAAAAATTAAAAAACAGTAATATGGCTGAAAAAGGTCATTTGGGTAAAGCTGGCTTCGAAGGCGGAGCTCGTTTCGTAAAAGAACTTCGCCAAGCACTCCCTGATGGCGGCGCGGTTGGATCAAAAGTTTCGATTGAAAGTCTTGCCAAAGGTGATGTTGTCAAAATGACTTCTAAATCTAAAGGTAAGGGTTTTGCCGGAGTTCTCAAGCGTTGGAATTTTGCGGGTGGACCTGCTACTCACGGTTCTCACTTTCATAGACAACCCGGCTCAAGTGGAAACAGAACTTGGCCAGGACGAGTTATGCCAGGTAAGAAATTTCCAGGTCACTTGGGTGACGAAACAGTAACTGTAAAAAATGTAGAAATCGTTGATGTGATTCCATCTGAAAATGTAGTCATGGTTAAGGGACCAGTACCAGGCGCACGTAATACGCTTGTTAAACTGGTGAAGGAGTAATCAATTATGGCTAAAGTAGAAGTTTTAAATTGGAAAAAAGAAAAAATTGGAACTGTTGAATTGCCAGCAGATACCTTCGAAGTTGAAATCAAGCCGAGTGTTCTCCACGCTGTTGTAAAATGGCAGTTGGACTCAAGAAGACAAGGTAACGCTGCAACTAAAACTAAGGGTTTAGTGAGCGGTGGCGGTAAGAAGCCATTCAAGCAAAAGGGAACTGGAAACGCACGTCAAGGTTCGACTCGATCTCCTTTGATGCCCGGTGGAGGAACTACGTTTGGTCCGGAACCACGTAGCTACTCATTCGCAATGCCGAAAAAGATGAGAAAACTAGGTCTCAAAATGGCTTTCTCTCACCTTCTTAAAGAAGGTAAGTTAGTTGTTTTGGACACTTTAGTTACTACTGGAAAAACAAAAGACTTGTCTAAAAATTTGAAAAACTTAGGACTCGGAAAAGCAGTTCTGATCGACGCTCAAGTTGAAGACAAAACTAAAAGAGCAGCCCTCAACTTGCCAAAGTTTAAATACTTTAGCGTTGATGGTGTAAACGTATACGATCTCTTGAAGTACGACGGAGCTGTTGTTTCAAAAAGCTCTATCGAAGCAATCGTAGGCAAGTGCTCTACTGAGGTTAACCGATGAAAACTACAATCAAAAAGCCATTAATCACTGAAAAGAACACTCTTCACCAAGCTGCAGGAGTTTACGTATTTGAAGTTAATAAAGAAGCTTCAAAAACAGACATCAAAGCAACAGTGGAAAGAAATTTTAAAGTTAAAGTTGCAGCAGTTCGTACCGCAAACGCGCGTGGACGAGCGAAGCAAACAAAATTTGGTATGGGCAAAACTCCTCACTGGAAAAAGGCTTTTGTTAAGCTTGCTGCCGGTGAAAAAATCACTGTATTTGAGGGAGCATAATCATGGGAATTAAAACGTTCAGTCCTCGATCAGCTGGATTAAGACATAAAACTGGTTATGATTTCTCAGAAATCACGACTGATTCTCCAGAAAAATCGCTAACGGTAAGTCTCAAGAGAACTGCTGCGCGAAACAATACGGGACAAATTACCATGCGTCACGTTGGTGGCGGTCACAAGCGTCGCTACAGACTTATCGACTTCAAAAGAACAAAGCTTGAAGTTTCTGCAACTGTTGTTTCGATCGAGTACGATCCGAATCGCACAAGCCGTATTGCTCTTATCAGTTACACTGACGGTACTAAAGCTTACATCGTTGCTCCGGTTGGACTCAACGTTGGCGATCTAGTTATCTCTTCTGATAAGGCGGATATTAAGCCTGGAAATACACTTTCTTTAGGCGCAATTCCTGTTGGAACTACAATTCACAACATCGAATTACGTCCTGGTAAAGGCGGACAGATTTGTCGCGGAGCAGGCGCAAGCGCTGTTCTCCTTGGAAAGGAAGAGCAGTACTGTTTGGTTCGTCTTCCTTCTGGTGAAATTAAAAAGATTCTCGCTGTTTGTAAGGCTTCAATCGGACAGGTTGGAAACACGGATAACGAGAATATTGCTTTAGGTAAAGCCGGCCGCGCAAGATGGAAAGGTGTTAGACCTTCAGTCCGAGGTATGGCGATGAATCCAGTTGACCATCCACTTGGTGGTGGTGAAGGGGTTGGTAAGGGTCATCACCCTGTCACTCCTTGGGGTCAGCCAAGCAAGGGTTACAAGACTCGACATAATAAAAGAACTAACTCTAGCATCGTGAAGAGAAGAAAGTAGGAGTCCGCCATGGCACGTTCGATTAAGAAAGGTCCTTTTGTTGAGCATCATTTGGCTAAAAAAGTTGATGTTGCGATTCAGAAAAGTGACAAAAAAGTTATTAAAACATGGTCACGCCGCTCAACTGTTCTTCCTGATTATGTTGGATTAACCTTCGCAGTTCATAACGGTAGAAAATTTGTGCCTGTGTATGTGACTGAAAATATGATTGGTCACAAGCTTGGTGAATTTGCACCAACTCGTACCTTCCATGGACATGCTGAGAAAAAAGCAGCACCTGCAGCAGCGCCTGCAGCTAAGAAATAATTGAGGAGAGATTAAAGTGGAATCAAAAGCTAGTCTCAAATATGCAAGAGTTGGAGCCCAGAAGGCCCGCTTAGTCGCTGATCTGATCAGAGGTAAGCAGGTAAGTGACGCTCTTAAGTCGCTAACGTATTTAAATAAAAAGTCTGCAGTTATGATTAAGAAATTAATCGAATCTGCTGTTGCTAACGCTGATTACAAAAAGACAATGGATTTAGATAAACTTTTTGTTAAAACAATCTTTGTTGATAAGGGTCCTGTTTTGAAAAGATTCAGACCTCGTGCACAGGGTCGCGCTTACGGAGTTCGTAAGCAAACAAGTCATATCAACGTCGTTCTCGAGGAGAAATAACTGTGGGACAAAAAGTTAATCCAATTGGCTTAAGATTAGGTGTTATCAGAACTTGGGATTCTCGATGGTACGCAAAGGGAAATCAGTATTATGACTACCTCCATGAAGATTTTAAGCTTCGCAATTATTTAAAAGAAAAATTAAGACATGCGGGTGTTGCAAAAATTGAAGTAGAAAGAGCTGCTAAAAAAGTAAAGCTCATCATTTCAACTGCACGTCCAGGTGTTGTTATTGGAAAAAAAGGAACTGGAATTGATTCATTGAAGGCTGAGGTCCAAAAACTGACTCCTAATGAAGTATTTCTTAGTATCCAAGAGATCAGAAAGCCAGATGTTGACGCTCAACTTGTAGCTGAAAACATAGCTTTGCAACTTGAAAAGCGGATCTCATGGAGACGTGCTTTGAAAAAATCGATCGCAGCAGCTATCAAAGGTGGCGTGCGTGGTATTAAGATTCGTGTTTCTGGTAGACTTGATGGAGCAGAGATTGCTCGATCAGAGTGGTACAACGAGAAAAGTGTTCCTTTGCACACACTTCGTGCGGACATTGATTACGGTACTGCTGAAGCATCTACCGCTTACGGAATCATCGGGTTAAAAGTTTGGATTTATAAGGGTGATATTATGTCAGCTCGTGAAGTAGAGGAGGCTGGTCGTGTTAAGTCCTAAAAGAGTTAAATGGCGTAAACAGTTTGTTGGACGCTCACGAGGTTTCGCAGCTCGAGGTGCAAACTTAGACTTTGGTGATTTTGGTTTGCAAGCGACTGAAAGTGGAAAGATGACTGCTCGTCAATTAGAAGCAGGTCGTATTGCTATCTCTAGATCTGTTAAGCGTGGTGGTAAAATTTGGGTTCGAGTTTATCCAGATACTCCAGTAACGAAAAAAGCAGCTGAGACGCGGATGGGAAGTGGAAAAGGAAATCCAGAATTCTGGGTTGCTAACATCCTTCCTGGTAAGATTCTATTTGAAATGAATGGTGTTTCTAGGGAACAAGCTGAGGAGGCTTTCCTAAGAGCTGCTCACAAGTTGCCATTTAAAACACGGTTTTTGGTTCGGGAGTAACTATGAAGTTTAATGAAATTAAAGATATGTCAGTTGCAGAGCTCAAGAAGAAAAGATCAGTTTTGAGCGAGCAGCTATTTGAGTTCAGAATGAAAAATTCAATCGGTCAGCTGACTAACCCTCTTTTGATCAGACAGTTAAGAAAAGATATCGCTAAAATTAATACGGCCATTGTTGGCAAATCAGAGAGAGTCTAGGGATTTATGGCAAAGAAAAAACCAGAAACTGCTAAAGTAGAAGTTTCTCCTCGCGGAAGAAAAATCGAAGTTGTGGGTGAAGTTGTAAGCACCAAAATGGCAAAAACTATCTCGGTTCTTGTTTTCAGAATGGTCAGACACAAGAAGTACGGAAAGTTTTTGAAAAAAACTTCTGTTTTCAAGGCTCATGATGAAAAAGGTACTGCTAAAGTTGGTGACGTTGTAAAGATCTTCGAAACACGTCCACTTAGTAAAACAAAACGTTGGGCTCTTTCAGAAGTTTTAGAAACTTCTAAATAGACATAGGGGAATTTATGATTCAAATGCAAACACGCCTGAACGTAGCAGATAACTCCGGAGCAAAAGAAGTTATGTGTATTAAGGTTCTGGGCGGTTCAAAAAGAAGAACGGCTTCGATTGGCGACGTCATTGTAGTTTCGATCAAAGACGCACTACCGAACTCTAAAGTAAAAAAAGGTGATGTTGCCAAAGCTGTGGTTGTAAGAACAATCCACAAATTAAAGCGACCAGATGGATCTTATATCCGATTTGATGATAATTCTGCGGTATTAATTAATGCCTCAAAAGAGCCAATCGGAACTCGTATTTTTGGCCCAGTAGCAAGAGAGTTAAGAGCAAAACAATTTGTGAAGATTGTTTCTCTAGCTCCAGAAGTTTTGTGAGGATTAGATGAATAGACTTAAAGAAAAATATAATTCTGAAATTGTACCCGAGTTGATGAAAAAGCAGGGCTACAAAAGCTCAATGCAGGTGCCAAGACTCGAAAAAATTGTAATCAGCGTTTGTACGGGCGAAGCTGTTCAGAACCCAAAAGTTTTGAATAGCGTAGTTGATGAAATCACTGCGATTGCCGGTCAAAAAGCTGTTATTACAAAATCAAAGAAAGCCATTTCTAACTTCAAGCTTAGAAAAGGTCTTGCTATCGGAGTTCGTGTTACTCTTCGACGGGACAGAATGTGGTTCTTTTTAGACAGACTGAACAATTTGGCGTTGCCTCGTGTTCGTGACTTTAGAGGCCTTCCCTCTAAAGGTTTTGATGGCAGAGGAAATTACAACATGGGTATGAAAGAGCAAATCGTTTTTCCTGAAATTAACTATGACAAGGTAGACAAAGTTCGTGGTATGAACATCACAATTTGTACAACTGCTAAAACTGATGGTGAAGGTCGCGCACTCTTGGAATCACTCGGAATGCCGTTTAGAAAGTAATGGGGATTTATGGCTAAGTTATCGTCAATCAAAAAGAACGAAAAGCGCAAAGAGAAGTCAACGAAGTACTACAAGTACAGAAATGAACTCAGAGCAAAATCTCTTGATCCTAAGCTAAGCGATGAGCAAAAAGCTGAGGCTTTTTTGAAGCTTCAAAAGCTTCCAAGGGACACGAATCCGAATCGAGTAATCACTAGATGTCAGATTTCTGGCAGACCTCGTGGTAACTACAAAAAGTTCGGTCTCTCAAGAATTGCTTTTAGGCAAATGGCTTTAATTGGAAAATTACCTGGCGTTACTAAGGCCAGTTGGTAAGGAATATAAATGGATAAGGTTGGTCAGTTTTTAACTCAAATTCGAAATGCTTCTTTAGCAAAGCATGACAAAGTTGATATCCCAGCTTCAAAATTGAGAGCAGGTCTCGCTCACATTTTGCAAGAATCTGGATATATTAGATCTTTCAAGGTAGCTAAAGATTCTAAACAAGGCATCATGAGGGTTTACCTGAAGTATGATGATAAGGGCGTAAGCGCAATTACTGCTCTCAATAGTGTCAGCACTCCGGGACGCAGAGTCTATGTTCATTCAACTAAAATTCCTAACGTTCGATCCGGCACTGGAATGTGTGTCTTGAGCACTAGCAAGGGTATCTTGACTGGTTCTGAAGCAACTCAGAAAAATGTCGGTGGCGAACTTCTATGTACGGTTTGGTAGGTAAAATATGTCTCGTGTAGGTAAAGCTCCAATTAATTTTGACGAAAAAGTGCAAGTGTCGGTTTCTTCATCAAATGAAGTGACCGTGAAAGGTGCTAAGACATCCCTCAATATTAAGCTGAGACCAGAAGTATCAGCAAAAATTGAAGGAAAGAAAATCACCCTTGTATGCAACAAAGATACAAAACAGGCTCACTCTCTACACGGACTCTACAGAGCCCTCATCCAGAATGCTGTAACAGGCGTTGGGAAGGGTTTTACTCGAGGTCTTGAGTTGCATGGAGTCGGATATCGAGCTTCAGTAGCGGGAAAAAAACTAGAACTCGCTTTGGGCTTTAGTCATCCAGTGATTTTCGACATTCCAGAGGGAATTGAGATCAAAGTTGAAAAGCAAACTGCGATTTCTGTTATGGGTGCTAGCCGTGACCTCGTTGGTCAGGTTGCTTCAAAGATCAGATCATTTAGACCACCTGAGCCCTATTTGGGTAAGGGTGTTCGTTATGTTGGTGAAAACATTAGAAGAAAAGCTGGAAAGTCAGCTGGTAAGTAAAGGTTGTTTTTATGATGAAAATTAAAGTTAGAAAACATACAGCTGAGAGAAAAGCGAATCGTCTCAAAAAGAAGATTCGTATTCGCAAGACAGTAAAAGGAACTGATGAAAGACCAAGATTGGTTGTCTTCAGAAGTTCTGGACACATGTACGCTCAAGTTGTGAATGATACCAAAGGTGTTACTCTCGCGTCCGCCTCTTCATTAGGAAGTAAGGCTGAAGCTAAGGGAATTGAGCTTGCTAAGGTCGTTGGATTAGAGGTTGCAAAGGTTGCCCTCTCTAAGAACATTAAGAATGTAGTTTTTGATAGAAATGGTTTCATCTACCATGGCCGTGTTAAGGCTCTTGCAGATGCAGCTCGTGAAGGTGGATTGAACTTCTAAGGAGAATTTTCGTGGAAAATAAGGCAGTGAGTGAATTTGAAGAGCGAGTAGTTGCAATTAATCGTGTAACTAAAGTTGTTAAAGGTGGTCGAAGATTTTCCTTTGCAGCACTCGTTGTAATCGGTGACAAGAATGGCCAAATCGGTTTTGGAACTGGTAAAGCCGGTGAAGTTCCTGAAGCAATTGGGAAAGCATCCCGTGCAGCTAAAAAGAGCTCTCGAGCTGTGGATCTCAAAGAGGGTCGAACAATCGCTCACGAAGTTATAGGAAAATTTGGAGCTGCTAAAGTAATTATGAAGCCTGCAGCAGCCGGTACGGGCGTTATTGCCGGCGGAGCAGTGCGTGCGGTTCTTGAATCCGTTGGCGTAAAAGATATTTTAACTAAATGTGTTGGTACTCGTAACCCTCACAACGCTGTTCGTGCCACACTTGATGGCTTGAAGCAGCTGAAGAATCAAAAGTAGGCGGAACTTATGTCTAAAAAATTTGTAGTAACATTAAAAAGATCGCTCATTGGATGTACGGCTAGCCAGCGTGAAACAATTCGTTGTTTAGGTCTTAAGAAAAGACAACAGACTGTGGAAGTTACTGATACTGCAGCCAATCGTGGTCAAATCCTCAAAGTACAACACATGCTTGATGTTGTGGTTTCTAAATAGTTTTTTTTATTAGGAGTTTTTTATGAGTCTTCTTTCAAATTTATCCCCTGGCGAAGGCGCTACTCATTACAGAAAAAGAGTAGGTCGCGGTATTGGGTCTGGTCTAGGTGGATACTCTGGTAAGGGTGGTAAGGGTCAAACTCAAAGATCTGGTGGAAGTATCCGCAGAGGCTTCGAGGGCGGTCAAACTCCTTTACATCGTCGTTTACCAAAATTTGGTTTCAGCAACGTAGCATTCGAAACTCGATATGAAATTATCAATATCGGTCAGTTGGCTGCACTCGGTTCACAAGTTGACCCCACTTTGCTTGCTGATAAGGGCCTAGTTAAGAAGACTTCTTTGGTTAAGATTTTAGGTCACGGTGAGTTGAAATCTGCAGTGACTGTAAAAGCCCATAAGTTCAGCGAGAAAGCTAAGCAAGCGATCGAAAAAGCTGGTGGCAAAATAGAACTTTTAAAGATCTAGTTAATTTTAATTCAAGGACAACATGATGGCAGCAAATGATAATGCAACAAAAAATTCTGATCTTCTAAAAAGAGTCCTATTTACCCTAGGTATGCTTGCGGTTTACAGAATCGGTGTTCATGTTCCAACTCCAGGTGTCGATGCTAATGCCGTCATGGGATTTTTCAGGGCCCAAAGCCAGGGCATCTTCGGACTTTTTAATACTTTTACTGGTGGCGCTCTAGAGCAGTTTAGTATTTTTGCACTTGGTATCATGCCTTACATTTCTGCCTCGATCATTTTTCAACTTTTAACTTCTGCTGTTCCATCCCTCGAGGCACTTAAAAAAG
Organism: uncultured Pseudobdellovibrionaceae bacterium; assembly: GCA_964584655.1. Taxonomy (GTDB): domain Bacteria; phylum Bdellovibrionota; class Bdellovibrionia; order Bdellovibrionales; family Bdellovibrionaceae. Next base: position 1,582 of record CAZPBD010000053.1, on the reverse strand, counting down.
AGGGCCCTTCTGGGCAAAAGAAGATACAGCAATATACTCGTTACGCCACAATCCTGCTCGCAATCGTTCAAGGTTATGGAATGAGTTCATGGCTAATGGGTTCCAATTTCGAAGGTGCAAAGTTAGTGCTTTCTCCGATAGTAGGATTTCTCCCTTTTAAAGTTGTTACAATTTTAACTCTGACTGCGGGTACTTGTTTTGTGATGTGGATTGGTGAACAAATCACTGATAGGGGAATCGGTAACGGGACCTCACTTGTCATTTTCACAGGTATCGCAGCTTCAATACCTTCAGGTGCTCGACAGTTGTTTGAACTCATTTCAAGTAATGAAATGAAGCCTATTGTTGCAATTCTACTAATCGCTTTCATGGTGATTATCATAGCTGCGGTTATTTACATGGAAGTGGCTCAAAGAAGAGTGACCATACAGTATTCGCAGCGCGGTCAAATGGGCCCTCAATCAATGGCTGCCCCGACTAGCCATTTACCAATTAAAATTAATTTCTCCGGAGTGATTCCGCCGATTTTTGCAAGTTCTCTGCTAATGTTTCCTGCAACAATGGCTCAGTTTACTGAAACTCCTTGGATTAAGGCGCTCCAAGATTCATTGAACCCAAGTGGAGTTATCTTCAATATTCTCTTTGTTTCTTTGATTGTTTTCTTCAGCTTTTTCTACACTGAAATTGTTTTTAATTCTAAGGAAGTGGCTGAAAACTTGAAAAAGTACGGCGGCTTCATTCCTGGAGTTCGTGCTGGAACTAGCACTGCAGATTATATCCAAAAGGTTCTTGAGAGAGTGAACGTAGCTGGCTGTACCTATCTAAGTCTTGTTTGCGTGATGCCAGTCGTATTCCAAAATTATTTCAAATTACCCTTTTACTTTGGTGGGACGAGCTTGCTGATTCTTGTTGGTGTGGCATTAGACACTGCTCAGCAGATTCAATCTCATTTACTCACATCGAAGTACGAAGGTTTTTTAAAGGGAGCTAAGATTCGTAGTCGGAGGGTTCAGTTTTGAACTTGATCCTTTTTGGAGCTCCTGGTGCTGGTAAAGGTACGCAATCTAATTTGTTGGTCAAGCGTGATCAACTTCACCAAATTAGTACCGGGGATTTATTAAGATCTGCGATTAAGAATGAAACTCAGTTGGGGCTTAAAGCAAAAGCCTTCATTGATAAAGGTGAGTTAGTTCCCGATGAGTTGGTAATTGGAATGGTTAAAGAAGTTTTCGCACAACACGGAAACGGTTTTATTTTGGATGGGTTTCCTAGAACTGTGACTCAAGCTGCAGCTCTAGAGATTCTTTTGAAAGAATTTCAACTGGTAGTAAAGAAGGCTATTTTCCTAGAAGTGCCTTACAAAACACTGCTGACTCGGTTGTCGGGTCGTAGAGTTTGTAAAAGTTGCGGCACGGTGTATCACGTTGTTTCTAAGCCAACTTCAAAGGAAGCGGTTTGTGACGAATGTGGTGGGAATGTAGTTCAAAGAAATGATGATAAAGAAGAAGTTATTGCAAACAGACTCAAAACGTATGAGGAGTTTACAATACCGTTAAAAAAGTATTTTAAACAAACAGGACAA
>CAZPBD010000052.1:2038-19751 GCA_964584655.1 uncultured Pseudobdellovibrionaceae bacterium | reverse complement strand
AGCTACTTATCGTATGAATTCATCTGAAAAATTTAAGTGTTATGCAAAGTCCTACCAAGACAATATTGTGAATTGTAAGTAGTTGGAGCAAAATATGATTTACGAAATAAAACGTCCCGATTTGGGTAAAGGCATAATAAAGTTTGCTGGCATAATATCAATTCTACCTAAAAGTAAATCAAGCGATCAGTTATTTTCGGGTAAGTGGGGAGCGAGTATCCTTAGGCCGGTTGTAGTTGAGAATGTAATTGACCAAGATCTGGGGCTCAGTAGCGAGGGCTTTTTAGAATATTGTGAAAAAGTTAGTGAGCTTCTGGAAGTGCTAAAGGCTGAACATTCCAATTTAGTTCTTATGGATGTCAGATTTGTAAGTAATGTTAGCGAAGATGTTATCGTCAACCACAAGCATAAAAGAGACATCTCAAATATTAGCCCAGTGCTAAAAAATTTGGAATTTTCAAGTTTAAATTGGGGTGAAAATCTTCATAATGATTTCAAGCTTATTGATAAAGTTACTTCCAGAGTGTCAAATTTAAATGCGTTCCAACTAGAAATTTCGAGCGGAGTACTCGATGCTGATCCAACGAAAGCCTTACGTATTTTCGAAGAGGCTATTATCTATAGTCATTTGTCTGTCACCGGTCAGATCTAAAATTTAAATGATTAATGTTGGTGGGAGGGTGATTTCCGGATTCAGTGCCTGCGTTCTACAACCCCACCAAAGGACAGTCTCAAGGCTAGCTTTTTAATTTAAGCGAGCTCTTAGTCTGGCCCATGCTCCAACTCATTGCGGAATTCATGTAAAGTGACAGCATGTCTATGAACTCCGCGATTCATATTTCGAAACTGGTCAACCTCAACAATCAGAGTGAGCTTTTACAGCTTGAGTCTGATGAATTTATTGAAGTCATTCAGTATACGCCCACTTCGGTCACTTTTGAAATTGCGAACGTTTTCGTCGGCAAAGGGCAGCGGGTTTCCATGAGCGGACAGATTTATATTAACAAAAAAAAGTTTAATTTTGATGCAACTGCCGAGATCATTCAATATCAAGTTGTGACAAACTCGCTGGTGCAATTTGAGTTTCAGATTATTCCAAACGATTCAGCTCTTTGGGAAAAGTTTATCGATTCAAAAAAGTCTTCTCAAATTCATGTGGATCAGCTCCTTCAAAAAATGAAGGGAGTCATCTAGTATGCTTGAAGTCACTTCATCCAACTTGCTGACTGATTTTTTGGCAGATCATTATTGTTTGATTGTTGAGCCTTCTCAGTCCTTTGCATTTGCTGTTCAAAATACGCTGCAGGCCATGGGTGTTCCCCACCCGAAAATTCATAAGGCGAGGCGATTGCAAGATGCCCGGCGTATCATTGCAGAAAAAAAGCCGAAGATTTTAATCAGTGAATATGAAATCGATCATCAGAGCTCTCTTGAACTTTTCGAGATGCAGGCGGAATATTGTGAACCCTCCGAGCGGATTTCCATTGTTATCACTTTGAACTCTTCAGAGTCTGCCATTGCAGAAGCTTCTGAAGGGGATATCGACGGATACTTACTGAAACCCTTTTCGATGACAGAATTCCACCAAAAGTTAGAGGGAATTGTAAACTCTAAGCTGAACCCCTCGCCCTATTATGCAAAATTGAATAAGGGCAAAAAATTACTGGCTCAAAAGGATTTTGAAAAAGCAGTCCAAGAATTCATGGAGGCGAAACCTTTGGACAGTAAGCCCACATTGGCTTGCTTCTACGCAGGGCAAGCCTTTCAACGACTGGGTGACACTTCCAGGGCACTGCTCGAATTTCAAGAGGGTCGCAATTTGCAGTCACTCCATTATCGCTGTTTGACTGGTGAATTTGATGCTTTGTTTGATTCTAAAAATTACAGTGAAGCCTTTAAGCTTGTTGATACCATTCAAAAAAATTTTCCAGTCACCTCAGAGCGACTGGGCCGCTTTTTTATTGTAACAGTGTTTGCTAATCGATTTGAAGTGCTACCGCGCTTTTGCCAATTGTTTAACCAACTTGACCACAAGCCCGAAGAGCTTGTGAAAATCTCGTCGCTTGCGATGCTCACTTCGGGCCGTTTTTATTTAAAAGAACGTCAGTTCGAACTAGCCGCAGAAGCCTTTGAGTTGGGATTTCATCTTTCAAACAAGAGCTTTGAATTTTTAGAGAAAACAATTTTTGAGTATCTTAAAATCGAAGAACATACCCGCGCTCAGGCATTTTTTAATAGAGCCAGTTCCGCAGATTACGGGACCCCTCAGTATAAGCTTTTAGAATTTCGAGTTGGACGACATTCACTCTCTGATGAAGGAATTATTAAAAAGGGACAACAACTGATCGATGACGGTTATGGAAACCCCGAAATTTTTTCTGCGATGGTGAAAGCCATGGCCATGCAAGGAAAAGAAATTTTAGCTGGATCCTTCATTGGAAAAATTCAACAGACTCATCCGGAGCTCAGTTATTCCCTTTACGACATTCTAGATAAAAATTTAGCTGTCAAAGATAAAACCGGATCCTAAACAAAGTCATTCTGAGCTGTCTCAAAACGATCCACTCCAGTTTTTGGTCCGCACGTTGCAATTCATATCAGCATGCTTTCCGCAATCCACCTGAATTCAGCTCAACCTTTTATCACGTCCATCGGTGACAATTTGCGAAAGTTCGCAGTCATTGCCTTGTGTTTAATTTCGACAGCGATCCCCCAAGTTGGTCACGCACAAACCATGGAGTTTTCTCCTGCTGATATTATTTTAGAGGTGGATGCTCGTAGACTTTTCACAGAAAAAGAATGGATGCAGGCCACTTTTACCCACTCAAAGACACCTTGGGATTTGTATGGTCGCGAGCCCTTTGTTCAATGGCTTAAAGGTTTGCAGTTTATCAACGCCAATGGGAACGGGATGCCTTTAGGTTTAGAGCTTTATGATCACATTGAGAAAATTGTTTTAGAAGGTCATTACTACAAAGGTTTTGAAGTTCGACGAATTCAGCAGGCGGCCAAATCTGGTAAAATCACCCGAATGCAAATGATCGAACTTTTGGATAAAATCGACAAGGGTGAAAAAATTAATTTCTCTGGTGTTGATCATAGCACTTTGGCTGGGAAATTTCGTTGGGACCCCCTTGATGAATTTGTTCACGAAGGTGAGTTCATTGATAAACTAGGGAATCGCTATTTAACGGAAGAAGAAATCAAAGCCGCTCAAAAAAATCCATTGCTAAAAGTTGATCCTAAGAAAATTAAAAAAAGTGATGGACTTTTTTTTGAAGGCCAAATCGAATACCCCCGAATCAAAGATTTAAAAAAGCTCACTCGAAATACCCTTGAAATTGCCAATCAAAAATTAAGTCAAAATCCAAGTCAGCTGGATGCGGTTGTAATCATCAACGAAATGTATCAGCGATTGATTACAATTCATCGAAGCCTCGATGGTAACGGACGAACTTTAAGGCTGCTTCGAGATCTGATGTTCTATCGAATTGGCGTGCCTCCGCCGATGCATGTGACTGAAAATGATCTTTTTCTGACAGATGAGAAGGTCTTTTTTGATAAGACCGTCGAGCAAATGCATCGCTACGAAAAAGCTCGCAAGGATTATTTGAAACAAACCGAGCCCTCGCGCCCCAGTCATCTTTTTTATTGGTCTTCCCCTGGTACCTGGAAATGGATGGTGGAAAATAATCCTCAACCTGGCTTTGTGCCGACTCAAACCATTCCCCGAAACGCTCACATCACAAAAGGTCGATCTCAGCTTGTTGATCGCGCGGCGACTTTTACTTGGTCCAATCCCATCGGTGCCATGCGAGGCGGGGATTTTGAAGATGGTCGAATTGAGCTTTACGCAAAACCTGGCCCCAATGGTAAGGCCCCCAATTTGTTATCGATGAAAATTTCTGATGAAGCAAAAGTTTTGCGGCTGCGGACTCATTGGGAAGTGCTACTGATGATCAATGCGAAAATTGATTACTCAAAGTATGATCTGATTTATCACGAGGCTGTGGATTTAAACGGCCAAGTGACTTACAAAGAGTGGATTGTGCTGAATCCAAAAGTTGTCGTCAGTTATTCTGCTGATCCTGTGGTAAATTCGAAGTTGATTCAACCTTATTACAATCGATTGAAAAACCCATTCTTGAAAATTGAGAATCATGAAATCCACTTCACTGGGACATCACCAAAAACCATGTTGCCCGTGATCAAACAGTATTTAGAAACGGCACCGTCCGTATCTGCAAATATGTGCCGAGATGCTGTTCGTAATCCTTAAAAAATTCTAACCCCAAGACATTGGTCTAACCACTGACAATATTGCCTAAGAAACAAAGAACCAAAGGCTAGATCCCTTGTGGCCCTCGTGAATTCTTCGCTGAAGTCGCTTAAACTAAAATGGCTTGAAATTGTTGTTAGAAAACACGAAAAGGGAGATGAAATGAAACTCAAAAAAGCGTTTGTGATTGCAAGTCTTTTGACTTTGCCAATGGCCTCCATGGCGGCAGATCCAGGATTTGATAATTTAGATAAAGGTGATATGGAAACATTAGCCGAAGGATTCGGAGCTAACTTTGTTCATAATTCTTTGATGGGCGCCTCAAAAATGGGAACGCTTTTTGGATTTCAAGTGGGTCTCACGGCTGCTTCAACGACAGTTGAAGAGATCGATAAGCTCGCGAAAGAAAACACAGGTGCAGGACTTAAAAGTATCGCTAACGCCGGTCTTGTTGGAGCAGTTGGAATTCCATTTGGAATCGCATTTGAAGCTGTCATCGTTCCGAAGCTCGAAGCTGACGGTGCTGAAGCAGAATCTGCTTCATTTGCAATTAAGTATAACATCAATGACGTCATCCCCATATTGCCTGTGAACTTGGCTTTGCGTGGTGTTCACTCGACAGCTAAATTTTCTTTTGATCAAGATATCAGCGGTGCAGTTGGAAACGTAAAAAATGAAACCACAGTTTCAGGTGTTCAACTTCTGCTAAGTCCGATGATTCCTTTGGTTGAGCCCTACGTTGGAGTGGGTTTGTTGAATTCAACAAATAAACTGACGACGACTGTGTCTGGTATCTTTGACACAGCTTACAGCACGGCGTCTTCGCAAGAAGAATCAGTATCAGGAACTCAGATTTTAGCAGGCGTTGAGGTTAACCTTGTGCTTTTGAAATTTGGCGTAGAATACAGCAATGCTTTTGATAACAGCCGCATCGGCGCAAAACTGACTTTTGGTTTTTAATTCTTAATTTGAACTTCCACGGGGGCTTTCGGTTTGAAATCCCCTGTGAGCTCGGCTTGAAAGCCGCAAAATTGCAATCTGCAAAGACCTTCAGAATCGTCCACCTTCATGACAGATGTTTTATCAGCTGCTAATTTTTTAGAAATCTTCAAAACACACTCTGCTTTTTTACCGCGATTCAGTGCTGGGCTGATTTGGCTTTTAAACACCAATTGGTTTTTAACCAATTTAGCTTTGCCGACAAGCTGGCAAGATTGTCCATTTTTAGTGGATGTTTCGATTAGCACTTGAGCTTCTGTTTCGCTGACAGAATTAATCTTTAAAATATTTTCGACATTTTTTTTAGTTTTGTTTTCAGAGGTGTCGTAGACATCTTGAAAGTAAGAAAAATCTCCGCTGAAGTCGGTAGTTTTTAATTGAATTTCAGCGGAGAAAGTAAAACAAGAAAGTAATAGTAAAGGCATGAGTGTTTTCATGCCCAAAGCTTACATCATGGATTCTTGAGCGGCAACGACATCAACTTTGATGTTTTGTATCAAGTCATGAGTTTGACCTAAAGAAAGTCCTAAAGCTGAACCCAGTTTCGTCAGAGTTGAAGCTGAAGGATTTTGTCCCTTTGTCATTTCCACTAAATCTTGAACTGTGAAACCCAAACGAGCCAAACCTGAAAGATCTCCGGCTTGAACCTTCATGAGCTCTGAAGTCAAAGTTGCTGATTGATCTAAAGAGAGGTTGTATTTTGCAGCGACTCGCTGAACGGGGCTCATGGCGCTGAGATTCATTTGAGCATAATGACGTCTGCGTCCACGGTAGCGAGGCGGGTTTGGACGGCTGTGATGATGACCATCATCGTTGATAATGGCTCCGACGATCACACCGGCTCCAAAAGAAATTTCTGAATCAGAACAAGCTGTCAGACTGAGAGCTGTGGCGGCGATGAGTGCGAGTGATACAAGTTTCATAAATCCCCCTAAAAAGGAAAAGTGGTTACAAATAGTCCCCAATTGAAGACAAGCACGTAAGTTAGCAAGTCCTTGGCCAATCCTGTTTTGGAGCCATAAAGACCATATTGCGAAGCATTATATTTCCTCTCAAAAGGGCTGACCCCGAGTTAAATTTCAGTCTAGGATTTAAGGATGATGATCAAAGCTTTAATTCCACTACTGATGACACTTCAATTAATGGGGGCCATTCCGGCTCAAAAACCTTTGGGTGCAACAAGACAAATCGGCGGTCAGGCAGGATCGGGATTTAGTCTTCTTAAGATTCAGCGATTGGCGAACCAGAAAAAAGGGGTCGAGCGTTTGGTTTTCCATATCGGCACCAAAGAGGGCTACCTACTAAAAGGTTTGCCTGGATATTTTAATGTGCAAAACAAAGATCAAAAAATCACTATCGATTTCGCACAAATGCCGTTGTCCAAGATTAATGAAAAGTTATTAAAAGAAATTTTGAAGTCTTCCAATTTGATTACAGGATCGAAAATCATCAAGGATCCCATCGATCAAACTCTGACATTAAGTTTGAACTTGAAACAAAAATCCAAAATGAAAATCATTCAAGTCAAAGGCGAGAAAGAAACTGCAAGACTTGTTTTGGATATCATTAAAAAATGATCGGGTTCTTGCTCGTTCTTTTTGGTCTGTCATCGGCCCAAGCTAAAGTTCTAAATCTAAAAGAATCAAAACTGGCAGGTTATCTGTCCTTTCAGCAGGCGAATGCCACTGTTAAAAAAGATTTTTTCGAAGGTGAAAGTTCAGCTACGGATTTTTCTAAAGGTTTCACCACTCAAACGGGAACTGATTTTGGCCTTGTGTACCGAGCGCAATACATTGCTTGGATTTTTGGTTTCGAGTTTATGAAATCAAATAAGATTTCTGGTGGAACAGCTTCAACTGGCGGGACGACTAATTATAATTACACATCTGAAGTGAGCTATTTGGCTCCTAAAGTAGGCTTAGAAATCATTTTTTACCAATCTGCCAGTGCTCGTGTGTCTGTTCAAGGTGCTGTGGGAACTGCAAGCCTGACTTCAAAGACGGATTATTCGAACTTAACCATTGCGCCAAATACCGACTTTTCTTATCAAGGAAAAGGGGCTGCCAATCTATTAAATGTCAGCTTGGCCACTGAATTTACTTTGATTGATAATACGGCCATGCAAATTATTTTAGGGTATCGCAATTTAGATTTTGAAAAAATTAAATTAGCAGAGGACGTGGCCTCATCATTTCAAGGGGCATTGACCAAGGGCACTCGATTAAAAAAATTAGATGGCAGCAACGTTGAGTATGATTTCAGTGGTCTGTATTTAAATGTGGCTTTTCGAGTTTGGATTTTTTAATACAATTCATCTAAAATATTTTTGTAACGCTCGGTTAGCATTTTTCTTTTTAATTTGAGTGAAGGTGTGAGCTCGCCACCCTCGACAGTCCAAGTATCAAAGGTCAGTGCAAACTTCTTGATGCTCTCAAATCCAGCAAGCTGCTGGTTCACTCGTGAAACATGGGCTCTGATTTTTTCATCAATGACTTTTTCGCTTCCCGAATTTGTGTTTTTGATTTGAATCAAAGCCACGATGTACTTTTTTCGATCACCGTAAATCAAAACTTCCGAAACCATCGGATCATTTTTTAGCAAGGCTTCTAGCTTTTGAGGAGCCACATATTTTCCGCCTGATGTTTTAATGAGGTCTTTTTTTCTGTCAGTAATTTTAAGGTGTCCACTTGGCAAAACTTCACCAATGTCGCCAGTTTTAAACCATTCCTCTTCGAAGACAGCTTCGGTTTCCTCAGGGCGATTAAAATACTCAGTCATCACTTTTTTACTCTTAATCAAAATCTCGCCATCATCTGCGATTTTTATTTGAACATCACCGATGGGCTTTCCAACAGTTCCAAATTTGTAATCGTTGTCACGATTGACGGTAATGGCAGCTGTGGTTTCAGTTAAACCGTAACCTTCGAGGATTAAAATTCCACACATCGAAAAAAATTCTGAAACCTCAGTCGGTAGAGGTGCGCCGCCACTGATGGCAAAGCGAAGTCGACCTCCAAAAAGATTTCGAATTTTCGAAAAGACAAGTTGATCTGCAATCTCAAACTTTGATGCCAGACCCAGCGGGACTTTTCTTTGAGCCGAGCGATACACTAACGTTTGCCGGCCGATTTCGAGGGCCCAGTGAAAAAGAGTTCTTTTGGGTCCAAAGGATTCCATTTGTGAAAGAATCGTATCGTAGAACTTTTCAAAAATCCTTGGCACTGACATTAGCAATGTGGGCTTTACAGTTTGTAAGTTAGAACGAATGCTATCTATATTTTCAGCAATGCCGATAGTAGAGCCCCAGTAAATGTGGGCCCAAGCTTCGACTCTTCCTAGAATATGGGCCAAGGGCAAGAAGCACAAAGTCGTGTCATTGGGACTGATGGCCCACTCAAAAGCCTCATGCACTTCTGATTGGACTTGTTCATGGGTCAGACAAACCCCTTTAGGTCGGCCAGTTGTTCCTGAAGTATAAACGATGGTGGCGAGCTGACTGGGTTTATATTTTGTAGACTCATCAAAAGTAAATTCTGTCTGGGTGCTGATAAAATCTTGCCAAGACTGCTCATTTTTCAGATCTAGAATCATTTTTAAATGAGGACAAGTTTGAAAAGCGACATGAGTGTCGGAAAAAAGAATTTCTGCTTCAGAATCATTTAAAATAAATTCAACTTCAGATTTTGAGGAGCCAGAGTAAATGGGAACCGTCACAGCTTTTAAATATTGAGTGGCCATATCAAGCAAAATCCACTGCAGGCTCGTGGGCGCTTGGATTGCGACTTTTGAGCCTTCTTTTACGCCGTGACTTTTTAAACCGCGAATCACTTGTGCAATTTTATCTTGATACTGTGGCCAGGTCAGTTTGTGTTCCGCACCATCGGTGAAATAAATTACAGCTGTCCCTGATCGATTGGGGAACTCTAGAATTTTTTCGGGTAGTAGTGGTGGTTTTTGAGAGCTCATAATTTATGGGTGGCTTTTGTCAGGCTTTAAAATTAGCTCAATGTTTTTAGATTCATTCTCGTCGAGCACAATCGTTTTTTCAGCCTTCATACCTAAGAATGAGTTCTTCACTTTAATGATGACTGGAATTCCCGCAGGTAATCGATAGTTTTTCAAAGGAATTTGCTCTGAAATTTTTGTCCCATTGATTTCAACTTCTGGAGCAGCTCCACCATTGATCAAAGATAGATTCAAGACGCCCATTTTACCTGTCATCAGTGTGGCACGGAAGGTTTTTCCATTTTCTTTGGCAAGCACTGTGGATTCGTAAAGGGAGTATCCTGATTTTTCTAAGCGAAGCTTCACTTCTTGGTTGGCAGGAATTTGAGCTTGAGTTGGTGTCACTGTTCCAAGATCGCGACCATCAATGATGACCTGTGCACCAATGGGATCAGACGTAATTGTCACAGTCACAAGTCCTGTGGCTGCAAAATCTGATCTTCCTTGAGTGTTTGTGTTGTCAACAGCTGCAGGATTCACCGGCTGAGCTGGAGAACTCACTTGAGCAGTTGGTGTTCGACCAAACAAAGAGGCTAGCAATTTGGGATTGCGATAAAGACCGTAAAGACCAAAGCCAATGATGACTGCAATAAAAACAGGACTGATCCAATCGTTTGAACGGCTGGATTTATAACTAATGCTACTACGAGTACTGATCGGAATATGGGTTCTGGTTCCGGGCTTAGCCGTTTTACTTTTTGCTTTCGCTTTCGAAACTTGGCCAGCTGACTTTTTCCCGTCAAAATCTGACAGATCCACTTTAATCTTAGTGTCAGTCTCAATATTGAGTTTCTCATCATTCATACCATCGTTAGGAATGGGAGGAAGTCCTGTGATCTGGCTATTTGAAGCACTGGCTGATGAGCTTTCTTGAATCGAATTCTGACTTGGAACGTAAGTTAACGTTTGAGTGACTCTGGTTTTATCTTCCTCACCAGATGTGACCTTCGAGTAGTCCACTAATTTTTTCTTTGATTCTGCATAGACTTCAGAGAATGAATTTTTGATAAAGACCGAAAAATCCTGCGGAGAAAAATCAGGATATTCTGTATTCAAAAAACGATTCAGATCTTTATTAAAAGCAGCAGCCGTTTGATATCTTTGTGTTTTGTCTTTGGCGAGTGCTTTTAGAACGATGTTTTCCAGTTCCACAGGAACACTGGGATTCACTTTTCGAATCGAGGGAATTTGACAATCTTTGATTTTTCGTAGAATGGCGGCTTCACTGTTGGAAGTGAACAGTCGATCGTTCGCCAGCATTTCCCAAAGCACGATACCCAAAGAAAATAAATCCGTTCGGCTGTCGACCGTTTGACCGTCAGCCTGCTCAGGACTCATATATCCAAACTTACCCTTTAGCGTTCCTGCTTGAGTGACCTCAAGTTGAGTTTCAGCTTTCGCAATACCAAAATCGATGACTTTAACTTCTCCCTCAAAACTGAGCATGATATTTTGAGGACTCATATCCCTGTGAACCAGATTCAAGGGGCGACCTGTGGTGCCTTCAATCAGGCGGTGAGCATGATCAAGGCCTGCAGAAACTTCTTTCATCATGTAGACAATTTGTTCCACGGAAAATTGCGAAGATTTCTTTTTCATTTCATTTAGAATTTGTCTAAGGTTTCGACCTTCGACATATTCCATGACAAGATAAAATTGTCCGTGCTCGATACCAAATTCGTAAATGGAAACCACGTTGCCGTGATTCAAATTCACTGCAATCTTGGCTTCTTCTTTGAACATATCAATGAATTCTCGTTTATCTGAGTACTGAGGAAGAATTCGTTTAACAGCTAGAAATTTATTGACGCCGCTGGCGCCCATGGACTTTCCAAGAAACACTTCGGCCATACCCCCAGCCGCGAGTCTTTCGAGCAGAATAAATTTGCCAAACTGTTCAAACTTATGTGACATGAATGAATTCCATTTCAAGTTTCTTATCGGCGACTTGAAATTTTTCTTAATGAAAACAAGGGGTTTTGACGTGAAATGGGTAGGACTAACAGGTGGTCTAGGAACTGGAAAATCCACAGTGGCTGGACTGCTATTGAAGTCTGGAATTCCGGTCATTGATGCAGATCGACTGGCAAAACAAGTCGTTGAGCCTGGAAGTCAGGGGCTTGCAAAAGTGATTCAAGCCTTTGGTCCTGATATTTTATCGCCCTCAAAATCTTTGGACCGCGAAAAAATGGCGGGTCTAGTTTTCAACGATCCTAAAAAGTTAAAGCAGCTGGAGGAAATTCTCCATCCTTTGGTCCAGGAAGAAGTTCGCAACCAGAAAAAATGGCTCGTAGATCAGCACACACCTTGGGCAGTGTATGATGTGCCCTTGTTATTCGAAAAAAAACTGCAAGCGCAGTTTGATTCTATCCTGCTTGTGACTTGTTCCAAAGAAAAACAATGGGAACGAATTAGGCAGCGAAACCATTGGAATGATCAAGAAATTCAGAAACGTATCGACTCGCAATTGCCCTTGCAGGACAAGATTTCACAAAGCCATCACATCTTGCAGAACGAAGGGACCTTGGAGGAGCTACAGAAAAAAGTTGCGACATTCGTCCAGCTCATGAATGATGAAGCTCAAGGAGATATTTAAAATGATTTTAAAAACCGCTCTGATCAGCTTTTTATTTTTATTCCAAATGAATGTGTTTGCTCAAGAAAACGTGATTGAGCTGAACTCGAGCCCTGAAATTACAGAAAATACTTTTTTCTATTTCAATTTCGGACGAGTCACTCCCGGTATGGCCACTTACGCCAGATATTCAGTGAAAAACGCAGGGACTTCTACGCTCCAATTTTTGCGAGCTTCGATCTCGGGTGCTTTTGATTACGATGCTTATCACACATGCAGTAAGGGTTTGTTGCCTTTGCAGTCATGCTGGTTTGAAATTCGCTACTGGCCTCGGTTTGAAGGCTTTCATACGGCACGTTTTGTGATTAATTTTGATCAAAGCAACAACATTATTGTGGATGTTGCAGGCCAAGCAGCTCGCTGGTAACTGAAATTTAAAATCTTTGGTGATTTGAAGTTTAGAAAAGAACCTGAAGACCGGCTTGCACATGAAAAGCTAAGCCGGAACTTCCAAGGTGTAATCCCATCTCGAATGTCAGCCACTTTCCAAAATCAGTCAGGTCTAAAACTCCAACAGCCAATGTGCCCTTGTAGTTGTCGATTCGAGTCAGACTTGCAGTCCCATCGTCTGGGTCCGCAAAAAATGAAACTCCGTATTTATAATAGGGTTCGTACAAGGCATCAAAGTTGAGAAGTTGTCTTTCAGACCATTGAAACCAAGCGGCCTTTCCCGAAAGCCAATGAAACTGGTACTCGTAGGATTTTAAATCATCAAAATCGTAGCTGTAAGAAATCCCAACGGCTGTTTGGTTTGTGCTTTCATCGTCCTGCGCAAATTCTCCTGCAATCCAAGTCAGCGTGGATCTAACTCTATGTCGCTGAGCTGAGGTCTTTTCCTGAGATGCCAAAAGAAGCACGGGGTCCGAGACTTCAGATAATTTCTCTGGCTCTGAATCTGTTTTTACTTTCCCAGAATCCGGGGAGGCCAGAAGACAGGCGGGCATGAGTATCAAGACAAAGGTCAAAAATATTCGTGAAAGGAAATGATCCATATCCTCTACTTTGTTTTGTTTTTACAATTTAGGGAAGACTTTATTTTAATTCACTCAAGGGGATCACTCACGTGTTTTTACGATTTATTTCTTTGATGTTTCTACTTCCCCATTTCGGATGGGCGAAAGAAGCAGCCAGGTATTCAACAGTGATCCATCATCAATATCAATCTCCAAGGGCTCTTGGTATGGGTGATGCCTTCGTTGCTGTTGCCAATGATTATTCAGCCTTATTTTACAATCCAGCTGGGCTCGCGTTGATTGATGAAAATGATCTGAACATGAGCTTTGATGTCGGAGGCTCACCAAAGCTTGCTGATTTTTTAGAAGAAGTCGACAAAGCACAATCCACGGTAGGGAGTGAATCAGATAAACAACAAGCTGTTGCTGAAGTTTTAGAAGATTATTACGGCGAAAGAATGGGAGTGCGGATCGGGTCCCCTCAAGCCATCTGGGCCAGACCTGGTTGGGCGATCGGTGTGATTCCTATGGATTTGACTTTGCGAACCAGTATTCATAGCAGCTTAGGTCCTTCAGTCACAGCCACTGTTCACGCGGATACCACAGTTGCTTACGGTTACGGCGCGAAAGTTGAAGATTTTAATTACGGAAGACTGACTTGGGGAGTGACTGCAAAAGCTGTTCACCGTGGATACTTTAGTCAGAACGTGAATTTCGTCGAGCTCGCCGCTGATCCTAACATCGTGGATGAAAAAGATTTGAGCTCTGGCTACACAGTGGATGCTGATATTGGTTTGTTGTGGAAGCCTTCGATTCCAGAAGACGGATTGTTTTCATTGCTCGAGTACACTCAACCGACGTTTGGTCTTGTGGTTCGAAATGTTTTAGAATTGGGATTTCAATCACCAGGGTTATTAGGAAAAGAAAGCAGCGAAGACACACCTGAAAGACTTTACCGAGTGATTGATATTGGAACTCGGTGGGAGTATCCCAGTTTTTGGATTTTTGGTGGTCGTGGAGTGATGGACTTTAGAGACATCTTGCACCCTCAATACAATTTTAAAAAAGGTCTTCATTTGGGATTCGAATTTGATTGGTCAGTTTCATCTTGGTGGAAGGGTTTCTACAGAGTTGGTTACAGTCAGGGATATGTCTCGGCTGGATTGTCTGCCATGTTCACCATTTTCAACTTAGATTTAGTTACTTACGGCGAAGAAATGGGAACAGAGTCTCTGCCATTAGAAAATCGATACTACATGCTACGAGCCAGTCTTAACTTCTAGGAGATCTGTATGTCTTTTAAATATTTCGTGCTTATTTGCTCATTAATTTTGGTGACAACTTCTTGTAGTAAAGAAACAGATGATCTGGATCTGGTCATCGAAGCGCAAGAGTGTCTCGACAAATATTCCCAAGAGGGCGGTGACATTAATGCCTGCGAGCAAAAAATTGAAGGCATCGAAACGCCTGCTGCTTACAGCATTCGCTGCTCGATTGGCTATCTGCGGGAAGGTCTGACAACTTCGGCATTGATCGCAGCTTTTGCTGAGTTAGAAACAGCCACAGCTCAAAATGTTCGAGATTTTTTAGATTTAATTTCTTTTGATAATGCAGGTGCGGGCCTTGCCGGTGTAAGTGCAAATACGACGTCTGCATCAAATTCGTTTGATGTGTGTTCAGATTCTCAAGCCAAAGGTGCTACGATCATTGCAGCCTACTCTTACATCACCAATTTGCTGTACCAATACTCGTGTGATAACAATGGTGTCGGAACTCCTGCAGGGAGTTGTAATGCTGATGATAATGATTTGGCCGGAGCACTTGCTGCCATCAGGTTAGGTGTTCCTGTTTGGCCCACAAATGATCCGACAACCCGGATTGGAAATATCGTGATCGCAGCTCACGAAGTCAGCTGTGAATCCGGTGAAGCCAACGAAAGTCTATGCGACTTTTTTAATCGTGCCATCAATGTTGGGGGATCCAACGCCAACGCTGTTGGTGAAGCTTTCATCGATGCTTTGATTAATCCGTAGTCCAGGTCTAGGGTCCAGTGTCTAGGTCCAGGTATCGAAACCTCCACCAAGTGATTCACTTTGATTCAAGGCTCAGGGCTAGATTTCTAAAACTTGTCTCAATCTGAGGCTTAGTTCTGCCGATATCACATAAAAAGGAGTCGAAGGAATGACTCGTGTGATCGCCATCCTCATTTTGTTAAACTTAAGTCAGTTGCACGCTCAATTGAACGAGCGGCGCGTGTTCTATCGTGGAATACGTTATCAGGCCATGGGAGGCACGATGCTGGCGGTAGCAAATGATGAGACAGCTCTTCTGGCAAATCCGGCCGGGCTTGGAAAAATCAGAGACTTCTACGGGACTATTTTTGATCCCGAGCTTGAGTTGGGAAGTAAAGCCATTAAGGCCTACAACGCAAAAGCCTTCACTGAACCTGTTAGTCTGAAAGACATCACTGAGACAATGCTCAGACAAACGGGTGATGTGTACACAGCTCGACAACAAATCATGCCATCATTTGTGGCGAAAAACTTTGGCTTTGCTTTGTTGAAAAAAACAGATCTTCAAGTTCTCGCAAATTCCGCAACTTCTGTTGATGCCTTCTACCGAGATGATCTTGGATTTCTACTTGGTTACAACCTCAGGCTTTTTGAAGGTCGGGTGAAAATCGGTGTCACGGGGAAATTAATTTCAAGAACTGAAGTGGATCAGGCGGCTATCGATCCCACTGCGCAATCCATGAGTTTGAGCTCTCTTGCAACTGCAGGCATTGCAAAACAAGGTTTTGGTTTTGGATTTGATACAGGTGTCTTGCTTGCGCTTCCTTGGACATGGCTTCCTACGATTGGTGGAGTCTTTCGGGATGTGGGCGGAATGAGTTTTACCCAAGACACTTTGAATAGTTTGGATGGAGCGACAGATCCCAACCAAGTGAAGGCGGATGTGGATGTGGGAATTTCTTTATTTCCTATACATGCCAATCAACTCAGATCCACTTTTGCGCTCGAGTACAAAGGTTTACTGACTCAAAGTGATCAAGATGACAAAGCAAAACTCATGCACTTAGGTTACGAGCTCAACTATGCTGACGCTTTGTTTTTGAGAGCAGGATACAATCAAAGATATTGGACAGCTGGTTTTGAGTTGGCTTCGGAAAGCTATCAATTTCAATTTGCTTCTTATGGTGAAGAAATAGGAACACGAACTAATCCAAAGGAGGATCGACGATGGGTCATCAAGCTCGTATACCGATTCTAAATTTTTTGGTACGTGCTCTTGTTCTTTTCTCTTTTCTCACGACCACTTCGTGTGGCGGAAATGTTTTTGAAGAGGCTTCCAGCAAAAGTTCAGATGATATTGTTTTGCAAGAAATTCAAAAAGCTGTGAACGAGCAGCGCTTTGATGATGCCATCGCATTGATAATCGACAATGCTGATCTTGCTCTCGAAAGCAGGGAAAATAAAATGCTCTTTGCCAGTGCTTATGCTGGAAAATGTGGAGCAACATTTGCTAATTTAGCTGAATCCATCGAAACGGCAACTGGCACGCCTATTTTAATTGCTTTGACATCATTTTCAACAACGACAACAAGCTCTACAAATTGTGAAACTGCGCAGGAGTATTTGGAAAGTATTGGTGCCTATGCTGATAGAACCACGAGTGAAAACATTGCCCTGTTTTTGATTGGGTTTTCAAAATTAGGAACTTTTTTAAAAGAAGTGGCTGATGATACAGCTCCCTATGGCACTGTAGACGGTGACTTTGATGGTTGCCCAGGCGGAAATCTTCCCGACGAAAATGTGAAGCAAATGATGTCAGGAACGGCTCTAATGATCGAAAACTATAGTGCTCTTGGTGATTCTTTATCTTCCGGCCTGCAGGGTGATATTGACGACATTGAAACAGCATGCGGAGCCGCTTGTACAGAGACCGATGCAAGCGCTATCAACAATGCTACATTGATTGAGGGTTATCGAGATCTAATTGAAAGCAACGAGTACGGCATTGGCAATTGTGCACTGGTGGCGTGTTGTCCACCATAAAAATTTATTTATTCAGATTAATTTTCTTTTTTGGATTTACATGCCAAGCAAGCGAACTTTTTAATTATCAGGTGCCTGCTTGGTCATTAGGAATGGGTGGCGTGCACATGCCGTTCCCTCGAGATGGTGATATTCCCACTTCAAATGCCGCCTTTTTAAGTCACGTGAGCGAAATTAGTTTTGAGTTATTAAACTTAGAAATCAAAGCTCCCGGTCTAGATGCCCTTGCAGAATTTCAAGAATTACCAGATGCAGACAGCCTCAATGACCTCAATAGCTTGTATAGTATACCTATTCAAACTGGTGTGGATGCCAGACTTTCTATCATCGCTCCTCGGATTGGCGTTTCAGGATACACAAATACTTATTTAAGAAGTTACCTCTCAAACCCATTGGTGCCCGAGTGGTATATTAACTACTTAAGTGATTACGGAATGACAGTTGCATTTTCCACTGTATTTTCAGATACGGTGTCGGCTGGAATCGCGTTGAAACGAATCACCAGAACCGGTGGTGAAGTTGTGCTAGACACGCAAGAGATCAATGATTATGTCAACGGTGTTACAGATACCGCTGATATTTTAGAGCAATTCGATGATGCGGGAATTGGTTACGGAGTCGATGTTTCCTTTCTTTATAAATCTCCTGGTGATAGCTCTTCTGTTGCAACACTTGTTTGGAAAGATGTGGGCACGACGTCGTTTCAAAAAACTTCTGGAGATCAAAGTCCACCTGCGATCAAAGATAATTTAACTTTGGGGTTGGGTTACATTATCAAGGGAACTGG
>CAZPBD010000052.1:0-1938 GCA_964584655.1 uncultured Pseudobdellovibrionaceae bacterium | reverse complement strand
ATGACATCAAAATCTGGCAAAAGAAGAAAACTCAAGCAAAGACGCTGAGTCACAGAGTGACTTAAACTCACCGATCTCAGACAATTCGATCATGCTTCAAATTCGTGAAATTTCAGATTCTAATGGGATCTTGCAAATCTTAAAGGATAAAACTAACAGCCAACAAAGTTGGATTCTGTCTGATTTGCGAACGAAAAAAGCAGTCCAAGAATACTTTTTAAAAGAAGTGGGACATTATCCAGAAGATTCAGTCCTACGGGTCTCTGACCTGTGGCAAAAGATTCTCTTTCGAATTCATCCTCAAGTTCGTGTTTTATCTAGACCTGCTTTGCAAACTCACATTCGATATTTTTTAAAAAAATTTGCGGATCAGTTGCAGCTTCCCTCCGGAAGTGAGCCTACATTATTGATGTGGATGAATGATCTAGCACCACTTTATTTCCATCCCCTTGGTGGTGCACAGTTAGAAGACTTTTTTAAAACATTCCCCGATCAATCGACAAAATGGTCGGATTGGTGGCTCAGGGTCAGAGCTGCTTTCTCTTATTTTCAAAGTCAAAATTTGATAGCACCCCAATGGATCCCTGCTTTTTTGCAAACAGAAAATGACATTCAAAAATATTGGAATCGGGATCTCATTGTGGATTTGGGCGGGCAACTC
Source organism: uncultured Pseudobdellovibrionaceae bacterium (assembly GCA_964584655.1). Taxonomy (GTDB): domain Bacteria; phylum Bdellovibrionota; class Bdellovibrionia; order Bdellovibrionales; family Bdellovibrionaceae. The sequence continues at coordinate 1,277 of CAZPBD010000052.1, read as the reverse complement.
ACTTACGTCGAGGCGGGACTCCTTCAAAATTTGGCAAAGACTCAAGATGTGCTACTCCTCAGCCCACAGATCCAAAATTCACAAAGATTTGTATCTTTGCTCAGGCCCTACAGCGATCTTTTGGGGTTCACTCAAAAAAATACACTCGAATTAGATTTCGAAAAAAGCGGACTTGCAGAAATTCACAAATACAATTCCAGTTTAGCCTCTCTCAAGTCGACCACGGCTCAAATTAGGCGGTGGCTTGATCAGGGTGTTTCGCCAGATAATATTGCAGTGGTTGCACCAGACTCTGAAGAAATTTGGCCCTGTTTGAAATTTCATTTTGAAAAGGAAGGAATTCCTTATTCTCGTGAAACTAAAATTTCACTTCAAAGTCTTCCAGAGGTTCAGGCTTTCACTTCCAAGCTTCGAACCCTGGGAAGAAATCTTTCTCACCGAGATCTTGAGCTCAGTCTTTACTCACAGAATCAATTATCAAATCTGCAGTATGAAAAGTTTATTTCGTTATTCACTCATCTTTACGAGGAATCTGATTATTCAAGACATTCAGCAGCCCTTGAAATTTTGAAAGCAGATTTCGATCCACAACAGGCGTTGAATTCTGACGAGTTTCTGATTCGGCTGATCCAAGCCTGGGGATCTCCTGATGTGCCTGACTGGCTGGAATCATTGATTCGGCCAATTTTAGCACAGTTTCAAAATTCAATTTCGATTCCATGGACAGAGTGGTCCTTGTTATGCGAATCCATTTTAGCTCATATCGAAAAAACGGAAAGTACCGGACATCCATCAGGTGTCACAGTGACAAGCCTAGCAGCCACTCATTTTTTGAATGCACAGTATTTGATCTTAGTTGAAATGAGTGATGAGAAGCTGAAAGTTTCTCAAAAGCGAGGAATCTCATCTAACTCTGTGAACTTAATTGCACAAAATTTAGGTTTTTGGCTGCAGGATTCGGAAAAATCCCATCTTGAGTTTGAACTAGCCTGGCTTCTTCAAATGCCGACAAAGGCCAAGCAGTTTCATTTTTCTCAGGCATCACTCACGGGTGATCTTCAAACACCCAGCACTCAGTGGATGGCTCTTGCGAATTCTCAAAAGTATTTGTCTGACGTAAGTTCAACTGTTGTTGATAGTTGCATGATCAATTCCAAAGATGAAATTTCAGAACGACTTAAGCAAGATTTAGGAATCAGCGAAGTGTCTAAACTGAATCAGTTTAAGCTTGAAAAGCTTTCGCCCTCATCTTTCGAAGCTTTTATGAAGTGTCCTTT
>CAZPBD010000051.1:0-19785 GCA_964584655.1 uncultured Pseudobdellovibrionaceae bacterium | reverse complement strand
TACTGCGCGACAGAATCATTTTTTGGATTGGGTGTCATGCCGGTGGCGGTGATACCAGTCATCCAGGCTTGACGGATCAATCGTCCACAGCGGGTTGATCGAAAACCTTCGTTTCCTCCCGTGCTTCCGGCTCGACGTGCGAGAATTCCGTACCATTTCTTGCTTGCATCGATCCAAGGATAGAAACCCAATGCTCCTGCGCTGCTGAAAGCACCATCACCGAGGACAGGGTCGTCTTCCACCCAATGTCCCAGTGAATAATTCCAAGCCTCATCCGGTGGTGCAGGTGATAAAACCGCTCCCGAAGCGCAGGCAGCCGAAGCGCAAACTTTATTTTCGCCTAAGTAAGGCGATATCAAATATTCACCGCGAAGAATTTTTTGTAAAAAGCTTGCGTAGCTTGAGGCACTCGCATTCACGCCCCCTGCAAGATTAGTTTGAAAGTAAACAAAATCAAAATTTCCCAATTTGCCGCGAATCTCAGTCGTAAGTTCTTGCGCATCCATTGCACCGATTCCAAGTAAGTTGGCTGCGTGATACTGAAAGTGTCCCGCACTATAATAGAATTTATTAACGGCAGCAGAAACCTGAGTCACATCTGCGGCACATTCACTTACTGTTTCTCCGCGTTGACAGCTAGCTTCTGTTGTGAGAGGGGCCAAGTACCCACTCGTAAAGTTGAAGAAAGGCAGATCGGAAGATCGGAAACTGCCAATCTTCTGTAGAGCGTACGTAGCGTAGATCCATTTTGATGCGGAAGCGATTGCGATAACCTGAGTCGGTTCCGGAGTATTTGTTCCCGTGACGGTGCCTGAGGCCTTGATTCCATCGCGATCACCGATTTCCCAATAGAATCCTTCGGTCAACTCACTCGCGACACAGGCCGGGTTCGAGTTGGCTGTTTCTGTGGCTGCTGCTGTTCTTATCTGAAGCGTAATTTCGGGTTCGGTCCCTCCTTGAGAATTATCTTCGCCATCTACAGGCGATGCCGAGTTTCCACCCGAGGAGCAATTCTGAAAGGTAGCCACGATTAAAAGTAAGCCTGCGACTAAATAGACTTTTTTGAAATATGAATACATGTTCTTCACCTCAGTAGAAATGCAACACAGGATGGGGAGGGAAGTTACGCCACAAAATGAAAAAAGAAAAATTAGCTCGGTAGGTGTCCCATTTTGATATGCTAGTTAAATTTTGTCTTTGTTGAAGATTTTGGAGCCTATTAAAGGGCTTGGTTTAGGCGCTGAGATTGTTGATACTGGAGGCCATGTTGTGCCTTTTAGGAGAGTAAAATGATTGAAAATAGGCAAAATCGGGTGATCTGGGGTGACCTGACTATTTTTTCAGCAGCAAGACTCAATAAATTCAAAAAGTTAGGTGCCTAATGCCAGAACTTCCCGAAGTGGAACTCGTGAAGCGACAACTTGTCGAATCCCTTGAGCTGCCTCAAAAGATTTTAAAAATTGAATTCTCTTCATTTGATCTGCGCAATCCCATGCCTAGAAAACAAGCAGAATTAATCGAAAATCAGATCATTGTCGGTCTTGAGCGGCGAGCGAAATACATCTTATTTATGTTGGAATCTGGCGACACATTGGTAACGCATCTCGGCATGACGGGAAGTTGGCGATTTGCGGGCCCAAATGACCCCTCTCAGAAGCATGATCATGTCATGATTTACCTGGGCCAAAAAAAGGGATCAAAGGTGGATTTGAATCTGATTTACAACGATCCTCGGAGGTTTGGTTTTTTCGAATTTTGCGAAAAAAAAAGGCAGTCTGTTCTATTAAAAAACTTAGGGCCCGAGCCCTTGGAAACAGAATTTTCTGGGCCACTTTTGCACGAAAAAATCAAGTCCCTCAAGAGCCCAATTAAAAGTGTCATTATGAATTCTCGGGTGGTGGTGGGAGTTGGAAATATTTATGCGAGCGAGGCCCTTTTCAGAGCGAAAATCTCGCCATTTCGCAAGGCCTCAAAGATTAAAATCGCGCAGGCAATCGATTTAGTCCAAGCGATCAAAGAAGTTTTAAATTTGTCCCTCGATTCAGGGGGATCCTCAATTGACAACTACAAACACGTGTCGGGAAAAAGTGGTGAATTTCAGAATCTGCACCAGGTCTATAATCGCGAGGGATTGGCGTGCAAAGTTTGTGAAAGCATCATCAAAAAAAAGGTGCTCACGGGCAGGTCCACTTTTTGGTGTCCTCGGTGTCAAAAGTGATTCGAGGCGATCGAAAAAAAACACTTGCGAGTCCATGGCAAGATCGCTACTCTGACCAACGTCGAGTTAAAACAAAAACACATTTCGTAGGCACTGTCCTATGAAATCAATGGAAGGAAACACTATGAAAACAATCGTAATCGCAGCTGTTGTTGCTTTGGCATTCACAACTGGCTTTACTTGCTCTAAAAACCAGCCTGCAGAAACTGCAGCTCCAACTCAAGAGCAAATGGCTGCTCCTGCTGATGCAGCTGCTGCACCCGCTGAAGGCGCTGCTCCAGCTGAAGGAATGGCTGCTCCTGCTGAAGGAACAACTGCTCCTGCTGAAGAAACAAAATAAATTTTAAATTATGTGTTCATTTTGACACATAATAAAAAATTAATTACCTAAAAAGGCCTGTTTAATAACAGGCCTTTTTGTTTTTCCAGACCTGTATTTAACTTCATTGAGTATCTGTGGACTAACACCTACCTGACTGTTTAGTATTTTAAGTGAATCAAACATCAAGGAGTTCACCATGGATTTGGGTCCTTACTACGGCTATCTACTCACTTGTCTGAGTTACGCCATTCCTCTCTCAATTTTATCAGTCTTAGTTGTCGGATATTGGGGCTCACCCCTGATCATCTGGTCAGCTCTTTTGCTGGGACTCGGCTACGGCTGGGGATTGCCAGTCGAAGTCTTGATCGCACTTGCAGTTGTCCTGCTTGTTTTTCTTATCAAGCCAATTCGAACGATCCTTGTTTCAAGCGTTGTCATGAAAACCATGAAAGCTTTAGGAATCATTCCTAAAATTTCAGAGACAGAACGAACGGCTCTCGAAGCTGGTGCCACTTGGGTGGATAAAGATTTATTTTCAGGCTCTCCTGATTTCACAAAATTGATGAACGAATCCTATCCAGAATTAACAGCTGAGGAAAAAGCCTTCATGGCAGGTCCCGTAGAAGAGCTTTGCCGCAGAATCGATGCTTGGCGAATTTGGAAAAACAAAGAGATCGAAAAATCTGTTTGGGATTACATTAAAAAGGAAAAGTTCTTAGGAATGATTATTCCTAAAGAATACGGTGGTCTTGGATTTTCAGCTTTGGCTCACTCAGAAGTCATTATGAAAATTTCTTCTCGGTCGATGCCTGTGACGATCAACATCATGGTTCCTAATTCATTGGGACCAGCAGAGCTTCTTGTTCATTACGGAACTCAAGCACAAAAAGACTATTATTTGCCAAGACTTGCCACTGGCGAAGAGATGCCTTGCTTCGGTCTCACTGAGCCTTTAGCAGGATCAGATGCGGGATCGATTACTTCAAGTGGTGTTCTTTTTAAAGGTCCCGATGGAAAGTTGATGATCAAATTGAATTGGAATAAGCGATGGATCACCATGGCTGCCATTTCTTCTGTGATTGGTCTGGCTTTCAAACTTCGCGATCCTGAAAATTTATTAGGCAAAGGTGAAGACCTCGGAATTACCTGTGCCCTGGTTCCATCAAGCACACCTGGTGTTGTCATCGGACGACGTCATGATCCTTTGACGATTCCATTTCACAACTGTCCTACTCAAGGTAAAGACGTCATCGTATCTTTGGATGCGGTTGTGGGCGGAGCAGACGGTTGTGGCAAGGGTTGGGGAATGTTGACCGAGTGTTTAGCTGCAGGTCGTGGTATCAGTCTTCCTGCGCAAGCCACAGGCGGATCAAAGCTTGCGATCCGAGTGTGCAGTGCGCACGGTGTGGTTCGTAAACAATTTGGAACTTCCATTGGTAAATTTGAAGGTATTGAAGAGCCCATGGCTCGCGTGGCATCGAACACTTATGCACTCGAAGCCATGAGAAAATTCACTCTCGGTGCTCTTGATAAAGGAATTAAGCCTTCAACCATCACGGCGATGCAAAAGTATTATTCCACTGAGATGGGTCGAAAAGTGATTAATGATTCCTTGGACATTATGGGAGGCGCTGGAATTTCTTTAGGCCCTCGAAATTTACTTGGTGAAATTTACGTAGCAACGCCAATTGGTATTACAGTTGAAGGTGCAAACATTTTGACTCGAACATTGATTATCTTCGGCCAAGGCGCCATGAGAAGTCATCCCTATGCGTTTATGGAAGTGAAAGCCGTTGAAACAAACGACGTGAAACTTCTAGACACTGCTTTCTGGGGACACATTGGTCACATTGTAAAAAACATTTGTAAATCCATCGTGTTGTCATTGACTCGCGGTTATGTGGCATCGACTCCGAAGTGTCATCCTGAAATGAAAAGATATTTTAGACGTTTGGCATGGACAAGTGCCACCTTCGCAATCCTAGCTGACGTGGCCATGGGAACGTTGGGTGGAAAGCTCAAAGAGAAGCAAAAAATCACAGGCCGTTTTGCAGACATCATGGCGATGATGTACATGTCCACTTCAGTTCTCAGACGTTTCGAAGCTGACGGAAGACAAACTGAAGATCTTCCTTTGGTTCATTACACAATGAAGTATTTCATGTCTGAAATTCAAAAGGCGTTTGATGGAATTTTTGATAACTTAAAAATTCCAGGACTTCGTTGGTTTGTAAAAGGTTGGATCGGCGCTTGGTCACGAATCAATTCCATCGGTTCACAGGCTTCTGATGGCTGGTCGCACGAGATTTCTCACCGCGTGCTTTACAATGAAGACGTCAGAAACCGTCTCACTGCTGGCATTTTCTTTCCTCAAAAAGAGGGCGATCAACTTTTAAGACTCGAAAAAGCTCGCAGCATCGTGATTCAATCTGAATCCATCGAAGCTAAAATGCGTAAAGCTGTTAAGGCCGGCACAATTCCAAAAGCCAAAGGTCTTAAACTTTATGAAAGTGCAAAGGCTGCCAACATCATCACGGATCAAGAGTTCAGCTTATTGAAAGAAGTGGATCTGATCAGACTTGATGCAGTCACAGTGGATGATTTCAGCGAGCAAGAATATCAGAACAAGATTCCTTAGATCGTAAAGTTAATTTCAAAAAAAAAGCCCAATGAGCAATACTCGTTGGGCTTTTTTATTACAAAGACTTCAGTAAAGAATCATTCATAAACAAAAAGGATCCATCTTCCGGTGTGATCAAGGTATCGTTTACTAATTCTTCACCGATCAATCGGCTGATGTCTTCAACTGCACTGAGTGGATTCATCAATGATCTCTCACCAATCGCTAAGTGTAGCTTGATCTTTTTGTCTGTGAAATTTTTCTTGATCAAAGCATAGTCTAATTTTTGATGAGTGATCTTAGATGATAAAGTCTTGTAATCCTCTTTCAGCTCAACTTCCAATTGGCAACTGTTGATGGGAGATTCTTTTAATGCTTCAATCACTTCTGCATCTTTCAAAGCTTTCTCACAAGCTGACAATGTGGCATCAGAATCCAGGTCAGTTGCTTTCACAAGCTGATCATAGAGGTAATTTTTTTGCATGTAGATGGCTCTTTGATTCAAAGTTTCAGGAACCGCACCCGTTGAAAGCAGTTTTACAGCTTTCACAGCATCTTCCCACTTGTCGTCATCTTGGCTTAAGAATGTGATCAAAACGCTGAGCAATGATTTTTTGCAAATCTTTTGGTTGCTACTGCAGGTTTGTTTCTCCAATGTCTCGTACACTTTCTTCATCAGATCTTCTGTGATTTCTAAGTCTTTTCCTTTTGCAAAAGTTTTGAAGGTCTTCCAGCTCTCTGTTTGCTTCAAGATTCTTTTTTTCATGAGTTCGACGGGTTGATCCGAGAAAACAAAATCAGCCAAATGAACAGATGTGATCGTATTAGAATATTTTTCGATCATTCGCAAAGCTATCAAACTTGCGTTTCCATTGGCCCAAATTTTCCACTTTTCATCTTTTAAAAGTAATTTTCTGATGCTTTCGGCATCACTTGCGGAAACTGAGCTTGTGAATGATTTCAGATCTTCACTTGAAACATTTGATTTCAGATCAGGTAATTTTTGAGCACAGCCAAAGCCACGCACTTCTAAATAGATGGGATCGAAGCCATGTTCTTTGGAAACTTTTAAAATTTTCTCAGATTCTTGAGTGCTGAGCTCTGATCTTGGATTTGATAAAACAAGAACTGGATTTTTTAATTGTGATCCCTTTGCAGTCAAAAATTTAAATTTTCCGCCACTGGTTTGAGTGGAGGTCCCGATCGCCCAACCTTCACTTTTCAGCCGGTCTTCATAGGCTTTACAGTCTGAAGCGACAACAGGTTTATCATCCGAATCCTCGGCCACTTCATCATCCTCACGGTCTCTGTCCTGACTCGAAGGTGAGTCGAGGTCTAGAATACCTGGTTTGGGAACGGAATCTTTTGAGCCACCGGCAGATGAGTTTCCAGTTTTGCCAGCCGCTCTATCTGCTGCTGCTTTCTTTTCTGCATCAGCCTTCTCTTTGGCCGCTGCTGCCGCTTTTGCTGCAGGTGAGTTGGGGTCTGGCTTTTTTCCGCGGGTGGATGTGACTTTGTTGCCAGAGGACTTTTGACCACAACCGATCAAAGACACTTGAAAGAGTGCAAGTAACGAGACCGCCATTACCAAATTTTTTGAAATCATAAAATCCTCCGATATCACATAAGTGCGAAGCAAACACCAGACCAGGGGAAGTCTCATTTTGAGAGAGGATTAAGCGCTTGAATTGTGCTGTCATTTTGAGGTGTGTTTCATAATAGATCGTCAAGTGTTGACATCAAAGTGACGAAATACAAGTGATGCAAGTGTTGAAGAGCCTTCGAATTTTAGTGATGATGATTAGCCTTGCATGGGTTCTGGTCGATGATTCAGGACAACTCAGCCTGTCTCGTGCTCAACAGGAACTTCAAGATTCCAACTCATTGTTGTCGATGGATTCCATCAAAAAAATAACAGAGCTCAATAAAAACATGCGCGGAATTGCTTCTGTCACGTGTCAGAACGCTTGTATAAAAATTAAGTCAAGGGCTCTGGATCAGGAATTTTTGATCGATTCCAGCGACGATGCCATTCGGTTTGATTTGCTCGACAAAGATGTCTTAGAGCTGGAATTAGTGAACTCAAAGTCATTTGACCGTGTTGTGACTTACGGTGCTGATCTGGCAGATTTTTCGGATCAAGATGTCATGATCGATTGGACCCAAAGAGACATCAGTTCAATCGCACTTAAAACAGCAGATCTCAAATATCGGTTCTACAAAACCGAGTGGCGAACATTCAAGACGAAAGAAGTCGAGACCGCCGTCTTTGCAGTGGATGCCATCGTTGTCAAACCACCTGAGTTTATTTTTCATCATCAAAAAGCGGGAGCAGGGCACCAGCAATTACTGCTGACACAAACTTTCAAAAAAGGTGAGTCAGGCTTGATTCAATCAACAGAACCTCTTGTGCTGAGTCGAACCTCGATGATTGGTTATGAGTTTAAAAATTTTGATAAGAATATGAAATCATGCACATACTTTGCTCCCAATGGCAGCGAGGAAAATTGCATCAGCTGGTTTCAATCCCGGGTGATCAGATCTGTGAGTGAAAGAGACATCGGCACCCATCGAATCGAACTTCTGACCGATCAGGGCCAAAATCTTTATCAGTTTCGAATCATTGGATTACAGTAACTTATTTATTTCGGAGAAGTGGATTCGCTGACGTAGGTTTCGCGAACGATCACAACTTTGATGTGCCCCGGGTAACTGCACTCGCTTTCAATTCGCTGAGCAATTTTATGAGAGTAATCTAAAGCCACAGAGTCTGAAATTTTTCGTGAGTTCACAACCACGCGGCACTCTCGTCCGCCATTTAAAACAAAACAATCTGTTACACCATCAAAGCTATGGGCGATGTCTTGGAGTTCTGTGACTTTTTGATTGTAGGATTCAATGGTAGATCTTCGAGCCCCAGGACGAGCTCCAGAAATCGCATCAGCTGCGATCACGATGAAAGCCTCAGGCGTGGAGGGTGTGACATCAAAGTGATGGGCACGAACGTTATGAACGATGTCCGCTTTTTCTCCGCGCTTTTCAATGAAGTCTGCACCGATCATGGCATGTCCACCGTCAACAGCGTGGTCCATGGACTTTCCAATGTCATGAAGAAGGCCTGATCTGCGAGATTTTTTAATGTCACCACCGAGCTCGCTGGCCAGCAAGCCCGCAAGCCAACCCACTTCACCGCAGTGAAAATATTGGTTTTGAGTGAAGGAATATCGGTACCGAAGACTTCCCATCATTTGCCTGATTTCAGGATGCAGATCTGTCAGTTTTAATTCTTTGGCAATTTGATCACCATCGTTTTGAATTTGTCGGAACAATTCTTTTTTTGTTTGTTCGGCCAACCGAGTGATGCCGTTCACAGTTAGATCTCTGCGATTTTTAATCAGTCTTTCAAGCACTCGCCGAGTGAGTTCCCTTCGGACAGGGTCAAATCCTGCGACACCCACATGGCTTTGGCCTTCGTCTAAGATAATATCACAACCGCAAGAGGTCTGCAGAGCGGTGATAATTTCTGGATGATTCAAGCTTTGAAAAAACGCCTGATCCGGAAGACTGACAGAGCCAATGCCTCGCTCGGAACAATAGGGTCTGACGAATCGATCTAAAGCTGCATCCAAAATTTGTTTTGCCTGAGCTTCTGCGGTGTCTTTGAGTTCTTCGTCGTAATACTCTAAAAATCGCTCAGCTCTTTTGATGGATTCTTGCTCGAGCTCGGATTGAATTTTTTGAGAAACTTCTGCAGAATTGAGCTGAAACACTTTTAAGATTTTTTCGATGATCTGCCCCTGCAGGGATTTGAGGTCTTCTTTTCGGGACTGCCATTGGTGATTGGCATTTTCCAAATTCTTTTCTTTTTCTTTGATCTGATTTTCGCGCTCTTTGAGTTCACCGCGAGCGACACTGTGGCGATCATCCAACTTCTTTTTTTTCTCTTCCGCTAGGGTTTGAAGGTCTTCGACTTTTTCTTCAATTTTGAGAAGCTCATTTTCAGATTTTGTCCAAAGTTCGAGTTCGATCTCGGCCTTTTTTTCTTGCTGTTCAATTTTCAACAATTCCAGATCGCTTTGCGTTTCTTGAATCAGTTCAGCGGCTTCTTCTTGAGCTTTTGCGATGATGTATTTTCGAAAGTTTCTAAAAATCAAATAACCCAGCCCGCAGCCTATCAAGAGACTGGTGCTAGCGATGATCATAAGTGAAGTCAGCGATGTATCCATAAGGTGCACAGAATAGGGTCTTTCAGTGAGCGGGAGCAAGCTCAAATCTAAACGATTGCAGATCACACATTGCAACATAATATTTCTTAGAAATTTTGTGTCAAAACCCGACTTTGGACCAAACACATCCAGCCAAAGCTGGCTAGTGCAGAGAGTCTAGTCATATGTTGGATCCACTTCTGATAAGGGAGATTTGCAAATGGAATTAACCACAACATCAACAACTGAAAACACTTCGAATAACAATGATCAATCAGGATCAAAATCAACCACACCTAAGCGCAAGCGAAGAAGACTTGCGGGCTGGTAATCCGAATTAGCGACCGGGCTGATCCACAACAACAATCAATGTTTGAAACTGTTTTGTTGTGAGCACCTTTGTTCGAGCCGAATTGTAAAGTGGTCGGCCTGAGCGATCAAACCGAGGCACCACTTTTTGGCCCGCACGCTGAGAAGCTTCAAATAAATCTCGGGCTTGAGATCTCAAAAGTCTGATACAACCACCAGAGGCTCTTTTTCCAAGATCCCGCTCTGATGATTTCACGGCCGCATGAGTGGCGATGCCACCAATAAAGAAAATCGAATAATCCATGGGTGCTTGCCAAGTTCTGGAATAGTGATTTTTCACTAGGCGGGTGGGAGTGAACCATCCCGTGGGCGTTCGTGTGAAATAGCGCTTTCCGCTTTTTGATGTTTCCCATTTTTCTCGGCCAGTGGAAACCACGTAGGTGCCAGATTTTTGCCCGTTTTTATAAACGATCATTCTTTGAGCTGTGGGGCCCTGTTTGGCTTTGTTAATGACAACCACGAGCGGGTACATTTTTTTCCATTGAACGCCGTAAAGCTCGAAGGATTCCTGCGGGGTTAGTATTCTTTGGGGGCTTAAAGGTTGAGCGAAGGTTTCAACAAAACTTGTGATGGATGTCACTTGATCTGAAAACTCTTGCTCGATTTCATCGGGTGTCATCAGGTCATCTAAATTAACATCGTGGGCAAGAGCTAAAGAGCTTAAAAATCCGAAGACTAAAATCAATTTTTTCATAGAGGTCTGCTTTAGGTTTTAAAGATCCATTAGTCAAAGCAGACCTGCGGTTTGTAAAAAATAACTCATCAACTACTTTAAGTTTTTATCGAGGCCTTCTGGGATCTGGAAATCGGGGAGGATTAGGTCTTCCCGGCGGAGTTCCTGGAGGTCTTCCATTGGAGGGACAAATTCTCCATTCAACACCCATGTTTTGCTGGTAACTGATGTCACTAGAATCCAGTGCGATCATGATTTGCTCAGGCCTTGAAGCTCTGGGGTTTGCGCGAACTCCGAGCTGTGACATCAAATGAATTTGCGTGCGATTTTGTGAGTGGCATTTGGACCAAGTGAGCCGCTCAGGTTTGATTTCAGATTTCACATAGTAGTCGTCATTGAAGGGGCCAACCAGTGTGGCCTCTCGCATGGAAACGATGGGAGCACCCGTTTGCATAATGGTAAACCTGTGAAAGGCCGTGGCTCCAATTTCTGGAATTGAAGCAAAGCCCCGGTAATCCACAGATCTGATGGCCATTTGCCATCCCATCGGAACCAGAACATCCATGGTGATTTGACAGTTTTTAATCATGGTTTTTTGATTGGGGTTGATAGAGCCAGGTCCGACTTCAGCCAAGTAAGAGTCAAAAAGCAAAGACACATCGGTGGCATCCGGCGACAAACTGACCGCCACATTTTCCATGTCACAGCCAGAGCCGCTGAGTGCGACATTTAAAATTCTGACGTCTTGAGGGCTGTTTTGGGCCCAAAGATTTTGTAAAAGCAGTAATTGCACGGCGATGAAGATTATTTTGATCATGAATTCCCCCAATCTTTGATTTAGCAAGCACGGGGCCACGGTTTTTGAGATGTTTCAGTGCCGTTTTGGCACTTGAAATCTGAACACAATCTTGAATTGGCGGATCCCGGGCTTTCCGAATACTATGACCTGTTTTAAAAATTCGAAACCAAAGGACTTAAAATGAACTCTGTTATTGCTGCTTTTTCTATGACCCTGTCTCTCGCCCAAGCCCAAATGGTGAAAGTGGATGGATCCAGCACGGTTTTTCCTTTGACTGAAGCAGTGGCTGAAGAGTTCCAAAAAGCAGATCCCAAAATCAGAGTGACTGTGGGAATTTCTGGCACGGGTGGTGGTTTTAAAAAATTCTGCCGCGGAGATTCTGATGTTCAAAATGCGTCTCGTCCCATTGAAGAATCTGAAATTCAAGCCTGCAAAAAAAGTGGCATTCGATTTTTAGAGTTGCCCGTGGCTTTTGATGCCATTGCCATCGTGGTTCACCCCTCAAACACTTTCGCCCAAGACATCACTGTGGAAGAGCTCAAAAAAGCTTGGCAGCCCAGTGCTCAAGGTCAGATTAAAAAGTGGAATCAAATCAGAAGCACATGGCCCGATGCACCTGTGGCCTTTTTTGGAGCGGGTTCTGATTCGGGAACCTTTGATTATTTCACTGAGGCCATCAACGGAAAAAGTAAATCCTCACGTGGGGACTACACAGCCAGCGAAGACGACAACACTTTGGTGATGGGTGTTTCCCGCGAGAAAAATGCCCTTGGTTACGTGCCACTTCATTACTTCGAAGAAAACTCGGCCAAACTCAAAGCCATACCTGTGATTTACAAGGGCAAAAAACAAGCACCTTCAAAGGAATCAGTGATCAGTGGCAACTATGCCCCTCTTTCAAGACCTTTGTTTATTTACATCAGCGAAAAGTCTTTGAAGCGCGCAGAAGTTAAAAAATTCGCTGAATTTTATCTTCAAAAAAGTAAATCATTGGCTGAAGAAATTCAGATGATTCCGTTGCCAGAGGCCACGTACTCTGTGGTTCAAAAAAATCTCACCAATGAAAAGTGGGGCACGGTTTTTAAAGGTCACTCTCAAGTGGGAATGAAAATCGAAGACTTGCTTTCGAAAGAAAAAAATTGAGCTCAAAGCTAGGCACTCGCCAGTCTCGGGGCTGGGTCGAGAAAATTTTTGAAACGTGGTTTGCCGCCTGCGCATACCTTTCCATCGCTGTGACAGCAGGGATCGTGCTCACTCTTGTTTGGGAATCTTGGCCGTTTTTTCAGCAGGTCAGGCTGGCTGAATTTCTGTTTGAAAAAGAATGGACGCCGCTTTTTTCTGACGCCAAATTTGGCATTCAACCTCTTTTGCTTGGCACATTGATGACGACTTTTATTGCCTGTATCGTAGCTGTGCCTTTGGGGATTTTAATTGCAGCCACCATGAGCGAATTTATGTCGTCTCGAATGCGGCAAATGATTAAACCCGTGATCGAATTACTTGCGGGAATTCCTTCCGTTATTTTTGGCTACTTTGCACTTCTTGTGGTGACTCCGTTTTTGCAGAAATTGATTCCAAGTCTTCCGGGATTTAGTTTGCTCGCAGCAGGCCTTACGATGAGCTTTATGATTTTGCCACTGATTGTTTCTTTATCTGAAGATGCTTTGCAGGCGGTGCCCTCAAGTCTTCGAGAGGCCTCTCAAGCTTTGGGCGGTACCGTGTGGGAAACCACTTGGAAAGTGATTTTGCCATCTGCCTCCAGCGGAATTATTTCAGCCTGCATTCTAGGAGTGTCCCGTGCCATCGGAGAAACCATGGTGGTGGCCATCGCAGCTGGTCAGCAACCCCATTGGACTTTGGATCCCACAGAGCCCGCAGCGACCATGACAGCTTTTATGGTGCAAGTGGCACTCGGTGATTTGCCCCATGGGTCCTTAGGCTATCAAACTGTTTTTGTTGTGGGATTAACTTTGCTTTTGATGACTCTGGTTTTTAATTTTCTGGCACTGCAGTTCAGAAGTCGCATCAGGAAGTCTTTTTAAAAATGGAAACCTCAACAACTCACAGAAAAATTTTAAATCAGTTAATGAAAATTTTAGGGCTTTTAGGTCTTGGCCTGGCTTTGATTATTCTTCTGACTTTGATTTTCGATTTGGTGATTCGTGGGGGATCTAGAATTGATTTCAATTTTCTGACATCTTTCCCCTCAAGAAGACCTTCAGAGGCAGGTCTGCTGTCGGCTTGGGTGGGAACCATTTTTGTGATGCTGATCACTGCTGTCATGACAATTTTAGTCGGAGTTTCAGCTGCCATTTATTTAGAAGAATACGCAAAGCCCGGGCGCATGAGCCGCCTGATTGAACTCAATATTTTAAATCTTTCTGCCATGCCTTCCATTCTTTATGGTCTTTTGGCTTTAGGAATTTTTGTGCATCAGTTTCGTTTGGGAGCCAGCCTTTTAACTGCGGGACTGACTTTAAGTTTGCTTGTGCTCCCCATTGTGATCGTGTCTTCCCGTGAGGCCCTCAGGGCTTTGCCGCCTAATTTAAAGGAAGCTTCTTTTGCATTGGGAGCCACTCGCTTTCAAACTTTAATTTACTATCAACTTCCCAGCAGCCTCAGTGGAATCATGACCGGTGTTATCTTGGCGCTTTCTCGGGCCATCGGGGAAACAGCGCCACTGATTACCATTGGCGCTTTGACCTACATTGCTTTTTTACCAAAGTCTTTAATGGATCCTTTTACAGTTTTGCCAATTCAGTTGTTCAATTGGTTGAGTCGCCCGCAACCGGCCTTTCACGTGAATGCCGCAGCTGCCGGTGTGATTCTTTTATTTCTCACTTTGTCTTTAAATTTACTTGCGATCTATATCCGAATCCGTGTTAGGAAATCAGTCAAATGGTAGAAACCTCAAAGCTTAGTGTTCAAAATTTACAGTTTTTTTATAAATCTCAACAGGTTTTAAAAAATATTTTCCTGGATGTGACAGAAAAAAAAGTGACAGCTTTGATGGGACCCTCCGGTTGTGGAAAGACCACTCTACTTCGTTGTGTGAATCTGATGCATGAGTTGATCCCCGAAGCCGCGGCTTCTGGTAAAATTATGCTGCAACCACAGAATGTAAATCTACTGAGTGATGATATGGATCCCCTGTGGGTCAGGCAGCGAGTGGGAATGGTTTTTCAAAAACCCAATCCTTTTCCAAAAAGTTTATTTGAAAATGTGGCCTATGGCCTTAGACTTCGGGGTCTGAAAAATAAAACAGAACTCAGCAACCGAGTGGAAGCCGCATTAAAACAGGCGGGGCTTTGGGTTGAAGTTTCTGATCGTATGACTCACTCGGCACTTTCATTGTCCGGTGGTCAGCAGCAGCGGCTTTGTATTGCACGGGCCTTAGCCGTCGAGCCCGAAGTTTTGCTTCTCGATGAGCCCACCAGTGCTCTGGATCCTATTTCCACCGCCCACATCGAAGAACAGCTCAGTGAAATTAAAAAACAAGTGACCGTGATGATGGTGACTCATAATTTGCATCAGGCAGCCCGTTGCTCGGATGACACGGTCTTTATGCTAGCCGGAGAGATCATCGAAAAGGGCAAAAGCCAAAAACTTTTCACCAATCCTCAAGATAAAAGAACTGAGAACTACATCACCGGCCGATTTGGATGATTTTGAGACACTTTTAGACGAATGTCTGTTCGTCTCAAAATAGACTGAATTTAATATTTCAAAGTGCCGAAAAGTATATCATGTCGGAATCAATAGCAAAAACAATGCTCATTGTGAAATCAGAACCGAATGGTCTGAAAGGTGTTGAGCAGTTTTTAAAAAATCGTGAATGGAATGTGGTTTCAACCCACGACATGAAATCCGCCATCATGCATTTGATGAAATTGAAACCGGCATTTGTTCTGATCACTGTGGATCACTCGAATAAAAAAATGTCGAAGTTTCCGAAAATGATCATGTCTGCATTTCCCTCGTGTGTGATGACGTTTGCAGAAAAATCCACAACCGCTTCCTTCAAAGCTTTGATGGATTCAGGCGTCGAGTACAAAATCAATCCGCCGCTCACAGGACCTGCCATCGAGCGAGCTGTGAATAAGTATTTACGTGATCTAGAAAATGCCAGCAAACACAAGCCAGAGACCACTCACACTCAAAAAGACAATAATAACTTTAAAGTGGAAATTAAGAATGGCAGTGATCGCTCGGGTTCAGGTTTTGTGAATGTCAAAGCCAGTTCCGGGGAATCGCAACAACAAGAACCGGGAATGGATTTAGCTGAAAAATTACTGATGCAGCTCAATGATGATGACTCGGGATCTGATGGAGTGGCTCTCAATAATTTGAATTTATCTCAACCTGGAAAATCAGGAAGTCATCAGGGGCCAGCTTACCAGGGCTCTGCAGCCAATTCAGATGCAAATGCGAGCTTCATGCAAAGCTCAGGCATCGCCCACTCAGGATCAATGAATCAACAACAAGCTAAAGGATCAAACTCGCAAAGCTATCAACCGCCTGGGCCATCAACAGATGCGGATGAAAGTCTTTGGGTTCCGCTTTCAGAAAAAAAAGACAGACAAAATCCAGATTACAATCCAGAAGGCCATGGCTCTGGATCCATGACTTTGAATCCGGGTGAAAAGAATAAAAAAGACATCATGATCGGCAGAGCTAAAAGTCGAAATGAGGGTGGTTATAATCCTGATCAACCGGATTCAAATGGTCCAAATTCACTTGAATATGATCCGACAAAGGCCAGCGAGGCTTTGATCCTCAACCCACAAAACTCAAAAAAAGAACCAAGACAATCTCAAGTTCCCGTTGGCACAACAAAAGTTAAACAGGGTGGAATTTTTAACGAGGACTCAGTCTTTGTTAAAGGTGTGAATAAAACCTTGGATGAGACGGCCATCAAAGGGGATGGAAAAGTCGAGACTCACCTTGAAGACAACACCCATTTGGCTTGCATTGTTGTCGAGAGTCCAAAATTTAGCGGCTACTTAGTGGCAGCTCTTGGAAAAGATAAAAAGATTGATGATGAGTTTGTTGAGCTCGTTCGAACTCGGCTGATGAAATTTTTAGTGGATGCAGGTGAGCCCGTTCAAAACGATGCGAACATGCAAGTGAAAGTGAAGCGGGTGGATTTTGAGGGTTGGGCATTGGAATACGCTCAGTTCTTAAGAAAATCTGTTCATAAAGGTGATGAAGTGGCCATGGCCTTTTTCCCATTTGCAGAGGCTCAAACAAAAGTGGGGATGTCAGCGGAAGCCTCGATGGCTTCTGTGAAAACTTCCGAAGTGGAAGCCGGACAACCCCTGGAATTTAATCTGTACATTTATTTACCAACCAATAAAAAGTATATCCTTTACACGCCCAAGGGTTCGATCTTTCAAGCCAATCAAAAAGATCGATTGCTTCGCCAAGGTGTCGGTGAAGTGCATATTCAAAAAGATGAAGTCCAAGGCCTGAGCCGATACAAAGCTCAGAATCATTTGAACTCGTTGATTGATCGCTATGATCAGAGTTCACAAGTTCCTAAAGTCGCGAAAAAACAGGCTTCCTAAGAAATTTATAAATCCTAAAGCTACGCGTTAAAAGTGGACGAACCTCGTGGGGCCCCTGTATCACAAGTGGCTCACCAAATTTGTCATTAGCTGAAAGGATTTTTACATCATGTCCTCATACGCACTGTTGCCTGTTATTTCCGGAATCGTTGGTCTACTTGTGGCCCTTGTTTTTTACTTCCGAGTGAAAGCACAACCCACAGGAAACGAAACCATGAACCGAATTGCCTCGTACATCCGCGAAGGGTCCATGGCTTTTCTTGTTCGTGAATATAAAGTTTTATCGGTCTATGCCTTGATCGTAGCTGTCGCTCTTTGGTTCGCCTTGGGTGCTGAATCCGCTATTTGGTTTGTTTTGGGTGCATTTTTAAGTTTGCTTGCTGGATTCTTCGGAATGAAAGCGGCTACTTTTGCAAACGTCAGAACCACTCAAGCTGCTAATTTGGGATCTAAGCCCAACGCACTTTTGATCGCACTTGATGGTGGAGCTGTGATGGGACTTTCCGTTGCAGGTCTCGGTTTGATCGGTCTTGGTGCTTTGTATTTGGTTTATCAAGGTCAAGAAAATGTAGGAACTGTTCTTCACGCTTTTGCAGTGGGTGCTTCTTCCATCGCTCTCTTTGCTCGTATCGGGGGCGGTATTTACACAAAAGCCGCGGACGTGGGTGCGGACATCGCTGGAAAAGTCATTGAAGGAATCCCTGAAGATGACCCAAGAAATCCTGGTGTGATCGCAGATAACGTGGGCGACAACGTCGGTGACGTAGCAGGAATGGGAGCTGATATTTATGAGTCCATGGTGGCGGCGATTGTTGCTGCAATGGCGATTGCTCTGACCATTCCAGCGGCTGGCATTCAATCTTTGATGCCTCAAGCAGCTGAAGTTGAACTTCGACAAATGGCTGTTGGCCTTCCGCTCTTTTTATCTGCTGTTGGTTTGATTATTTCTTTAGCTGTGATTTTCATTACTCGCATGCTTAAAAATATGCGCCCGGCCGTTGTTCTTCGTTTATCTTTGATGATCCCTGCCGTTTTACTCACGATCGTCAGCTACTTCTTGATGCCCACATTGGGTGTTTCTCAAGGTGTGACTTTGGCGCTTGCAAGTGGAGCCATCGGTGGAGCTTTGATCGGTCTTATCACTGAGTACTACACAGCTGCAAAACCCATCAGACTTGTGGCTCAAGCGAATCTCACGGGTCCTGCAACAGGAATTATCCGTGGACTTGCCGTGGGTATGGAATCCGTTGCGATCCCCACTTTGATTGTGGTTGCGGCTGCTTATTTTGCAGACTCTGCTTTAGGTCTTTATGGAATTGCACTGGCCGCTGTGGGAATGCTTGCAGGAACTGCAGTTGTGATGACAGTGGATGCTTACGGTCCCATCGCAGACAACGCGGGTGGAATCTCTGAAATGTCCGGACTAGGAAAAGAAGTTCGTGCGATCACTGATGAATTGGATTCAGTTGGAAACACAACTGCTGCCATCGGAAAAGGTTTTGCCATCGGTTCAGCAATTTTAACAGTTGTGGCCCTTTTCTCTGCTTTTAACATGGAAGTAAATCACGTACGTGCCAAAGCAGGAATGGCTGCGATCTCTTTGGATCTCACAACTTCTGGTGTTTTGATCGGTCTTTTGCTTGGTGCGATTCTTCCTTTCTTAGTAGGTTCAACAACAATGATGGCCGTGGGCCGTGCAGCGGGTGCCATCGTCGAGGAAATTCGCAGACAGTTTAAAGAAATTCCAGGACTGCTTCAGGGTAAAGCCGAACCTGAGCCTGCTCGCATCGTGGACATCGCCACTCGTGCCGCACTTTTGGAAATGATTGTACCTGGACTTATTGCGGTGCTGGCTCCAGTTGTGATTGGTTTTGTTTTAGGTCCTGCCGCACTTGCCGGAGCTTTAGCTGGATCCTTAGCTGTGGGTGCAACAATGGCTCTTTTCATGGCCAATGCCGGTGGAGCTTGGGACAATGCGAAGAAATTTATTGAAAAGGGTGGTCTTCCAGGTCACCCCAAAGGTTCAGATGCTCATAAAGCAGCCGTAGTTGGCGACACAGTGGGCGATCCTTTCAAAGATACGTCTGGCCCAGGTGTCAGCATCTTGATTAAGGTCATGAGTGTTGTGTCCTTGTTGATTGCGCAATTGATTGCATTGATCGGAAACTAAAGTCTAGTGACCTAATTCTCTCTTGAGAATGCCTGATTCCTCCTGTGAACTCTTATGAATATAAGATCAATCACAGGAGGTTTTTTTATGTTCAAAATGTTAACTTTGAGTGTTTTGTTTATTTCTTCAATTGGTTTTGCCAAGGGACCTTGTGCTGAAGACCGTGAAAAACTTTGCGCAGGCATTGAAAAAGGTGAAGGCCGAATTGCTAAATGCATGAAGGAAAATGAAGCGAGCCTGGGTGAGGCTTGTAAAAGTCATCGGGCTAAAATGAAAGAAGCCCGAAAAGACTTAAAAGAAGCCTGCCAAGAAGATGCTGAAACCTATTGTGCGGATGTCGGGCCTGGTAAAGGGCGCATTATGAAATGCATGAGGGACAACAAAGAAAAACTGAGCGCGGCTTGCAGCAGTGAAATTGAAGAGAAAAAAGAAATGCGCAAAAAGGAAAAGAAAAAATCTTAAAAGTTATTTATGAGTGAAGAGGCCGTCACGCAAAATCAGATCACAAAAAGCTTAAACTTAAGTTTGTTTGATTCTTTTTTATACGCCTTGATGGTCGGAGCTGGTGAGTCCTACTTGCCAGCCTATGTTTTGTCCCTGGGTTTGTCGGAATGGATGGCAGGCCTGATTGCGACCATGCCCCTTTTGTCAGGGGCATTTTTACAAATTCTCAGCACCGAAGCCTTACGTGCCTTTAAAAATCATAAAGTTTGGGTGGGAACACTTGCTCTTCTTCAAGGCATCACTTTTATACCACTGGTGTTTTTTGCCTTGGGTTCTCAGCCCCATTTTTGGATTCTGTTTTTGATTCTGACTTTTTATTGGGGAGCTGGCTTTAGTGC